>CANHCJ010000521.1 GCA_947458025.1 Rhodospirillales bacterium | reverse complement strand
GTCCTGAGAGGCCCACCTCTCGGCCATGGGAAAAAGTCGAGCGGGTCCAGGGACCTCAGGTCCCTGGTGGGGGTCCAGGGGGCAAAGCCCCCTGGCCTTTCCTACCGTGCCTTCACTGCCCGCGTGCCATGGCTTGCCTGCGGCACGCCGCGGTTCAGCGACATGTGCGAGTGCACGCAGCGCCAGGCGCCGCCGTCGCGCGCGAACACCATCGTGGCGCGCCCCGGCCGGTCGAATTCCGTGCCGTCCTCGGCGTATCCCGTGCTGGTCCAGGGCGTCACCGCCACGGCCATGCCGCCATCGGCGGCGGCCAGCACGTGCGTGTTCGCCAGGTTGAACGCGAACCGCGCCGTGCGCGGCCACACATTGTCCCACTGCGTCGCGATCGCGGTTTCCAGCCCCTGGATCACGTCGTTGTAGGTGCCGAAGGCCAGCACATCCGGGTGCCACATCGGCCGCGCCCCGGCATAGTCCACCTCGCGCACGAAGCCCGCGAAGGTCTCGAGCCAGGCGAGGATCTCGCCGCGGATCGCGGCACGGGCGATCGGAAGTCCGGCCATGGGGGTGCGTGCTCCTGCAAGGCGCCACGGGGCTGCCACGATGTGCTGTCACACTTCAAGGAGTGGCGGCAAGTGCTTGTTGAACCGACGCGGCCCAACTGGCTATGCCTGCCCCGCGCCGATCATCGGGAGACCGCCATGTTCCGCCGCCTGTTCGGGCTGATGCTCCTTCTGCCACTCCTGGCTGCGCTCGGGGCCGCCCCCGCCCGCGCCCAGACCGAGCAGCAGACGCTGGTCGACCGCGCCACGCTCTCCGTGCAGGAGATGTTCTCCGACCAGGTGAACCCCGAGGGCCGCCGCCTGCTGAAGAACGCCAAGGGCATCATGATCTGCCCGCAGGTCTTCAAGGCCGGCTTCATCATCGGCGGCCAGATGGGCAGCTGCGTGCTGGTCGGCAACGTCAACGGCGCCTGGACCAACCCGGCCTTCTACGGCTTCGGCAGCGGCAGCATCGGCTTCCAGATTGGCGTGCAGGATGCGCAGATCGCCTTCATCGTCCTCACCGACAAGGGCCTCACTGCCCTGATGGACAGCCAGTTCAAGATCGGCGCCGACGCCTCCGTGGCCGTGGCCAACTACGGCGCCGGCGTCTCCGGCGCCACCACTGCCGCGCTGCGGGCCGACATCGTCGCCTTCGCCCAGGCCCGCGGCCTGTTTGCCGGCATCGCGCTGGATGGCTCGCTGATCTCCCAGCGCACGGAATGGAACCAGGCCTATTACGGCCAGTACCTCTCCCCGCAGCAGATCATCCTCAACCGCCAGGGCAACAACCCCGGCGCCGATCCGTTGCGCGAGGTGCTCGGCCAGCTCGCCCAGCAGGGGCAATAGCCACACCCCTGTAGCCGCCTGCCCAAGGCCGGGCTAGTTTCCGCGCCGATGAGCGCGCCCACACCCTTCTGGCAGACCAAGACCCTCGAGGAGATGTCCCGCGAGGAGTGGGAATCCCTGTGCGACGGATGCGGCCGCTGCTGCCTGCACAAGCTGCGCTACGAGGTCACGGAAGAGCTCGGCTTCACCAACGTCGCTTGCCGCCTGCTGAACCTCGACACCTGCCAGTGCACCAAATACGCCACCCGCCACCGCTACGTGCCGGATTGCGTCACCCTCACCCCCGCCGAGGTCCGCAGCATCGACTGGCTGCCGCCCTCCTGCGCCTATCGCCTGCTCGCCGAGGGCAAGCCGCTGCAATGGTGGCACCCCCTCGTCTCCGGCAACCCCGACACCGTGCATGAAGCCGGCATCTCCGTCCGCGGCCGCGCCGTGGGCGAACGCGACGCCGGCCCGCTCGATCACCACCTCGTCGACTGGCCGGGCAAGCTTCCGCGCCCCCGCAAGCCGGCCACTGGATCCAAACGGGAGACCACCTGAATGCTCAAGGATGCCCTCTTCGGCGGCGTGAACGCGGCGGTGCTCACCGCCTTCCACGCCGACCTCTCGATCGACCTCAACCGCATGGCCGCCCACTCCAAGTGGCTGCTCGCCAATGGCTGCAACGGCCTGGGCATCCTCGGCACCACTGGCGAGGCCAACTCGCTCGGCATCTCCGAGCGCATCGCGGTGATGGAAGGCATGGTCGAGCGCGGCATCCCCGCCGCCACCCTGCTGCCCGGCTGCGGCACCACCGCCATCCCCGATACCGTGCTGCTCACCCGGCGCGCCGAGGAACTCGGTGTCCGCGGCGTGCTGCTGCTGCCGCCCTTCTTCTACAAGGGCCCGTCGGAGGATGGCCTGTTCGCCTACTACTCCGAGGTCGTCCAGCGCGTCGGCGGCAACATCAAGCTGTTCTTCTACCACTTCCCCGCCCAGTCCGCCGTGCCCATCACCAACGCCCTTATCGAGCGGCTGCTGCGCGCCTACCCGGGCAAGTTCAAGGGCATCAAGGACTCCACCGGCGACTGGGCCAACACGAAGGGCTACGCCGACGCCTTCGCCGCCGAGGGCTTCGAGGTCTATTGCGGCGACGACTCGCTGCTGCACGCCACCCTCAACGCCAATGGCGCCGGCTGCATCACCGCCGCCTCCAACGTGGGCTGCGCGGTGAGCCAGCGCGTCTACTCCAACTGGAACAACGCCGAGGGCGAAAAGGCCCAGGTGACGCTCACCGCCATCCGCAAGGCGGTCACCTCCGTGCCGCTCATCCCGGCGCTGAAATCCCTGGTGGCGCGCAACACCGGCAACGCGGACTGGACCATCATCCGCCCGCCGCACCTGAAGCTTTCTGCCGAGCAGGAGGGCAAGCTGTTTGCGGCGTTCGATGCTTCGGGCGTGACGCTGGCCAAGGCAGCATAAGCAAGACGTTCTTTTTTGAAAAAAAGAACCAAAAAACTTTGGGGCTGGCCTAGCTAAGGGTTTCGGGTAGGCCTGTGTCAGCCACTATGTTTGTTAGAGTGTGGATAAGTGGCTTGCCGGAGCGGCCATTCGAAGCCTGGCGCAGGCAAGCCACTT
>CANHCJ010000520.1 GCA_947458025.1 Rhodospirillales bacterium | reverse complement strand
TCCAGCCCCAGCTCGCGCAGCGCGTCGGCCTCGGCCAGCATCACCAGCGCCGCCCGCGGCAGGCCCGCCCGCGCCAGCGCCGCGAAATCGACGAAGGGCCGCCCCGCCACCAGGCGCCGCACCCAGTCCTCCCGGAACCCCTCGATCAGCCGGAAGCCGAGCCGCAGCGCCACGCCCTTGCCTGCCGCCTCCACCGCGCAATCCCATTCCGATTCAAGAACGTCGATCCCGCGCACCAGCACCCCGTGCTCGCGCGCATCGCGCACGATCTGCGCCGGGGCATAGAACCCCATCGGCTGGCTGTTCAGCAGCGCGCAGGCGAACGCGGCGGGGTGGTGGCATTTCAGCCAGGCGGAGACGTACACCAGCTGCGCGAAGCTGGCGGCATGGCTTTCGGGAAACCCGTAGGTGCCGAACCCCTCGATCTGCCGGAAGCAGCGCTCGGCGAAGTCGCGGTCGTAGCCGCGCGCCGCCATGCCATCCACCATCTTGCCGAAGAAGGTGTTGATCGTGCCCACGTGGCGGAACGTCGCCATCGCCCGGCGCAGCGCGTTCGCCTCCTCGGGCGTGAACTTCGCCGCCTCGATGGCGATGCGCATCGCCTGCTCCTGGAACAGCGGCACGCCCAGCGTCTTGCCCAGCACCCGCTCCAGCTCGTCCGCCGGCCCGTGCGCGGGATCGGGCGAGGGGAAGTGCACCGCCTCCTTGCCCTGCCGCCGGCGCAGGTAGGGGTGCACCATGTCGCCCTGGATCGGCCCGGGCCGCACGATCGCAACCTCGATGACCAGGTCATAGAACTTCGCCGGGCGCAGCCGCGGCAGCATGTTCATCTGCGCCCGGCTTTCCACCTGGAACACGCCCACGGAATCCCCGCGCGACAGCATCCGGTACACCGCCGCATCCTCCCGCGGCACGTCGGCCAGATCGGTGATCGGCCAGCCCCGCGCGCGCAGCAACGCGAAGGCCTTGCGGATGCAGGTGAGCATGCCGAGCGCCAGCACATCCACCTTCATGATGCCCAGCGCGTCGATGTCGTCCTTGTCCCACTCGATGAAATACCGGTCCTCCATCGCCGCCGGCCCGATCGGCACCGTCTCGATCAGGGGCCCGCGCGTCAGCACGAACCCGCCGACATGCTGGGAGAGGTGGCGCGGAAACCCGATCAGCTCGCGCGCCAGCTGCAGGGTGCGCTGCAAGGCCGGGCTCTCCCCCTCCAGCCCCACCTCCGCCAGCCGCTCCGGCGACCACAGCTCCCCGCCGCCCGACCGGCTGCCCCAGCTCTGCGACGAGAGAATCCCAGTCGTATCCTCCGACAACCCCATCACCCGGCCCACCTCGCGGATCGCCATCTTGGGCCGGTAATGGATCACGGTGGCCGCGATCGCCGCGCGGTCGGCGCCGTAGCGGGCGTAGATGTACTGGATCACCTCCTCGCGCCGCTCATGCTCGAAATCCACGTCGATATCCGGCGGCTCGCGCCGTTCCGCCGAGACAAACCGTTCGAACAGCAGATCAATTTCCGTGGGATCGACGGCGGTGATCCCCAGCACGAAGCACACCGCCGAATTCGCCGCCGAGCCGCGCCCCTGGCACAGGATGCCGCGCCCGCGCGCGAACCCCACGATGTCGTGCACGGTGAGAAAATACCGCGCATAGCCAAGCCGCGCGATCATCGCCAGCTCCTTGGCGATGGTCGCGCGCACCCGCGCCGGCACGCCTTCGGGATACCGCTGCCCCGCCCCCTCCCAGGCCAGCACCGCCAGGTGCTCGTCCGCCGTGCGCCCCGGCGGCACCGGCTCGTCGGGATACTCGTAGGCAAGCTGGTCCAGCGAAAATTCCACCTGCGAGACAATCTCCAGGCTCGCCGCCACCGCCTCCGGATAGCGCCGAAACAGCCGCGCCGTTTCCGCCGGCGTCTTCAGATGCCGCTCCGCATGCGGCGCCAGCGCCAGCCCCGCGCGCTCGATCGTGGTGCCCAGCCGGATGCAGGTCATCACATCGGCCAGCATCTTGCGGTCGGGATGGTGGAACAGCACGTCATGCGTCGCCACCAGCGGCATGCGCACCTTCCGCCCCGTCTCCGCCAGCGCCGCCAGCTCCCGCCCATCCGCCGCCCCATGCGCCCGCCGCGCCGCCAGCCAGGCGCGCCGCCCGAACACCTCCCGCAGCCCATGCAGCACCGCCGCCTCGCCGCCGAGCACGATCCCCACCAGCCCCTGCGCATGCGCCGCGAGATCCTCGCGCGTCAGCACGCACGCCCCCTTCCTGGCCCGCCGCTTGCCCAGCGTCAGCAGCGTCGTCAGCCGCCCCCAGGCGGCGCGGTCCACCGGATACGCCACCACCTCCGGCGTCTCGTCCGCAAACGCCAGCCGGGCGCCGACCAGCAGCCGCAGCCCCTCCTTCTTCGCCGCCTCATGCGCCCGCACCACGCCGGCCACCGTGTTCCGGTCCGCGATCCCCAGTGCCGCGAGGCCCAGGTGCTTCGCCTGCAGCACCAGCTCCTCGGCATGGCTCGCGCCCTCCAGGAAGGAGAACGGCGTGGCGCAGACGAGTTCGGCGAAGGACATCAAGAGTCTTCTTTTTCTGAAGAAAAAGAAGCAAAAAGACTTTTCCGACTTTGCGCCTCGCTCTCCCGGGGGAGAACGAGGCGCAAACGGATAAAAGTTTTTTGGTTCTTTTTTTCAAAAAAGAACATGCTTTCTTACCCAAACACCCCATGCACGAACCACCGCGGCGCCCCCACGAGGCCGATGCGGAACACCCAGAACCGCCCCCCCTGCTGGTCCTCCACCCGGTAGTAGTCGCGGATGAAATCGTGCAGCGGCCGCGTCGGGTCCGGCGTGCGGCGCCACCATTCCGCGGCGATGCGCTCCGGCCCCGTCGCCGCGCGAATGCGGTGCACCCGCCCGCGCCAGCGGAACAGCAAGGGCGGGTCGTCCGGCACCGGCGCGGTGGCCTCGATCGGCTCCGGCGGCGTGAACAGCCGCAGCGGCCGGTCCGGCAGCTGCGCCGGCCAG
>CANHCJ010000519.1 GCA_947458025.1 Rhodospirillales bacterium | reverse complement strand
GCGTGGCCGAGGGCGGCGGCGCGGGCGGCGAGCTTGGTGCGCACGGTGCGGATCGCCGCACCCTCGGTGACCAGACGCAGGCAGCCGCGCTCGGCCCAGACCTGGCGGGCGGCTTCCTGGGCGGCCTCGGCGGTCTGGCCGGGTTCGCGGCGCAGGCGGATGAAGTCGTCGCGGTTGCCGGTGTCGAGGTAGCTTTCGCTGCCCAGGCCCTCGCTGAGCACGATGTCGTGGCGGGCGAGTTCGACGTGGAAGTAGGTGATGCGCTGGCGGCGCTCGCGCAGGATGGTGGCGCCGTTCTCCAGGTAGCGCACCGGGACCAGCATGCCGTCGACATGCACGGCGTGGTCGGGGGAGAGCCAGAGGTCGCGGTGCGGGCGGCCGGGGCCGAAGGCGTGGGCGCGGATGCGGATGGGCCACATCTCGGCGGGGTGGTCTTCGGCCGAGCAGTCGACGGTGCGGCGGCCGACCCAGACGACGGGCAGGAGCTGGCCGGCGAGCACGGCGACCACGTCGTCGCCGGGGGCGAGCTCCTCGACCGGGACCTCGCCCTGGCGGGTGAGCAGGCGGGTGCCCTCGGCGAAGCAGGGCGGGGGGGCGTAGTCGCCGGGGCCGTCGGTGGTGAGGGTGAGGATCTGGCCCTTGGTGAGGGGGGCGTTGGAGATGACGTAGTAGTTGGTGCCGAACTGCAGGACGAGGGCGCCGGTGTTGTCGTAGGCGGTGACGGTGAAGTGGTAGGTGGCGTCGTTGTAGATGACGCCGACGGTGTCGCCGATGCTGTCGATGGTGCCGTTCAGCACGATGCGGTCCGGGGCGACGTAGTCCACCGTTCCCTGGTTGTGGAACAGGTAGATCACGCCCCACAGGCCCGGGCCGAAGATGGTGTTGGTGAAGGTGATGGCCACGCCGTTCGCCCTGGTGCTGAGACGGTCCTTCGTATGGCGGGGTCAGTTTAAAAATTCGAAAAACTGTCTCTTTTTTTCTTGTCCTCTCATCTTCTGGAAATGCCTGGGGGCATCAGCGCGCGGCGGTGCGGCGGTTGAAGGCGAGCTCGTCCTGGGTGAGCTGGAAGCTGACCAGCACGCGGTAGCGGCCGTCGGCGCGTTCGGGGAAGCGCAGCTCCAGCTCCTCGCCGGTGAGGCGCACGGAATCGACGTTGGAGGGGAAGGTGGCGTCGAGGGTGAAGCTGCGGCGGTCCACGATGCGCTCGCCATCCAGCACGGCGACGAAATACGGCACCTGGGCGGTGCGGTTCTGGGCGGCCGGGCCGCGGCGCAGCTCCGCGCGGAGCCGGAGGGTGGCGACGAGGTCGCCGTTGCGGGCGGCCTGGCAGGTGCCGTCGATGCCGGTGAGCCGGCCTTCCAGCACGCGGTCCAGGATGTCGCGCCCCTGGCCGGCGAAGCGGGTGAGGTCGGCGCCCTCGGCCAGCAGGGCGATCTGCGGGCAGGTGGGGGCGAACTTCCCCTCGCTGTCGCCGCAGCCGGCGAGCAGGCCGGCGGCAAGCAGGGCGAGCGGGGCGGCCAGGCGGAACCGGGGCATCGGCGACTCCAGGGGGGCATGCCGGAGCGATTGTTTGCCGCCGGCGGGGCGGGCATACTGGCGCCGACCCGGCCGATGGACAACATGCAAGACCTTGCCTCCCCCGCCGCGCCCGATGCGGGCGCACTGCCGCACCTCAACGTGCTGCTCGCTGGCCCGCGCGGTTTCTGCGCGGGCGTGGACCGCGCCATCCGCATCGTGGAGGAGGCGCTGCGCCGCCACGGGCGGCCGGTGTACGTGCGCCACGAGATCGTCCACAACCGCACCGTGGTCGAATCGCTGGAGGCGCAGGGCGCGGTGTTCGTGGAGGAGCTGGAGGAGGTGCCGCCGGATGCGCCGGTGGTGTTCTCCGCCCATGGCGTGCCCAAGGCGGTGCCGGCCGAGGCGGAGCGGCGCAACCTCACCTATCTCGATGCCACCTGCCCGCTGGTGTCCAAGGTGCATCGCGAGGTGGAGCGGCATTTCGGCCATGGCGGGCGGCATATCCTGATGATCGGCCATGCCGGCCACCCGGAGGTGATCGGCACCATGGGCCAGCTTCCGCCCGGAGCGATGACGCTGGTGCAGGACGTGGCCGAGGCGCGGGCGGTTCAGCCGGCGGACCCGGACAAGCTGGCCTTCGTGACCCAGACGACGCTTTCGGTGGACGACACCGCCGAGATCGTGGCGGTGCTGCGCGAGCGCTTCCCGACGATGCAGGGGCCGAAGCGCGAGGATATCTGCTACGCCACCACCAACCGCCAGGCGGCGGTGAAGGCGATCTCCGAGGAATCGGACCTGGTGCTGGTGATCGGCAGCGCCAATTCCTCCAACTCCCAGCGGCTGCGCGAGGTGGCGGAGCGGGCCGGGGCGGCGCGGGCGGTGCTGCTGCCGACCGCCGACGCGCTGGACTGGTCGCTGCTGGAGGGCGTGCGCACGGTGGGCATCACGGCCGGCGCCTCCGCCCCCGAGGTGCTGGTGGAGGCGCTGGTGGACCGGCTGCGCCAGCGCTTCCGGCTGAGCATCGCCGAGCGGGTGGTGACGCAGGAGGACGTGGTGTTCAAGCTGCCGGCCGAGCTGGCCAAGTAGGCCCATTTTTGATCGCGTGATTCACGTCTCCGGCGATATCCGCCTCCGACGATCACGCTCTTGCCGCGGACTGATCCCATGGCCGTCTATACCGAAGTGTCCGACGAGGCGCTGGCCGCGTTCCTCGCGGATTACGACATCGGCGCCGCGGTGGCGTTCCGCGGCATCGCCGAGGGCGTGGAGAACAGCAACTATTCGCTGCGCACCACGGCGGGGGACTTCATCCTGACGCTGTACGAGAAGCGCGTGGACCCGGCGGAGCTGCCGTGGTTCCTGGGGCTGATGGAGCACCTGGCCGGGCGGGGCATCACCTGCCCCCAGCCGGTGCGCGGGCGCGACGGGGCGGCGCTGCGCCGGCTGGCCGGGCGGCATGCGGCGGTGACGACCTTCCTGCCCGGGGTGTGGCCGCGCAGGGTG
>CANHCJ010000518.1 GCA_947458025.1 Rhodospirillales bacterium | reverse complement strand
GGGGAAATTTTTCTGAGGGGGTTGTTGGGGGGACGCCCCCCTCTGGCTCCCCCCGCTTGCGGGGGGAGGAAAGGAAGTAAGCAAGTAAGCAAGAAAGTGGCCACAGAGACACAGAGGCACGGAGGAGCAAGGCAAGGGAGGGGTGGGTGGTGGTCGGGTGGGGTTTGGGGGGCGTGACGATGGCGGGTCCGCTTCGCGACCCGCCCTACAAGGGGAAGAGTTCTTCTCCCTTGGCTTGTTTCTCTGTGTCTCTGTGGCCGCTTTCTTTCGTTCTTGCCGCGCGGTGGGCGGGGATCAGGGGGTGCGGTCGCGGAGGACTTTCTGGAGGTCGTCCTCGATGACGGCGAAGTCGGCGGACTCGTAGGCTTCGCGGGCGACTTCGCGCCAGTCGGCGAGGTCGACGACGCGGGCGGGGTTGTCGCGCAGCAGCTCGCGCTTGATGAAGGGGAAGCGCAGCTCCATCAGCTGGCGCCACAGCTCCGCGGTGGGGTTCATCGGGATGCGGTTGGAGGCGTTCTCCAGGATGCGCTCCAGGTGTTCCTTGCGGTTGATGATGTAGGGGTCGCTGTCTTCCGGCTCGTCGCGGCCCTTGCGGACGAGGGGGGTGGGGTCGATGCGGCTGGTGAGGTCCTTGTAGGGCACCACGGCGGCGCAGCGCAGGCCGTACCGGAGCATCGCGCGGGTCATGCCGACCTCGTAGTTCAGGATCACCCAGAGCTTGTTCTGCACCGGGCGGACCGAGTTCCAGAAGCGGTTCCAGGCCTTGCTGGACAGGGCCTTGGGGCCGGCGGCGATGAAGTAGGACTGCAGGTGGTAGCGGTTCTGGTAGCTTTCGGTGGCGCCCCAGACATCGGCCTTGGTGAAATCGATGCCTTCGAGCAGCGGGGCGAGGTCGGTGAGCGGGCCGTAGACGCTGTCGTTCAGGATCAGCAGCAGGTCGACGTCCTTGGTTTTCGAGGCGACGTAGCGCAGGCCGTCGCGCATGGCGCCGAAATCGTAGCCGACATTGCGCCGGGTGAGCACGGCGGCGCAGAGCGGCTGCAGCGTGGCGCGGGCCTCCTTGGCCAGCTTGCCGGAATTGCTGACGAAGACGATGTCGAAGCCGTGGTCGCGCAGGGCCTGGAGGTAGCCGAGCAGGTAGGGCTGGACCTCTCCGGCGAGGTCGAAATGGACGAAGACGACGACGCGGCGGCCGAGCGGGGCGCCGTTGGACCAGGTGTTGATGACCTGGTTGGAGCGGCGCAGGAGGCTGCGCCAGTAGGAGAGGTAGGCCTGGGCGAGGAAGTAGCGGAAGCGCCAGCGCCGCCAGAAGGCGACGAACATGTCGAATGCGAGCTTGAGGATATCCATCGCCGCGCCGTGATCCGCCGTTGTTGCCGGGTGAGTCGCGCCATGCCATCGGATGGCGGCGGTCCGTCAGCGGTATAGTGGCACGCGGGTCCGGGGCCAATCCTTGCCGGCGGTACAATCCGCGACAGTGTTTACATTCGGATATCCCGCGCGACGTTCAGTCGATGGCGTGGGCGCGCAGGTCCTCCAGGCGGCACCAGGCCAGGGCGCCGAGTTCGGTGGCGGCGAGCACGACGCGCGGGGCGCGGCCGGCGGCGAGCGCCTCCTGCCAGCGCGGGGCGCAGAGGCACCAGCGGTCGCCGGGCTTGAGGCCGGGGAAGCCATAGTGCGGCAGGGGGGTGGAGAGGTCGTTGCCGGCGGCACGGCTGTAGGCGAGGAATTCCGCCGTCATGACCGCGCAGACGGTGTGGCTGCCGTGGTCGTCCGGGCCGGTGCGGCAGCAGCCGTCGCGGAAGAAGCCGGTGACGGGCTTGTAGGAGCAGGGGGCGAGCGGGCCGCCCAGCACGTTGCGGGCGGGGCGGCCATCGCCGCCGCCACCGCCGCCTTGCGTTGCGTCGAGCGGCATGGGTGCTGCCTCAGGCCGAGGGGCGGTACTTGATCACGCAGCCATAGGGGCGGGTGACGGGGTTGGGGATGGGCTGGCCGGCGGCGAGCGCGGTGAGGGCCTCGCGCACATGGGGGGTGGCGCGGGCGAGGTCCTCCATGCGGGAGGAGGGGATGCTGTCGGCGCCGCCCATGTAGGCGAGCTTTCCCGCGGCATCGACGATGAACATGTGCGGGGTGACGGTGGCGCCGTAGGCGCGGGCGATGCGCTGCTCCGGGTCGAGCAGGACATGGGTGGGGGCGGCGTTGCGGGTGCGGGTGAGCTCGTTGGCGTGCGGGCCCTCGGCGAAGCCCTGCTCGCCGGGCGGGGAGGAGATGACGGAGAGCCACACGGCGCCCATGGCGGCGGCCTGGCGCTGGAGGTCCTGCATGGCGCCGCCGTTGTACCACTTGCGCACGAAGGGGCAGCCGTCGTTGGTCCATTCGAGGACGACCGGCTTGCCGGCGAACTGGGCGAGGGAGATGGCGGCGCCGTGGCTGTCGGTGCCGGTGAAGGCGGGGGCGGCGGCGCCGATGGCGGGGGTGCCCAAGGGGGCGGTGGCCGCGGGGGCGGCGGCGCGGGCGCTTGTGGGGAGGAGCGGCAGGGCGAGGGCGGGAAGGGCGAGCAGGTGGCGGCGGGTCGTCACGGTGGGTCTCCCTTTTCTGTTCTGGACTAGGTGCCGGTGCGCAGGCCGGCGCGGGCGAGTTCCTCGAGCAGGCGCTGTTCGGTGAGGATCTGGGGCAGGACGTGCGGGGCGGCGCCGCGGCCGGGGTAGAGGACGTAGAGCGGCACGCCGTCGCGGCCCATGGCGCGGAGGTATTCGGTGATCGCCGGGTCGCGGCGGGTCCAGTCGCCCTTGAGGTAGGTGACGCCGGCGGCGGCGAAGGCCTGGCGGATGGCGGGCTGGGCGATGGCGACCTGCTCGTTGACGATGCAGGTGACGCACCAGGCGGCGGTCATGTTGAGGAAGACGGGGGTGCCGGCTTCGCGGAGTTCGGCGAGGCGGCGGGGGGTGAAGGGCTCCGAGGCGTCGGCGCGGGGCTGGCCGGCGGGGGCGGCGGCGGTGGCGGCGGGGGTGGTGGCCAGCGTGGTGAGGACGGC
>CANHCJ010000517.1 GCA_947458025.1 Rhodospirillales bacterium | reverse complement strand
GCCGCAGCCCACGCTGACCGGCCTGGCCGCCAAGGTCGCCCGCCTCACGGTCGGCCCGCAGGACCGCCCCGGCCCCGTCGCCGCCCTGCTCGCCCGCGGCCTGCTGGAGGCCACCGAGCTCGACGGCCAGCGCTACCTCTTCCCCGCCGACGTCCCGCCCCCTTCGCGCGCCCAGCCGGGAACCCTGCGCTTCCTCGCCCCCTTCGACCCGCTGGTGTGGTGCCGCCGCCGCTTCGAGCATCTCTGGGGCTGGGAATACCGCTTCGAGGCCTATACCCCGGCCGCGAAGCGCATCCGCGGCTACTACGCCCTGCCGCTGCTCTGGCAGGACGACGTGATCGGCTGGGTCACCCTCGCCCGCACCCGCCACGGGCTCGATGCCAGGCCCGGCTTCATCGCCGGCCGGCCCGACAGCCCCGCCTTCGCCCGCGCCTTCGACGCCGAAATGGCGGCCATGGAGGCCTTCCTCGGCAGCGACACCGAACCGTCCCCTGCAGGAGCCCCGCCATGACCGCCCCCCTCACCGTCATCGGCACCCCGGTCTCGCCCTATGTCCGCAAGGTGCTGGCCGTGCTGGAGCTGAAGGGCCTGCCCTACCGCCTCGACCCCCTGGTGCCCTTCCTCGGCAACGACGAGTTCACCCGCCTCTCCCCGCTGCGCAGCATCCCGGTGCTGATCGACGGCGACCTCGTGCTGACCGACAGCACCGTGATCTGCGAGTACCTGGACGAGGCGCACCCCGGCACCGCCACCATGCCCCGCGCCATCGCCGACCGTGCCCGCGCCCGCTGGGCCGAGGAATTCGCCGACACCCGCCTGGGCGACGTGCTGCTCTGGGGCGTCTTCGCCCCCGCCATCACCCGCCCGGGCCTGTTCAAGACCGACCGCGACGACGCCGCCCTGGCCCGCGTCGTCGCCGAGGACCTGCCGGGGGTCATGGACGTGCTGGAGGCGCTCGCCCCCGGCGCCGGCTTCCTCACCGGCAGCCTCGGCACCGCCGACCTCGCCATCGCGGTGCATTTCGCCAATCTGCGCTGGTCCCGCGTGCCGGCCGATCTCGGGCGCTGGCCGCGCGCCGCCGCCTGGATCGCCCACATCGAGGCCACCGCGCCGCTCGCCCGCCTCAACGCGCTGAGCGAACGGGCGATGACCGTGCGCTACCCGGGCCGCGCGGCGCTGTTCGCGGAGTTCGATATCCCCCTGGTGGATGCGGGGGTGACCGGGCGGGAGGCGAGGCGGGGGCCGATGACGACGATATAAGAAAGCGGTTCTTTTTTGAAAAAAAGAACCAAAAAACTTTTCCCCGTTTGCGCCGTGGCTAGCCCCGGCCCAAGGTCGAAAAGTCTTTTTGCTTCTTTTTCTTCAGAAAAAGAAGATTCTTCCTCCCTTTCCTGAAGCCGCTCGATCCGCTGGCAGCCGCCCGCAAAGCTGTCCTATGCTCCCGCCACCATGGCCCATCCCGCCCCCGTTTCCGACCTTCCCGACCCCAGCGTTGCCGAGCTTCTCGCCGCGCGCCCGCATCTTTCCATGCACGCCCAGGACGGGCTGGTGCTGGAGGGTGTGCCCCTGAAACGCATTGCCGACGTGGTCGGCACCCCGGCCTGGGTCTATGGCGCCGGCACCATGCGCGCGCGCCTGGCCCAGCTGCAGGCCGCGCTGGCCGGCACCAACGCCCACCTGCACTATGCGGTGAAGGCGAACGACCACATCGCCGTGCTGAACCTCATGGCCCGCGGCGGCGCCGGGGCGGACGTGACCAGCGAGGGCGAGCTGCGCCGCGCGCGGGCCGGCGGCGTTCCCGCGAAGGACATCGTCTTCTCCGGCGTCGGCAAGACGGCGCGCGAGATCCGGCTCGCCATCGCCGAGGACATCGGCCAGATCAACGCCGAGAGCGCGCAGGAGCTGGAGGTGATCTCCGCCATCGCCAGCTCCATGGGCCGCATCATGCGCGTGGCCCTGCGCATCAACCCCGATGTGGATGCCGGCACCCACGCCAAGATCACCACCGGCAAGGCCGACAACAAGTTCGGCATCGCCTATGCGGATGCCGAAGCCGTCTATGCCCGCGCCGCGGCGCTGCCGGGGGTGGAGCCGGTGGGGCTCGCCCTGCACATCGGCAGCCAGATACTCTCCATCGCCCCGTACCGCGCCGCCTATGCCCGCACGGCCGATCTTGTCCGCGCCCTGCGCGCGGCCGGCCACACCGTGTCGCGCGTCGATTGCGGCGGCGGCCTGGGCATCGGCTACCGCGACGACCCCGACGCCCCGGTGGAGGCCTTCGCGGGCGCCGTGCGTGCCACCTTCAACAATCTCGGCGTGCAGGTGATGGTGGAACCCGGCCGCTGGCTGGTCGGCCCCGCCGGCGTGCTGCTGGCCGAGGTGGCGATCGCCAAGGGCACGCCCGCCACGCGCCGCTTCCTGGTGCTGGACGCGGCGATGAACGACCTGGTGCGCCCGGCGATGTACGACGCCTATCACGGCATCGTCCCGCTCTCCGCCGCCGATGCCGCCGCCCCCACGGAAGTGGTGGATATCGTCGGCCCGATCTGCGAGAGCAGCGACACCTTCGCGCGCGACCGCACGCTGCCCCGCCTTGCGCAAGGCGCGCGCGTGGCCATCCTTGATGCCGGAGCCTACGGCGCGGTGATGAGTTCCACCTACAACGCCCGCCCCCTGCTGCCGATCGTGATGGTGGATGGCGACCAGTGGGCGGTGGTGCGCGACCGCCAGCTGCATGAGGACATCTGGGCCGGGGAGCGGATCCCGGGCTTCTTTGGCACGTGATCCGAGGCACCCCGGCATGATCATCCCCCCGCGCCCGCAGGACAGCCTCGACACCCTGCTGCGCGGGGTCGCCCGCCGCCGGCGCCTGGCGATGCTGGCGCTGTGGTTCGAGCGCGCCTGGCCCGCGCTCTGGCCGCTGATCGGCGTGGCCGGCCTGTTCCTCTGCGCCGCCTTCCTGGATCTGCCGCGCCGCCTGCCGGGCTGGGCGCATGTGGGGCTGCTCGCCCTGTTCGCCCTGGCCGCGCTGGTGG
>CANHCJ010000516.1 GCA_947458025.1 Rhodospirillales bacterium | reverse complement strand
TGGTGGCGTGGCGGAGTTCGGTGATGGCGGGGGTTTCGATGCCGTATTCGGCCAGCGCCTCCGACAGGCCCTCGGCGATGGCGCGGGCGTAGTTCTCGACGCTGGAGGAAATCTTCTTGGTGCGGAAGCTGCCGTCCTGGGACATCAGGACGATGTCGGTGAAGGTGCCGCCGATGTCGATTCCGATACGGAAGGCGGGCATGGCTAGAGTTCCCGCCGGTCGGCGTTGGGGTGGGTGGGGGTGCGGCTGACGGCGGGGGGTTCGGTCCAGTTGCGTTCAGCGCGGAGGGCGGCGCGGCGGGTGGCGGTGGCTTCGTGGTCGATGGTGCGGCCGTGGAGGACGACGCCGTAGCAGGCTTCGGCGCGGGCGTGGCTGACGATGTCGTTGCGGACATCCTTCAGGACCGCTTCGGGGTCGCGGTCCAGCGGGTCGCCCCAGCCGCCGGGGCCGGCGATTTCGTGGCGCAGGACGTCGCCGCGGCGGATGGTCATGGTGAGCTTCGAAGGGAGGAGGCGGGCCTCGCCCTCGGGGTTGAGGATGTTGGTGGAGGGGGCGCCAGGTTGGCCGCCCTGCAGGCCGTAGGGGCGGATTTCGCGGCGGTCGGAGCGGACCTGGAGGGTGGCTTCGGCTTCCAGGAAGCGGTAGTCGCGGCGGAAGGGGGTGCCGCCGCGGAAGCGCCCTGCCCCTTCGCGGTCCGGCACCAGTTCGTAGGCCAGGCATTGGACGGGGTATTCGGATTCGGTGACCTCCACGGAGTAGGAGGCCATGTTGGCCATGAGCGAGGAATGGCCATCGGCGCCATCCGCCCAGGGGCGGGCGCCCCAGGCGCCGGCGACGAATTCCACGTAGATGAACGGCTGGCGCTGGGCGTCGTAGCCGCCGATGGAGATGCCGGTGTTGCCGCCGTCGGACGCGGCGGGGATTTTATCGGGCAGCATTCCGGCGAGGGCGCCCAGCGCGCAATCCATCATGCGGAAGCCGGAGAGGCCGCGGGCGGCGCAGGCGGCCGGGAGCTGCATGTTGGTGATGGTGCCGGGCAGGGCCAGGACCTCGATGGCGCGGAAGACGCCCTCGTTGTTCGGGATGTCCTGCGGCAGGATGCATTTCACGGCGCAGTAGGTGGCGGCCTTGGTCCAGCCCAGGGTGCCGTTGATGGCGCCCTTCACCTGGGGGGCGCTGCCGCTCCAAT
Source organism: Rhodospirillales bacterium (assembly GCA_947458025.1). Lineage (GTDB taxonomy): Bacteria > Pseudomonadota > Alphaproteobacteria > Acetobacterales > Acetobacteraceae > CAMDGX01. Next base: position 1,851 of record CANHCJ010000516.1, on the reverse strand, counting down.
CGGCGTGGAGGGTGTCGCCGCGCTTCTCGAAGGTGACGTGCAGGCGGATGGGCTTGCCGAAATCCACGCCGTCGTCGTCGATCCAGTCCTCGAAGCTGAAGCGGCCTTCGGGGAGCTGGCTGATGGCCGCGCGGGTGAGGCGCTCGGCGTGGGCGATGGAGTCGTCCATGTAGGCGATGGTGTCCTCGAGGCCGTGGCGGGCGACGAGGTCGAGGATGGCGCGTTCGCCGATGGTGCAGGCGGCGAGCTGGGCGCGCAGGTCGCCGCGGACCTTGCCGGGCATGCGGACGTTGGTGTCGATGAGGTCGAACATCGTGTCGTTGGGCGTGCCGGCGGCGTAGAGGCGGGTGGGCGGGATGCGCAGGCCTTCGGCGTAGATCTCGGTGGAATCGGCGGCGTTGGAGCCGGCGACGCGGCCGCCGACATCGGTGTGGTGGCAGACGGTGCAGGCGAAGGCGATGTGGCGGCCTTCGGCGAAGACGGGGGCGAACATGAAGATGTCCGGCAGGTGCATGCCGCCGGCGTAGGGGTCGTTCATGATGTAGATGTCGCCCGGGGCGATGGCAGCGCCGAAGCGGGCGAGGACGGATTGCAGGGCGGTGGGGACGGAGCCGAGGTGGCCGGGAATGGTGAGGCCCTGGGCGGCCAGGCGGCCATCGGCGGTGGCGACCGCGGTTGAATAGTCCATGTTGTTCTTCAGGACGCCGGAATAGGAGGTGCGGAAGATGGTGAGGGCCATCTCGTCCGCCACCGCGAAGAGGGCGTTCTTGAACAGCTCGAAATCGATCGGGTCGCGCACCTGGCCGGTTCCCCCTTGCCTGTTGTGCCAGGGGAGAACGGGCCGGGGGGAAATGCAAGCCGGGTTAGAAATACGAGCCTGGGAGGACCAGCACCTTGGGGAGCGGCGGGAGGGTGGCGCGGGTGATGGTGAAGGTGGTGGTGTCGTTGATGACGATCTCGGCCTTGTCGCGCATGCGGGCGAGGAAGCGGTTGAGGATGTCCTGGCTCCAGTAGTGCATGGGCAGGATGAGGCGCGGGTTGAGCTGGGCGAGGACCTCGACCATGTCGCCCTGGTTGGAGGTCCAGGCGCCGTCGATGGGGACCATGACGATGTCGATCAGGCCGAGGGTGGCGAGGTCATCCGGCGTGAGCAGGTGGTGCAGGTGGCCGAGATGGGCGATGCACAGGCCGCCGGCTTCGAAGACGAAGATGGAATTGCCGTAGCGGCGGGTGCCGCCTTCCCAGTTGCGGATGTTGGTGGGGAGGTTGCGGACGCGCATGTCGCCGACCTTGATGTCGTGCTGGGCGGGGCCGCCATCTGCGCGCCAGCCGCGCAGGACGTTGGCGATCCGCGGGTCCGGGTGATCCGTGTAGTGGGTGCTGTGGGCGTGGTTCATGGTGATGATCTCCGGCACACGGGAGGGCTGGTGGCGGCCGGAGAAGTCGGTGACGGCCATGGTGCCGCCGGGGGAAATGATCTCGAAGGTGGCGTGGCCGAGGAAGGTGATGGTGGTGACCGCGCCCTCGCCGGCGGCCAGGCTGGCGCGGTGCAGGAGCGGGTTGCGGGCGGAGACGCCGCAGGCCAGGGCCAGGGCGGGAAGCACTCCGGCCAGCAATGCCAGCCCGGACAGGAGCACGCGCGCGAGCCTCGCCATGTTCGACCCCCATGTTCGTTATGGGGCGATCCTGCCGAAACGGCGGGGGGTGCGTCACGCGAAATCGGGGGTGGATGGCGTATGGGCGTGAGTCATCGGCCCTGGATTGAGGCCCAGGCGCGGGGTTGGCGCTGATTTTCACGGAATGCGGGCGCGCGCGGGTGGGCCGCGGCCCTGGCGGGGGCGCGGGGGCAGG
>CANHCJ010000515.1 GCA_947458025.1 Rhodospirillales bacterium | reverse complement strand
CGGCCCCTCCCCGCCGAAGGCGGAAGCTGATGTGGGTCCAGGGACCTCAGGTCCCTGGCGGGTCCAGGGCAGAGCCCTGGCCTTGCCTTTCCCTGCCGCCCCCCCTGCCCCATGCCTAGTATCCGTCGCCCATGCGCAGCAGCGGGAAGGCGCTGTGGACGTGGGGGGTTGTGGTGGGGGTGGCGGGGTGGAGGTGTTTGCGGGTGAGGTCGGCGAAGCGTGGGGTTCCGACCAGGGCGAGGTCGACGGTGATTTCGTCTTCCAGGAGTTCCAGCATTCGGATGATGCCGAGTGCGCCGTCGGCGGCCAGGGCGTAGAGGTAGAGGCGGCCGAGGATGACCAGGTCGGCGCCCATGGCGATGCCTTTGAGGACATCGGTGCCGCGGCTGAAGCCGCCATCGACGTACACCTTGGCGCGGCCGGCGACGGCATCGAGCACTTCGGGCAACACGTCGAGGGAGCCGCGGCCGTGGTCGAGCTGGCGGCCGCCGTGGTTGGAGACGTAGACGACATCGACGCCGTGCTGCACGCAGAGTTCGGCGTCTTCGGCGGTAGCGATGCCCTTGATGATCAGCGGGATCTTGTGGCGGGCCTTGAAGACCTCGACGTTCTTCCAGTTGAGGCCGGCCTGGTATTCCATGCCGGAGTTGCGCGCCTGCCAGGGCTTGCGGAAGCGCTTGGCCAGGTCGCGTTCGCGGCGCGAGAGGTGGGCGGTATCGACGGTGAGGCAGAAGGCGTCGTAGCCGGAATCGACGGCGCGCTTCACGTGGTCGCCGATCCAGTCGTCGTCGCCGCGGACGTAGAGCTGGAACACCTTGGGGCCGGTGCCGGCCTGGGCGATGGCTTCGAGGCCGGGCTGCGTCACGGAGGAGACGAACATCGGCACGCCGTATTCGCCGGCGGCCTTGGCCACGGTGGCGCCGCCGCCGGGCTCGAAGGATTCCAGCGAGCCCACGGGCGCGAGGGCGACGGGCAGGCAGATCTTCTTGCCCATGAAGCTGTGGCTGGTGTCGATGTTGGAGACGTCGACCAGCGCGCGGGGGCGGAAGGCGATGCTGTCCAGCGCCTGGCGGTTGCGGGCCATGGTGGTTTCGGTTTCGGCGCCGCCCACCAGGTAGTCCCAGATGTAGCGGTTGAGCTTGAGGTTCGCCGTCTTGATGAACTCGTGCAGGTTCAGGAATTCGTGGTCGATATTGGTGCGGGCCATGTGCGTGCCTCGGTGGGTGCGGCTGTGTTTCAGCCTGTGTTTGTGACAGGCTGGCCCCGGAGCGGCAAGAAGGGGAGAGACGCCATGGGCGGGTTGCGGATCGTGGGGGAGACGCGCGATTTCCTGGGCGAGGGGCCGGTGTGGTGTGCGCGGGAGCAGGCGCTGTACTGGGTGGATATCCGCGCCCCGGCGGTGCGGCGGCTGTCGGCCGGCGGCGAGGTGACCAGTTGGGCGATGCCGGAGCCGGTGGGCTCGCTGGCGCTGCGCGAGAAGAGCGGCATCCTGGTGGCGCTGAAATCGGCGCTGAGCGTGTTCGACCCGGCCAGCGGGCGGATCGAGAAGATCGCCGATGCGCCGGGGCATCATGCCGGGCTGCGCTTCAACGACGGCAAGTGCGACCGGCAGGGTCGATTCTGGGTGGGCACGATGTTCGCCGATGCGCCCGGGCCGACCGGGTTCCTGTATCGGCTGGACGGCACCGGCTGTGCCGCGGTGCTGGACGGCATCGGGATTCCCAACTCCCTGTGCTGGTCGCCGGACGGGCGGACGATGTATTTCACCGACAGCCCGAAGCGGGTGATCTGGGCGTTCCCGTATGATCCCGCCACCGGCGCCGTGGGCGAACGGCGGGTGTTCGCGAGCCTTGCGGCGCCGATGGTGGGCGACGGGGCCACGGTGGATGCCGAGGGCTATCTGTGGAGCGGCAACTACGGCGGCTGGCGGGTGACGCGGTTCGCGCCGGACGGGTCGGTGGACCGGGTGATCGCGTTGCCGGCGAGCAACATCACCAGCTGCGCCTTCGGCGGGCCGGGGCTGGGCACGCTGTTCATCACCTCGGCCTACCAGAACCTGAGCGACGAGCAGCGGGCGCGGCAGCCGGCGGCCGGCGCGCTGTTCGCGATCGATGTTGGGGTGCGCGGGCTGCCGGAGGCGCGGTTCGCGTATTAGTACTGTTCCGAGGGGCGCGGCAGGGTCATCTATTCTTAATCTGCATCTGGCGTCATCCGTGGGCCGCCCGGCGTCGCAGGGCCGCGACGACCATGGCCCTTCGGCCCGGAGACCCAGATGCCCCCTGCCCCGCTGCCGCAGAACGAAGCCGAACGGCTGGCGGACCTGCATTCCCTTGGCATCCTCGGCACGCGCGCCGATGCCGCGGTGGAGGAACTGGCGCAGCTTGCCGCGCGGTTGAGCGGCTGCCCGATCGCGCTGGTGTCGCTGGTGGACCGGGACCGGCAGTGGTTCCTGGCCCGGGTGGGGCTGGAGGTGGCCGAAACGCCACGCGACGGGGCGTTGTGCGCCCATGCCATCCTGGACCCGGCGCACCCGCTGGCGGTGGCCGATGCGTCGCAGGACGGGCGCTTCTTCGATTCCGCGCTGGTGACCGGGGCGCCGCATGTGCGCGCCTATCTCGGCGTGCCGCTGGTAACGGCGGAGGGCCATGCGCTGGGCACGTTGTGCGTGATCGACCGCGCGCCGCGGCGGCATGAGGAGCAGACGGTGCGGGCACTGGAGGTGCTGGCGCGGGCCGTCACCTCCACTCTGGAGCTGCGCCGCGCCCTGCGGCACAGCCGGGAGATGGCGGCGACGGATGCGCTGACCGGCCTGCCGAACCGCGGGGCGCTGGAGGCCAGGCTGGCCGAGGTGCTGGGCCGCGGCGAGGCGGTGGCGGCGGTGGTGCTGGACCTCGACCACCTGAAGCAGGTGAACGAGGCGGAGGGCCATGCCGCCGGCGATGCGCTGCTGCGCGCCGCCGCCGCGCGGCTGCTGGCGGTGGTGCGGCCCGGGGACATGGTGGCGCGCACCGGCGGGGACGAGTTCACCGCCATCCTGCGCGGCCTT
>CANHCJ010000514.1 GCA_947458025.1 Rhodospirillales bacterium | reverse complement strand
GGCTGCTCCGGACCGCTGTCCGGAGCAGCCCCCCCACCCGACATGGGCAAAATTGAAGTGGGTCCAGGGACCTCAGGTCCCTGGCGGGTCCAGGGCAGAGCCCTGGCCTTTCCTTCCTCATGACCCGCACCAAGGCTCTGGCCGCCGTGTTGATGGCACCGGCGGTGGTGGTGGTTTTGCTGGCGTTGGTGGTGCCCTTGCTGGTGGGGTTTGCCACGGCGGTTCGGGACCCGGAGTTGCGGGCGGCCTTGCCGCGGACGGCGGTGTTGCTGCGCGCGTGGGATGGGCGGGGGGTTCCTGAGGAGGAGGTGTTTGCCGCGCTGGCGGCGGAGTTGCGGGCGGCGGAGGGGGCGCAGGCGCTGGGGGCGTTGAGTCGGCGGCTGAATTTCGAGCGGTCGGGCATGCGCGGGTTGTTGTTGCGCACGGCGCGGGCCGAGCTGGCGGCGCCGTATTCGATGGCCTTGCCGGCCTTGGATGCGCGGTGGGGCGAGCCGGCGACCTGGGCGATGTTGCGGCGGGCCTCGCTGGGGGTGACGCCGCTGTATCTGTTGCGGGCGGTGGACCTGGATGTGGCGGCCGATGGCAGCGTGGTGGCGCAGCCGGCGGATGAGGCGGTGTTCCAGCGGCTGTTCCGGCGCACGCTGGTGATTGCGCTGGAGGTGACGATCACCACGCTGCTGGTGGCCTATCCCGCGGCCTATGCGATGGCGCGGCTGCCTTCCTTCTGGGCGCGGCTGGCGACGGTGCTGGTGCTGGTGCCGTTCTGGGTTTCGATCATGGTGCGCACCACGGCCTGGTTCATCCTGCTGCAGCGCGAGGGGCCGGTGAATGCGCTGCTGCTGGCGATGCAGGTGGTGGACCATCCGCTGCAGCTGATCTTCACGCGCGTGGCGGTGATTCTGGCGATGGTGCATGTGCTGCTGCCCTTCGCGATATTGCCGATGCTGGGGGTGATGAAGCGGATCGACCCGCGGCTGGCGCGTGCCTCGGCGAGCCTGGGGGCGACGCAGTGGCAGCATTTCGTGCGGGTGTACCTGCCGCTGTCGCTGCCCGGCGTGGGGGCGGGCGGGCTGATCATCTTCATGCTGGCGGTGGGGTTCTACATCACGCCGGCGCTGGTGGGCGGCAGCGGCGACCAGATGGTGAGCACCTTCATCACGGAATACACCACCACCACGCTCAACTGGGGCATGGCGGCGGCGCTGGCGGTGCTGCTGCTGGCGATGACGGCGGCGGTGGTGGCGCTGGCGGTGGCGCTGGTGCCGCGGCTAAGGGCGCGGACCACATGATCTCCGTGTGGCTGCTGCGGGCCTGGCTGGGGCTGGTGCTGCTGTTCCTGATCGCGCCGATGCTGGTGGTGGTGCCGCTGAGCTTCTCCTCCGGCGAGGTGCTGACGCTGCCGCTGCCGGGGTTCTCGCTGCGCTGGTACGAGGATTTCTTCACCTCGGGGCGCTGGCTTTCGGCGACGCGCAACAGCTTCGTGGTGGGGGCGGCGACCGCGGTGCTGGCGACGCTGCTGGGCACGCTGGCGGCGTTCGGGATGTTCCTGTGGGGGCGGGTACCGCGGCTGCCGGCGGGGCTGCTGACGCTGCCGCTGGTGGTGCCGAGCGTGATCGCGGGGGTGGCGATGTATTTCGCCTTCGCGCTCGCGGGGCTGACGAGCACGCTGGCCGGGCTGATCCTGGCGCATACCGTGCTGGCGCTGCCCTATGTGGTGGTGACGGTGCTGGCGGCGTTGCAGGGTTTCGACCGGACGCTGCTGCGCGCGGCGACGTCGCTGGGCGCGCCGTTTCCGGTGGTGCTGCGGCGGGTGGTGCTGCCGCTGATCGCGCCGGCGGTGGCGGCCGGTGGGCTGTTCGCGTTCGCCACCAGCTTCGACGAGCTGATCGTGGCGCTGTTCATCGCGGGGCCGGAGCAGTTCACCCTGCCGCGGCAGATGCTGGCGGGGCTGCGCGAGTTCCTCAGCCCGACGATCTGCGCCGCCGCGGTGCTGCTGACGCTGGTGTCGCTGCTGCTGCTGGCGCTGCACCAGGCGGTGTGGGGGCGGCGAGGAAGCTGATCGGTGGGGAGCTGATTCGGGGCGGGCCGCCGGGCAGGCAGTCTGGCCGGAGTTCGCCCACCAGCGAATCGAGCCGCAGGTTGGGGTTGTAGAACGGGTCGCCGCGGCGGATTTCCTGCGCCCAGCGGGACTGGAACAGCGCGGTATCGGCGGCGTGGAGCCATTGGCCGGCGGGCTTGCGGGTGCGGGATTCGTGGTGGAGCAGCACGGTCTGGCCATCCTGCAGGATGCGATGGCCGTGGGCGCGCAGGCGCAGGCAGAGGTCGGTGTCGTTGAAGCCGATGGGCAGCGCCTCGTCGAAGCCGCCGGCGTCCCGGAAGAGCTGGGTGCGCATCATCATGCAGGCGGCGGTGACGGCGGTGACCTCGTGCAGGGCGGTGAAGTCGCGGTTCGGGCCGTGGAGGCGGGCGCCGCTGGCGTCATGGGCGTGGCGCATGGCGTGGGCGTGGGTGGCCGAGCCGTCGAAGCCCAGCACCACGCCGGCGTGCTGGATGCGGCGATCGGGGTAGAGCAGCAGGGTGCCGACGGCGCCGACCTCGGGCCGGGCGGCCAGGCTGCGCAGGCGGGTAAGCCAGCCGGGTGCCAGCGCCTCGGTGTCGTTGTTGAGGAAGAGCAGGGTCTCCGCCTCCGCGCCGTGGCGGGCGACGGCCTGATTGTTCATGCGCGCGAAGTCGAACGGGCCGCGATAGGGCATCACGGTCACCAGGCCGGCGATCTGGCGCAGATAGGCGCGGGCCTCCGGCTCGTCCGAGTCGTGGTCGATCACGACGATGTCGAGCGGCGTGGCCTCGCGGGTGCGGAACAGCGATTCGAGGCAGGTGCGCAGCAGGCCGGCCTGGTTGCGGGTGGGGATGATGGCCAGCGTGCGGCCCTGCGGTTGCAGCCAGTGGGTGACGAGGCCGGCCTGGGTGAGCTCCGCCGTGGCTGCGGGGGCGATGCGTGCGAGGTGGCGGCGCACGGCGCGCAGTTCCGTGGCGCCGGGGGCGCGGGGCGGGTC
>CANHCJ010000513.1 GCA_947458025.1 Rhodospirillales bacterium | reverse complement strand
TGCCGCCCAGCTGGCGCATCAGCGCCACGTCGGTGGAGCCCTCGGTGCCGCCCTTGGTCACCACGATGCCGGCGGCCACGCTCACCAGCAGCGCCGGGATCTGGCTCACCAGCCCGTCGCCGATGGTCAGCGTGGTGTAGGTGGTCAGCGCGTCGGCGAAGCCCATGTTGTGGCGCAGCAGCCCGATCAGCAGCCCGCCCAGGATGTTGATGCCGGTGATGATCAGCCCGGCGATCGCATCGCCGCGCACGAACTTCGCGGCACCATCCATGGCGCCGTAGAAGCCGCTCTCCTCCTCCAGCTCCGCCCGGCGGGTGCGCGCCGTCTTCTCGTCGATCAGCCCGGCCGAGAGGTCGCTGTCGATCGCCATCTGCTTGCCGGGCATCGCATCCAGGCTGAACCGCGCCGCCACTTCCGCGATCCGGCCGGAGCCCTTGGTGATGACCATGAAGTTCACCACCAGCAGGATGGCGAACAGGATCACCCCGATCACCACGTCGCTGCCCATCAGGAACCCGCCGAACGCCGCCACCACATGGCCGGCGGCCAGCGGCCCCTCCTGCCCGTTGCTCAGGATCAGCCGCGTCGTGGCCACGTTCAGCGAAAGCCGCAGCAGCGTGGTCAGCAGCAGCAGGGTGGGAAAGCTGGTGAAATCCAGCGGGCGCTTCAGGAACACCGCCACCATCAGCACCAGCACGGAGGCGGTGATGGAAAGTGCGAGGCCCAGGTCCAGGATCAGCGTCGGCAGCGGCAGGATCAGCACCGCCACCAGCGCGATCACGCCGATCGCCAGCCATATGTCGGTGCCGGGTGCCCAGGGCCGCGCCCGGCCCAGCAGCATGCCGAGCGGGCCGGAGAGCACGCCGGCGAGCGGCGGCTGCGCCATGCGCTACACCGCCTCCCCGGCGGCGGCATAGGCGGCAAGCCCCGCCGGCGGCGGCGGCACCTTCACGCCGGCCGCGCTGTAGTCGCGCAGCTTGTTGCGCAGCGCGCGGATGGAAATGCCCAGGATGGTCGCCGCATGGGTGCGGTTGCCCAGCGTGTGGTGCAGCGTCTCCAGGATCAGGTCGCGCTCCACCTCCTCCATGCGCCGCCCGACAAGGGAAGCAACGCCGGTGGCGCCCGGCTCGGGTGCAGTGGACTGCACCTGCCCGGCCGAGACCTCCTGCGCCGCGATCTGGGGCGGCATCTGCCCCGCCGGCAGCCGCGCCGGCGCCACCTCGATCGCGTCGGCCTCGATCCAGTCGCCCTGGGCCAGCAGCACCGCGCGGTGCAGCGTGTTCTCCAGCTCGCGCACGTTGCCGCGCCAGGCATGCCCGGCCAGCCGGCGCCGCGCGCCCTCCGACAGCGGGCGGTTCGGCAGCCCGTTCACCTCGGCGAAGCGGCGGGCGAAATGGTCGGCCAGCGCCTGGATGTCCTGCGGCCGCTCGCGCAGCGGCGGCACGTGCAGGCTGATCACGTTTAGGCGGAAATACAGGTCCTCGCGGAACCGCCCCGCCGCCACCTCGGCCAGCAGGTCGCGGTTGGTGGTGGCCAGGATGCGCACGTCCACCTTCACCGGGGCGCTGCCGCCGATGCGGTCGATCTCGCGTTCCTGCAGCGCGCGCAGCAGCTTGGCCTGCAGGCGGATGTCCATCTCGCCGATCTCGTCCAGCAGCAGCGTGCCGCCATCCGCCGCCTCGAACTTGCCCACGCGGCGGGCCACCGCGCCGCTGAAGGCGCCCTTCTCGTGGCCGAACAGCTCGCTCTCCAGCAGGTTCTCCGGAATCGCCGCGCAGTTCAGCGCCACGAACGCCGCCTTCGCCCGGCGGGAGCGCGCGTGGATGTGCCGCGCCAGCACCTCCTTGCCGGTGCCGGATTCGCCGGTGACCAGCACGGAGGCATCGGCCATCGCCACCTGCTCGGCACGCCGCAGCGTGGCCTGCATCACCGGGTCGCGCACCACCACCGATCGGTCGTCGCCGGCCACCGCATCCAGGATCGCCGCGATCAGCTCGGCATCCGGCGGCAGCGGCAGGAACTCGCGCGCCCCGGCGCGGATCGCCGCGGTGGCCAGCTCCGGATCGGGGTCGATCGCGCAGGCCACCACCGGCACGGCAATGCGCTCGGCGGCCAGCGCGCGGATCAGCGCCGGCACGTCCTGCGCCAGGTCGCACAGCACCAGGTCCACCCGGGCATCGCGCCGCAGCACGGCCAGCGCGGCCTCACGCGTGTCGGCCTGCTCGATGCGCGCGCCGCGGCCTATGGCCATGCGCGCGGCCTGGGAGAGCTCGCCGGAAAGGGCGCCGATGATCATCATGCGCATGGGGAAGGTTCCATTCTGGAAGGAAGAGTCTTCTTTTTCTGAAGAAAAAGAAGCAAAAAGACTTTTATCCCTTTGGGCCCGGACCTAAGTCGCGCGCCGGGCACAAAGTCGGAAAAGTTTTTTGGTTCTTTTTTTCAAAAAAGAACATCCTTCCCTAATTCGCCCGATCCGCCTTGACGATTTCCGTCATCGTCACGCCCAGGCGGTTGTCGTCCACCATCACCACCTCGCCGCGCGCCACCAGGCGGTTGTTCACGTAGATTTCGATCGCCTCGCCCAGCTTGCGGTCCAGCTCCACCACCGCGCCGCGGCCCAGCTTCAGCAGCTGCGCCACCTGCATGGTGGACTTGCCCAGCACCGCGCTCACGGTCACCGGGATGTCGTACACCGCCTCCAGGTCGCGCGCGCTGCGCGCCCCGCCGGCCTCGGTGCCGGGGGCGGAGGGTTCGGCGAGCTCGGCAAGGTCCATGTCTTCAGGCATCGCGATTCCTCCGGTCAGGCGGTGGTGGAAATATGCTCGGGCGCCGCGGGCTCGAGCCCCAGCGGCGCCAGGGTTTCGGCCAGGCGCAGGCGCAGCGCCTCGGTGTCGCGCACCGCCATGCCGTGGCGCCAGGCGATGCGCGCGTCGCCCGGCGGCAGCGCCTCGCGCGCCTCCACCAGGATCGCCTCGCGCCGCTCCGGCTCCAGCCCGCCCAGCACTTCATCGAGCGCCGGGCGCAGGTCGGGGTGGATGCGGATCACGATGCGCGGC
>CANHCJ010000512.1 GCA_947458025.1 Rhodospirillales bacterium | reverse complement strand
GGCGGGCGACAGGTCGCGCCCGATTGCCTGCTGGATCGCCCGCGTGATGTCAGCGGCCTGCACCAGCCCGGCGCGCTCGACGACCGAGAGATCGCGGCCCATGGCCTGCTGGATGGCGCGGGTGATGTCGGCATCATAGACCAGCCCGGCGCGTTCGGCCGGCGACAAGTCACGTGCCATCGCCTGCTGGATGGCCCGGGTGACATCGGCCGCCTGCACCAGCCCGGCGCGCTCGGCCACGGACAGGTCGCGCTGCATCGACTGCTCGATGTCGCGGCGGACGACGGCGCCCTGCACCAGGGCGTCGATCTCACCATCGGACAGCAGTCGGCCGAGCCGTTCTTCGACCGTGCGCAGGACGGTGGTGGCCTGCACCAGCCGGAGGCGGTCAGCATCCGGCAGCGCGTTCAACGCCTCGGTGATGACCCGCACCACCTCAATGCCAACCTGGACGTCGATCGACCCGCCCAGGCGCTGCAACTCGGCCAGGATCTGTCCGTCGTAGGATTGGGTGGCCGGCAGGTTCTCCAGGCTGGAGATGATGAACTGGCGCAGCGCCTGGAAGTCGGTGCCGGAGGCATACATGCCACGCCCGGCGGCCAGCAGCGCGTCGGCGGTCTGGGTGATGCGGGACAGCGCGTCGCCGTCACCGCCACGGGCCAGGGCAAGATCCCGACCGAAGGCGTTCTGCGCCTCCACAAGCCGATCGGTTGGCGCGGCACCGCCCTGCACCCCGGCGCGAAGTCCGTCTATATAGGTACGGATCGCGCCACCGGTGCGCATCAACGCGTCGCGCGCCTGCTCGGCATAGCGGGCGATGATCGCGGCACGCTCCGCCGCCTGCGTCTCCTCCAACTCCACCAGCAGCCGAGACTTGTCCGCGGCGGCGGTCGCCAGCGCCTCGAGTTGCTCGGTGAAGGCCAGCGTCTCCTGCCGTGCCGCCTCGGTCTGCTGGGCCAACTCCGCCGCCTCGGTGTTGCCAGCTGCCGTGAGCCGGCGCACTGCCAATGCCACCTCGCCCTGTCGGAGTGTCTCGGTGCGCTGGGCTTCCAAGGCCGCGATCTGGCGGGCACGTTCGGTGGCGAGCTTGTCCTCGGCGAGCCCGTACGTACGGGCGATCTCCGTCGCCTTGTCGAAGGCGGCGTTGATGGCATCGATCTGCTGGGTGAACGCCGGCAGCGGCGCGGTGCCCAGCTTGTCGAGATCGGCCTGCGCGGTGATCAGCCCCTCGACGAAGGACTGCAAGCCCGACAGATCGGTGAAGGTGCGGCCGGCGAGGGCTTCGTCCAGGTCGGCATTGCCACTGCCGCCGAAGCGCAGCCGGGAGAACGCCTCATTGAGATTGCCGGCATCCGCCCAGGAATAGTCGGCGCCATTCTTGTTGCCGCCGAGGATGCTGACCCCACCGACCTGCAGGTCGCGGCTGGCCAGGTAGGCGTTGGTGGCGGCGACCACCTGGTCGGCCGCGGCGAACATCTGCGCGCCGGATTCATTGTAGTATTGCCGGCTGACTGGCAGCAGGCGGTCGGCGAAGTCGTCGCGGCCAGAATCATCGCGCCCCGCCGATTGCAGCCGTAGTCCCCAGCCCTGCACCGATGGGCCAGGACCGAACAGGCCGCCCAGCCCACCACCGGCGGCTCCGCCCAGCAGGCCACCGATCAAGGTGCCGATGCCGGGGATGATCGAGCCGAGTGCCGCCCCTGCGAGGGCCCCGGCACCGGAGCCGACCATGCCGCCGGTCTGGTTGCCGCCGAGCAGGCTGTTGAGCAGCATGCCCGCGCCGAAGCCGGCACCGGCGCCGCCCAGCAGCGAGCCGAAGGTCGCTCCGGTGCCGCCAAACAGCCCGCCACCGCCGAAGGCTTGCAACTGGGCGAGCGAGGCCGGGCCGTAAGCCCCGCCCATCGCGCCGAGCGCGGCACTGGTTGAGGTGCCCCAGCCGGTGATGGCCGTGGCGCCCAGCAATCCGCCCGCACCGGTCAGGCCAAGGCCGGAGCCAATGCTGGAGAGCAGACCACCGGGGCCGGTCAGACCCAGCGTCTCGCCGATATTGCCGAGCCCGAGTAGGCTCGCGAGCGAGCTACCGCCCGAGGCAGCGCCACCTACGCCACCGAGCCCACCGCCACCGAAGATGCCCTGGACGATCGGGGTGACGATCGGCCGGATCACCGCCTCGGCCGCGATGCGCGCGAAGGTCGAGCGCGCTAGGCGGTAGAAATCGTCCATCAGCCCGACCCAGCCACGGCCCGTGGTGCTGAACAGGTCGGCGAAGCGGTCGCCGGCATAGCGCACCACGTCGTCGGTGGTGGACTGGATCTGGCGCTCCTGTTCCTTGCGGGCGTCGTCGAGTTTCTTCTGATCCTCCTGGGCCGACTTGTAGGCGGCGCGCTGCACCTCGATCTGGCGCACCGTGGCCTCGATCGCCTCGGCCTCACGCTGCTGCGCGGCGGTGCGCTTCTCGATGGCGGGAATCCCGGCATCGCGCAGCTGCTTCTCGATCTCCAGCGCGACGTTGAGCGCTGCCACCGCATCGCTGCCTTGGCGCTGCGCTTCAGTCAGCCGCGTCTGCCGGTCGAGCTCGACGGCCAGCGCCTCGGAGACCTTGGCCACCTTGGCGGCCTGGTCATCGGCCAGCTTGACGGCCTTCTGGCCCTCCTCATTGGCCTTTGCCAGCTTGTCGTTGTACTCGCGCAGCGCGTCGGCGCGCGCCTTGGTGGCATCGAAGGCCGCCCCGCCCGGCAGGGTGGTGACCCCGGCTGCCTCGGCGCGGGTGATCTTGGCCAGCTGCTCCTGATACTCGCGGGTAGCCTTGAGCTTCTTGTCGTTGGCTTCGACGACCTCACGCACCTCCTGCGCGGCGCGGGTGCGGGCGGCGTCGGCGGCCTTGGCCTGGGCGGTAACATACTCGCCAAAACGCTGTTGCTGCGCGTCGCGCTCGATCTCACCGAGCCGGTCATTGGCGGTGCGGTAGTCGCTCTCCGCTTGGCGCAGGGCCGACTGGCGTGCGGTGGCGGCCGCCTGCAACTGCGCGCGCTGGATGGCGGAATAGCCGCGTGCCGGGTC
>CANHCJ010000511.1 GCA_947458025.1 Rhodospirillales bacterium | reverse complement strand
CCTGGCGGCCTGGGGGGCGGCCTGGGCGGGTGCGGAAGCGGCGGCCGGCGCGGGGGCGGCGGCCCCTGCCCCGCCGTTCAGCTCGGCGATCGGGGTGTTTACCGCCACGCCTTCGGTGCCTTCCGGCACCAGGATGGCGGTGAGCGTGCCCTCATCGACGGCCTCCACCTCCATCGTCGCCTTGTCGGTCTCGATCTCGGCGAGCACGTCGCCGGCGCGCACGGTGTCGCCGATCGATTTCAGCCACTTGGCGAGCTTGCCCTCGGTCATGGTCGGCGACAGCGCCGGCATCAGGATCTGCGTCACGGGATCAGGACTCCACCAGCACGTCGGTCCAGAGTTCCTTCGGGTCCGGCTCCGGGCTGCTCTGCGCGAAATCGGCGCTGTCCTGCACGATGCGCTTCACCTCGTCGTCGATCGCCTTGAAGGCGGCCTCGTCCACGCCCATCCCCTCCAGCTTGTGGCGCGCGCCCTCGATGCAGTCGCGCTCGGTGCGCATCTTCTGCACCTCCTCGCGCGTGCGGTAGCGCCCGGGGTCGGACATGGAATGGCCGCGGTAGCGGTAGGTCTTCACCTCCAGCAGGTACGGCCCCTTGCCGGCGCGGCAATGCGCCACCGCGATCTCGGCCGCCGCATGCATCGCCTCCACATCCATGCCGTCCACCTGCAGGCCCGGGATGCCCCAGGGGGCGCCGTTCTGGCTGAGGTCGCGGCTGGCGCTGGAGCGGTCCACCGCCGTGCCCATGCCGTACTTGTTGTTCTCGATCACGTAGATGCAGGGCAGCTTCATCAGGGCGGCGAGGTTGAAGCTCTCGAACACCTGGCCCTGGTTGCTGGCGCCGTCGCCGAAATAGGTCACGCACACCCGGTCGCTGCCGCGGTAGCGGTTGCTGAACGCCAGGCCCGTGCCCAGGCTCACCTGCGCGCCGACGATGCCGTGGCCGCCGAAGAAGTTCTGCTCCTTGCTGAACATGTGCATGGAGCCGCCCTTGCCGCGGGAATAGCCGCCCTCGCGCCCGGTCAGCTCCGCCATCACGCCGCGGGCTTCCATGCCGGTGGCGAGCATGTGGCCGTGGTCGCGGTAGGAGGTGATCACTTGGTCGCCCTTGCCCAGCGCCAGCTGGATGCCGACCACCACGGCCTCCTGGCCGATATAGAGGTGGCAGAACCCGCCGATCAGCCCCATGCCGTAGAGCTGGCCGGCCTTCTCCTCGAAGCGGCGGATCAGCAGCATGTCGCGATACGCCTTCAACAGCGTATCCTGCGGCAGGCCGGGCTGGTTGGTGCCGGCGGCGCGCGCCGCCTTGGCCCGCTTGCCCTTGTCCGCCGCCTTGGCTCGCTCCGCTGGCTGGGCCATTGCGCTGACTCCGTCGAGACGCTGAGGTGGAACCGGAATTCGGCTTGTTCACGTAGCGCCCGCCCCCCTGCCCGACAAGCGTCGGCGCGACGAAAATGCGTTATTGTGCAATGCAATACATGCCGTTAACTGAAATCCGGTTAACCGCTTGAACCTCCGGCGCGCCTGGAACCGGCGCAGCACAAGACGGCAAGGGGAGGGCCCGTTCCGCGCACGAAAATTACGTCGCATCGCCCAAATTCGCACCAGCGTTGCGCCGGCCCTCGGCGCCGCGCGCGATGCCGCGGGTGCCGTGGCCGCAGGCGCCGGCCAAGGCGCGGCAGGTGTCAGAACAGGCGCTGGCCGTTCGGATACATCATGATCACGTCGTTCGGCTCGCTGACGTTCAGCATGGCGCGCGCCCGCTCATCCAGCGCATCGCGGTCCAGCCGCGCGCCGCGCAGCCCCGCCACCCGGCGATCCCAGAGCACGACCTCCATCTGCGCGCGCTCCAGCTGCGCGCGGGCCAGCACGAGATCCTTCTGCCGCTCGGCATAGGAGACCAGGCCGCGATCGCCCTGGGAGGCATGCCAGCCGAAATAGGCGGTGAGCGACAGGAACACCACGGGCGCCACCGCCGCCCGAGCCTGCCGCTTCACGTTCCGCCAGATATCCATGCCGCCACTCGAGCCGCCGAAGCGCAACAGATACCAGAACCCGGCGCGCCGTACAGCTGGAAAATCAATGCGGCAGCAGACGGAAGTCGATTTTTCCGCGGAAGTGGCCGCCGTGCCACCATCCTGCCACACCGCCGGCCCGAATTCCGCCGTCCGTTGCGGGCACAACTGCCGCCAGTCGGCCATCCGGCCGCACCAGGAGGCTTCCATGAAGGCACGCACGACGTTCCTCGCCGCCGCAGCCGCCATCGGGCTTGCGGTTGCCGTGCCGGCCACCGCCGAGGCCGGCGGCCCCCGCCACGAGCGCTACAGCGACGGCTACGGCCGTGGCTACGGCTATGGCGGCTGGCGCGGCCCGCACCATTGGCGCCCGCACCACCCGCACTGGCGCCCGCACTGGCAGCGGCACCACGGCTACTACGCGCCGCCGCCGGTCTATTACCGCCCGCACCCCTATGCCTACGCGCCGGCGCCGTCGGTGTATTTCGGCTTCCGGGTGCCCTGAGCGCCCGAAGCCCCGGCGTCAGCGCAGGATCGAGCACCCGGCATAGCGCGCAATCGCGCCCAGCTCGCGCTCGATGCGGATCAGGCGGTTGTACTTGGCGGTGCGGTCGCTGCGCGCCAGGCTGCCGGTCTTGATCTGGCCGCAATTGGTGGCCACGGCGAGGTCGGCGATGGTGGTGTCCTCGGTCTCGCCGGAGCGGTGGCTCATCACCGCCTTGTAGCCGGCGCGGGCCGCCACCTCCATCGTGTCCAGCGTTTCCGACAGGGTGCCGATCTGGTTCACCTTCACCAGGATGGCATTGGCCGTGGCGCCCTCGATGCCGCGGATCAGGCGCTCCTTGTTGGTCACGAACAGGTCGTCGCCCACCAGGTTCACCTTCGCGCCCAGCTTGTCCGTCAGCAGCTTCCAGCCGGCCCAGTCATCCTCGGAGCAGCCATCCTCGATCGAGACGATGGGATACTTGGCGCAGAGCCCGGCGAGGTAATCCACCATCCCGGCCGCATCGAACTCGCGGCCCTCGCCTTCCAGCTTGTAGACGCCGTCGTGG
>CANHCJ010000510.1 GCA_947458025.1 Rhodospirillales bacterium | reverse complement strand
GCAGCCCGCCTATGCCCCGCCGCCGCAGCAGCCCGGCTGGGCCGCGCCGCAGGGCTACCGCAAGCGCGATGACGACGACGACGACCGCTATCGCCACCAGCACGGCCAGTACCACGGCAAGAAGCGCAAGAGCTTCCTGTCCGACCTGCTCGATTTCGACTGATCCGCCGGCATCCCCCGCTGCGCCATGGCGCGCGGCGGCGGGATTGGCTATCTGGGCGCCATGATCCCTGCCTCCATCCCCCGCGTGGCCCTGGTGACCGGCGGCGCCGTGCGCCTCGGCCGTGCCATCGCCCTCGCCCTGGCCCGCGAGGGCTTCGCCGTGGCGATCCACTGCAACGCCAGCCGCGACCGGGCGGAGGCCACCGCCGCCGAGATCCGCGCGCTCGGGGCCCGCGCCACGGTGCTGCAGGCCGATCTGGCGCAGGAGGCGCAGATGCACGGCCTGGTGGCCGCCGCCGCCGCCGCCCTCGGCCCCGTCGGCGTGCTGGTGAACAATGCCAGCACCTTCGAGCGCGACGAGTGGCACGACGCCACGCGCGACAGCTGGGACCTGCACCTGGAGCCCAACCTGCGCGCCCCCTTCGTGCTGGCGCAGGATTTCGCCCGCGCGCTCCCTGAAGGCGCCGAGGGCGTGGTGCTGAACATGCTCGACATGCGGGTCTGGTCGCTCACGCCGCATTTCGTCAGCTACACGGTCAGCAAGGCCGGGCTCTGGGCGCTCACCCAGTCCCTCGCCCTGGCGCTGGCCCCGCGCGTGCGGGTGGTCGGCATCGGGCCCGGCCCGGCGCTGCCCAATGCGCGCCAGACCCAGGCGCAGTTCGACCGCCAGGCCGCCTCCACCCCGCTGCGCCGCGGCACCACGCCGGAGGAGGTGGCGCAGGCGGCCCTGGCGCTGCTGGCGCTGCCCTCCGTCACCGGGCAGATGCTGGCGCTGGATGGCGGGCAGCACCTGCAATGGGCGCCCACCACCGGGCGGGAGCCGGAGGAGTGAGCGGCTACGCCTCGGCCGCCGATGGCCTGCGCCATGTGTTCCTGCGCGACCTCGACCTCGCCGCGCGCATCGGGGTGCATCCGCACGAGCAGGGCGCGGCGCAGCGCGTGCGCATCAACCTCGACCTCGCCGTGGAAGACCCCGGCGCCAGCGGCGCCGCCCCGCCGGTGGGGGCGGACGAACTGGCCCGCGTGGTGGACTATGAGGCGCTGGCTGCCCATGTTCGCGGCATCGTCGGCGCCGGGCATGTCAAGCTGGTGGAGACGCTGGCGGAGCGGATCGCGGTGGCCTGCCTGGGTCACGATCACGTGAGAAAGGTTAAGGTAACCGTCGAGAAACTCGATGTGTTCGCAGATGCAGCAAGTGCCGGCGTGGCGGTGGAGCGCGTTCGGCGCTGATTTTGTCCACCTGCCGCGTGATTCACGCGAACTTACGGCAGTATGCGGCCCTTGCCCGGTGCCATAACATTAATGTCATTAACATCGATAATGAATTCAATGGGTTAGGTCTCATGCCCAGTTTCTGGGCATTCTGACGGAGCCTCTGATTCTGTGGGATTTGCAGGGTCGGGGCGGGGGTTTGCCCACAATGTTATCCACAGATTCGGTGGATGAATCCGTACTTCTACGGCATCGCTTCGTCACCTGCCGCAAGATGGGCATACAGGCCAGAGTATGAACGACACGAACGACCCGGTTCCGGCCCCCGCGCGCAACATCGCGCCAGCCCCCCCCGCCGAAAGGGGCGTCGCGGTGATCGAGCGCGCGCTGGAAACCATGCCGCTGTCGCCCGGCGTCTACCGCATGCTCGCCGCCAACGGCGATGCGCTCTACGTCGGCAAGGCGCGCTCGCTCAGGAAGCGCGTCACCAGCTACGCCCAGCTCGCCCGCCTGCCGGAGCGGCTGCGGCGCATGGTCAGCGAGACGGTGGCGATGGAGATCGTCACCACCCATACCGAGGCCGAGGCGCTGCTGCTGGAAGCCAACCTCATCAAGCGCCTCAAGCCGCGCTTCAACATCGTCCTGCGCGATGACAAGAGCTACCCCTGGCTGATGCTCACGGAGGACCATCCCTACCCGCAGATCGCCAAGCACCGCGGCGCGCGCACCCGCAAGGGCAGCTACTACGGCCCCTTCGCCTCCGCCTGGTCGGTGAACCAGACCGTCACCGCCATGCAGCGCGTGTTCCTGCTCCGCTCCTGCCGCGACACGGTGTTCCGCAACCGCACCCGGCCCTGCCTGCTGCACCAGATCAAGCGCTGCTCCGCCCCCTGCGTGGAACGCATCTCCACCGCGGACTACGCCGCGCTGGTCGACCAGGCGAAGGCCTTCCTGTCCGGCAAGGCCGGCGGCGTCCAGCAGGCCCTGGCCGCCGAGATGGAACAGGCCGCCGAGGCGCTGGAGTTCGAGCGCGCCGCGGCGGTGCGCGACCGCATCCGCGCCCTCACCAGCGTGCAGGGCACCGACGTGATCAACCCCGCCAGTCTGGCCGATGCGGATGTCATCGCCGCCTGGCAGGAGGCCGGGCAGACCTGCATCCAGGTGTTCTTCGTGCGCGGCGGGCGCAACAACGGCAACCGTGCCTTCTTCCCCACCCACACCAAGGGCGAGGACCGGCCAGAGGTGCTGGCCGCCTTCATCGCCCAGTTCTACGACGACAAGCCGCCGCCCCCGGTGATCCTGCTGAACGAGACCCTGGCCGAGCAGGCGCTGGTGGCCGAGGCGCTGTCGATCAAGGCGAACAGCTTCGGCTCCGGCAAGAAGGTGGAGATCGCGGTGCCCCAGCGCGGCGAGAAGGCCGCCGTGGTCGCCCATGCCGAAACCAACGCGCGCGAGGCGCTGGAACGCAAGCTGGCCGAAACCGCCGGCCAGGCCAAGCTGCTGGACGCCACCGCCACCCTGTTCGCCCTGGACGGCCCGCCCGGGCGGATCGAGATCTACGACAACTCCCACATCATGGGCGCCAACGCCTATGGCGTGATGGTGGTGGCCGGCCCGGAGGGCTTCCGCAAGCAGGCCTACCGCAAGTTCGCGATCAAGGCCGCGATCACCCCCGGCGACGACTTCGCCATGATGCGCGAGGTGCT
>CANHCJ010000509.1 GCA_947458025.1 Rhodospirillales bacterium | reverse complement strand
TTGCCGCGCCGGTCCACGATCTCGCCGGCCGGCGGCGGCGCCCCGCGCCCGATCGCCGCGATCGTCTCGCCGCGCACGGCCACGTAGCCGTCGCGCAGGATCTCGCTCGACGTCACCACGTCGCCCAGGAAAACGCGGTCGAAAGGGGTCGCCATGGCGTGTCTCATCCCGTGCTGTGCGGCGGATTGTCGGGCCGGCGCACCGCTCGGGCTTGCCGGCGCCCGCGCGCGCTCCTACGAAGGCCGTTCAAGAGCCGACGCTAGCCCGCGCGCCGCCATCCGCCAATCCCGCGACCGCGATGGGGAGGGGCAGGGGCACCGAGGCCGCCGCAAGAACGGTCGCGCTCAGGAACTGAGTCGCACGAAACGGAGTCTCCGATGAAGCTGCATGACGTGAAGGTCTACCCCTCCAAGATCCACCTCCCGCGCGAGGACCAGCTGGCCTGGAAGATCGCCGGCGTCGCCACCGACAAGGTGGCGGTGCCGAAGGACACGGCGGAGATGATCATCAACCGGATCATCGACAACGCCTCGGTGGCCATCGCCGCCATCAACCGCCGCCCGGTGGTCTCCGCCCGCGGCATGGCGCTCGGCCACCCGCACCCCAAGCAGAGCGAGCGCGACGGCGCCGCCGTGTTCGGCGTGCCCGCCGGCCGCCGCGTCTCGCCGGAATGGGCCGCCTGGGCCAACGGCACCGCGGTGCGTGAGCTGGACATGCACGACACCTTCCTGGCCGCCGACTATTCGCACCCCGGCGACAACATCCCGCCGATCCTGGCCGTGGGCCAGCACATGGGCCGCTCCGGCAAGGACCTCATCCGGGGCCTGGCCACCGGCTATGAGATCCACATCGACCTCGTGCGCGCCATCTGCCTGCACGAGCACAAGATCGACCACATCGCCCATCTCTGCCCCGCCTCGGCCGCCGGGATCGGCACGCTGCTGGGCCTGAAGCAGGAGGTGATCTACCAGGCCGTGCAGCAGGCGGTGCACACCAGCTTCTCCACCCGCCAGTCGCGCAAGGGCGAGATCAGCTCCTGGAAGGCCTATGCCCCGGCCCATGCCGCCAAGCTGGCGGTGGAGGCGGTCGATCGCGTGATGCGCGGCGAGGGCGCGCCGAGCCCGATCTATGAAGGCGAGGACAGCGTGATGGCCTGGATGCTCTCCGGCCGCACCGCCCGCGACAAGGGCCTGCCGGAGCATGTCTACCGCGTGCCCCTGCCCGAGACGGGCGAGGCCAAGCGCGGCATCATGGACAGCTACACCAAGGAGCACTCGGCCGAGTACCAGAGCCAGGCACTGATCGACCTCGCCTTCCGCATGCGCGAGAAGATCAGCAACTGGAGCGCGGTGGAGAAGATCATCCTGCACACCTCGCACCACACCCACTACGTGATCGGCACCGGCGCCAACGACCCGCAGAAGATGGACCCCAAGGCCAGCCGCGAGACGCTGGACCATTCGATCATGTACATCCTCGCCGTCGCCCTGCAGGACGGGAAGTGGCACCACGTCGACAGCTACGCCCCCAAGCGCGCCCAGCGGAAGGACACGGTGGAGCTGTGGCACAAGATCGAAACCCGCGAGGACCCGGCCTGGACCAAGCGCTACCACGCCAAGGACCCCAACGAGCTGGCCTTCGGCGGGCGCCTGGAAGTGATCATGAAGGACGGCACCAAGCTGATCGACGAGATGGCCGTGGCCAACGCCCATCCGCTGGGCGCCAAGCCCTTCGCGCGGGAGGACTACATCCGCAAGTTCCGCATCCTCACGGAAGGCATCATCACCACCCGCGAGTCCAACCGCTTCATCGAGGCGGCGCAGAACCTGGCCAGCCTGCCCGCGGGCGAGCTGCACCAGCTGAACGTCGCCCTGCCGGCCGGCACGCTTGCCGAAAGCAAGCCCGGCATCTTCGGCTAGGCACCAGGGAGAACTCCACGCCATGAGCGAAAGCAACTTCAAGCCGAAGAAGTCGGTCGCCCTTTCCGGGGTGACCGCCGGCAACACCGCGCTGTGCACCGTCGGGCGCAGCGGCAACGACCTCAACTACCGCGGCTACGACATCCTCGACATCGCCGAGACCTGCGAGTTCGAGGAGCTGGCCCACCTGCTCGTGCACGGCACCCTGCCGAACCTGGCCGAGCTGGCCGCCTACAAGGAAAAGCTGAAGGCCCTGCGCGGCCTTCCCGCCGCCGTGCGCGCGGTGCTGGAGGCGATCCCGGCCGCCGCCCACCCGATGGACGTGATGCGCAGCGGCGTCTCCGCGCTGGGCTGCGTGCTGCCGGAAAAGGACGACCACAACCCGCCGGGTGCCCGCGACATCGCCGACCGGCTGATGGCCTCGCTCGGCTCCATGCTGCTCTACTGGCACCACTACAGCCAGAACGGCCGCCGCATCGAGGTGGAGACGGACGACGACACCATCGCCGGCCATTTCCTCACCCTGCTGCACGGCAAGCCCGCGCGCGAAAGCTGGGTGCGCGCCATGCACACCTCGCTGAACCTCTATGCCGAGCACGAGTTCAACGCCTCCACCTTCGCCTGCCGCGTCGTGGCCGGCACGGGCTCGGACATGTACTCGGCGATCACCGGCGGCATCGGGGCGCTGCGCGGCCCGAAGCATGGCGGCGCCAACGAGGTCGCCTTCGAGATCCAGAAGCGCTACGCCAATCCCGATGAGGCCGAGGCCGACATCAAGGCGCGGATGGAGCGGAAAGAGGTCATCATCGGCTTCGGCCACCCGGTCTATACGATCGCCGATCCGCGCAACAAGATCATCAAGGAGGTCTCGCGCCGCCTGTCGGCCGAGGCCGGCTCGATGAAGATGTTCGACATCGCCGACCGCATCGAATCGGTGATGATGGATGCCAAGCGCATGTTCGCGAACCTCGATTGGTTCAGCGCGGTCTCGTACCACATGATGGGCGTTCCCACGGCCATGTTCACGCCGCTCTTCGTCATCGCCCGCACCTCGGGCTGGAGCGCGCATGTCATGGAACAGCGAGTGGACAACAAGATCATTCGCCCGACGGCCAATTACGTCGGGCCGGACGACAAGCCCTTCGTGCCGCTGTCGCAACGCCCCT
>CANHCJ010000508.1 GCA_947458025.1 Rhodospirillales bacterium | reverse complement strand
CGGCACGTCCGCCCCGCCCGCCGAGGCCGGCAAGCTGCGCGCCGGCCCGCTGGAGATCGACGTCGCGGCCCGCATCGCCCGCCTCGACGGCACCCGCATGCACCTCACCCCGCGCGAATGGGACCTGCTCGCCGCGCTGGCCCATGCCGGCGCCGGCCGGCTGGTCACCCAGCGGCAGCTGCTGCAGGCGGTCTGGGGCCCGGCCCACCTGGACGATGCGCAATACCTGCGCGTCTATATCGGCCACCTGCGCGCCAAGCTGGGGCCGGCGGCCCACCTGATCCAGACCGAACCCGGCATCGGCTACCGCTTCGGCGATCCTGCCGAGGGCAACGGCTGAGCGCGTCATGTGCGCCCATAAGGAAGAGTCTTCTTTTTCTGAAGAAAAAGAAGCAAAAAGACTTTTCCCACCAGGTGCGGAGAGGCCTCGCCCAAACGGAAAAAAGTTTTTCGGTTCTTTTTTTCAAAAAAGAACGCGCTTGCTTACTGCCGTCCTGACCGGAACAGGTAAAGCCCCGCCCCCACGATCACTCCCATCCCCGCCACCGCCACCAGGTCCGGCAGGTCGCCCCACACCACGAACCCCACCAGCGCCGCGGCCGGCAGCGAGGCATAGCGGAACCCGCCCACGAAGCTCACCTCGCCATGCCGCATCGCCACGATCATCAGGTGATACGCCCCGGCCAGGAACACCGAGGCGCCGAACAGCAGCGCCCATTGCTGCGCGCTCATCGCCACCCAGCCCTGGATCGCCGTCAGCACCACGCCGGTCACCGTCACCGCGGTGGCGGTCGCCAGCGTGATGATCAAGGATGGCACCCGCGCCGGCACCACCCGCGTGTAGATGTCGCGCACCGCCGAAAGCAGCGTGCCCAAAAGGCTCAGCAGCACCCAGGCGCTGAACCCGTCCGTCCCAGGCCGCGCCACCAGCAGCACGGCGGCAAAGCCCACCACCACCGCCACCCAGCGCTGCCACGGCACCACCTCGCGCAGGAACACCACGCCCAGCGCCAGGATCATCAAGGGCGCCGTCTGCCCGATGGCCACGGCCAGCGCCAGCGGCATGTGGAACAGCGCGATCAGGTAGGTGAAGGTGCTGCCGACATCCAGCACCGCACGCCCCATCGTGCGCGGATCCAGCGCATGGTGCGCCTGGTGCCACAGCCCCGCCGCCGTCACCGCCATCACCACCCAGATCGTGGCGAACACCCCGCGCACCCCGATCGTCTGCGCCGCCGGCACGCCTTCGCTCGCCAGCTTGATCATGGCGTCGTTCACGATGAACAGCGCGATCGCCCCCAGCATGGCCAGCGCGCCGTGCAGGTTGCCGCGCCGTCGGTCCTCGGGCGATTCCTCCATGCGCGCTGGATAGCCCGCGCCCCGCGCGCGTGATAGGTCCACAGGCAACACCCGGGGGAGACGGCGGCGCATGGCCGATCATCGGCTGAGGCAGGCATGGATCATCGTGGCCACCCTGGCCATCGCCTATGTCGCCAGCCACTTCTTCCGCGCCGCCAACGTTACCATCGGGCTCGACCTGATGAGGGATTTCGCCATCGGGCCAGAGGCGCTGGGCGCGCTCACCGGCGCCTTCTTCTTCGGCTTCTCCGCCATGCAGATCCCGGTCGGCTTCCTGTTCGACCGCTACGGCCCGCGCAAGACCGTGGTCGGCATGCTGGTGCTCGCCACCATCGGCGGCAGCGTGTTCACCCTGGCGCCCGACTGGACCACCCTGCTCGTCGGCCGCGTGCTGATGGGGGCCGGCTTCGGCGTGATGCTCATCGGCAGCATGGTGGTGATCTCGCGCTGGTTCCCGCCCAACATGTTCTCCCAGGTCACCTCCCTGGTGCTTGCCGTCGGCCTGCTCGGCAACCTCGCCGCCACCTCCCCGCTCGCCTGGGGCGTGCAGCAGGTCGGCTGGCGCCCCCTCTTCGGCGCCGTCGTCGTCTTCACCGCGCTCGCCGCCATCGCCGTCTGGCTCATCGTGCGCGATGCCCCCGCGGGCCACCCCTTCCTGGCCCGCACGCCGGAGAGCCCGCGCGAGATGCTGCGCGGCCTCGGCGAGGTGCTGCGCAACCCCACGCTGAAGTTCATCCTGGCGCTGAACTTCTGCAACTACGCCTGTACCTTCACCGTCCAGGGCCTCTGGGGCGGCCCCTTCCTGCGCGAGGTCCACGGCTTCACCGCGGTGGAGGCCGGCCACGTCCTGCTCGCCGCCGTCATCGCCTACCAGGTCGGCATGCTCACCTTCGGCCCGCTGGACCGCATCCTCGATACCCGCAAGTGGATCGCCATCGTCGGCACGCTGGCGGTCGCCGCCGTCCTGGCCCTGCTCGCCGCGCTGCACCAGCCCCCCGCCTGGCTCGCCGCCGGCGCCATGATCGCCATCGGCTACCTCTCGGCCAGTTCCACCATGATCATGGCCCACGGCCGCGGCATCTTCCCCGACAGGCTGATCGGCCGCGGCATGGCCACGATGAACACCTCGGTCATGCTCGGCGTCGCCTGCATGCAAACCCTCTCCGGCATCATCCTCGGCCTGTTCGAGCCGCTGGCCGGCGGCACCCGCTCGGAGGAGGCCTACCGCACCCTGTTCGGCTTCATGGTGGTGGTGCTGGTCCTGGCCGTCGCCGCCTATTCCCGCGCGCCCGACAGCAAGCCGAGCGAGGAGATGCGCGCCCGCGGCTGAACCTCACGCGGCCGGCACCGTCCCGATCCCCCGCCCCAGCGCCGCCAGCAGCGCCACGCGGTCCACCGGCTTGTGCAGCACCACCGCCCCGGCCGCGCCCGGCAGCGTGTCGAGCCCGGTCACGTACACCACCGGCACGCCCCGTTCCGCCAGCCGCGCCCCCAGCGGCAAGGAGCGCCCGCCCGGCAGGTTCACGTCCATCACCGCCGCATCCAGCCCCTCCTCCCCGGCCAGGCGCTCCGCCTCGGCCAGGGTGGCAGCCGGGCCGCGCACGGTGCAGCCGGCATCCTGCAGCGCCTCCTTCAGCGAAAGTGCGACCAGCGGCTCGTCCTCCACCAGCAGCACGCGCCGCCCGTACAGCGCCGGCCCCGGCGGCTCCACCGCCGTCTCCGGCGCCGCCGGCGCCTCGGCG
>CANHCJ010000507.1 GCA_947458025.1 Rhodospirillales bacterium | reverse complement strand
CCCGCCGACCTGCCCGGCCAGGGCCGCGCCACCGCCTGCCACTTCGCCGAGGAGGTGGCCACCCTGCTGGGCGCGCCGGCCCCGCCCCGTGCCGAGCCGGCCGCGAAACCCGCAGCACCCGCCACCGCCCCGGCGCCGCTGCTGGAGGTGGAGAACCTGCAGGTGCATTTCCCGATCCGCACCGGCCTGCTGCGCCGCCAGACCGGCACGGTGCGCGCGGTGGACGGCGTGAGCCTTGCGGTGCGGCCGGGCGAGACCCTGGGCCTGGTGGGTGAATCCGGCTGCGGCAAGACCACCACCGGGCGGGCCATCATGGGCCTGGTGCGCGCCACCGGCGGCTCCATCCGCTTCGGCGGTGCGGAGGTCACCACCATGGACGCCGCCGCCCTGCGCCGCACGCGGCGCAACATGCAGTACATCTTCCAGGACCCCTATGCCTCGCTGAACCCGATCAAGACCGTGGGCGACATCGTGGCCGAGCCGCTGCGCATCCACGGGCTGTTCGACGACGCCGGCGGCATGAAGCGGGTGGGCGAGCTGTTCGAGCTGGTCGGCCTCTCGCGCACCATGCTCGGCCGCTACCCCGCCGAGTTCTCCGGCGGCCAGAAGCAGCGCATCGGCATCGCCCGCGCGCTGGCGCTGGCCCCGAAGCTGCTGATCCTGGACGAGCCGGTGGCGGCACTCGACGTTTCGATCCAGGCGCAGGTGGTGAACCTGCTGCAGGATCTGCAGAAGGAGCTGGGGCTGGCCTTCCTGTTCATCGCCCACGACCTTTCCGTGGTGCGCCACATCTCCAACCGCGTGGCGGTGATGTACCTGGGCCGCATCGTGGAACAGGCCGACCGCGACACGCTGTACGACCGGCCGGCCCACCCCTACACCCAGTCCCTGCTCTCCGCCGTGCCGGTGCCGGACCCGTCGCGGCGCGGCAACACGGGGCGCATCGTGCTGCAGGGCGATATCCCCAGCCCCGCGCGCCCGCCCTCCGGCTGCCCGTTCCATCCGCGCTGCTTCCGCGCCGAGGCGCGCTGCAGCACGGAGATACCCGCCTTCCGCGAGCTGGCCAGCCAGCCCACCCGGGCGGCCTGCCACTTCGCCGCCCCGCGCGTGGCGGAGCCGGTGACATGAGCGGTGCCACCCGCGGCGGCTGGTACCGCGCCCGCGTCACCGCCGGCCGCGTGCTGTCGCGCCCGGCCGCGGCGGTGAGCGTGGCGTTCCTGGTGGTCACCATCGTGGTGTCGCTGGCCGCGCCCTGGATCCTGCCGATCGACCCGCTCTACCAGGAACTGGCCTATACGCTGGAGCCGCCGGGCGCGCAGTTCTGGTTCGGCGCCGACGAGCTGGGCCGCGACATCTTCGCCCGCGTGATCTACGGCGCGCGCACCTCGCTGCTGACCGCCGCCGGCGCGGTGGTGATCGCCGCCTCGATCGGCGTGCCGATGGGGCTGATCGCCGGGTATTTCGGCGGCTGGCGCGATGCGGTGCTGATGCGCATCGTGGACGTGCTGCTGGCGCTGCCCGGCATCCTGTTCGCGATGGCGCTGATCGCCGTGCTCGGGCGCAGCCAGATGGCGGCGCTGGTGGCGGTGGGCATCACGGGGATCCCGAGCTTCGCGCGCATCACCCGCGCCCAGGTGCTCAGCCTGCGCCAGCGGGATTTCGTGCTGGCGGTGGAGGCGCTGGGCGGCTCGGCCTCCTACAACATGTTCCGCACCGTGCTGCCCAATGCCTGGTCGCCGATCCTGGTGCAGGTGGTCATTCTCTCCTCCGTCGCCATCCTGCTGGAGGCGGCACTCGCCTTCCTCGGCGTCGGCATCCCGCCGCCCACGCCCTCCTGGGGGGAGATGCTGCGCACCGGCAAGTCGTACCTGCATGAGGCGCCGACCTATGCGGTGCTGCCGGGGCTGGCGCTGACGCTCACGATCCTCTCGCTGGATACGCTCGGCCGCGTGCTGGCCAACGTGCTGGAGGACCGGCGCGAGATCGTGGAGGAGGAGAGCGCCGCCGAACCCGCGCCGCCCTCGTCTGCGCAGGCGGAGAAGCGCGCATGACCGGCTACATCATCCGCCGCCTGGTGCAACTGGTGCCGGTGCTGTTCCTGGCCTCGATCGGCATCTGGGCGATGGTCTATGCCGTGCCCGGCTCGCCCATCGGCGCCATCGTGGGCGAGAACGCGACCCAGGAGCAGATCGCCGACGCGATGCAGCGCCTGGGCCTGGATCGCCCGCTGCACGAGCAGTATTTCTCCTGGCTGCGCGGCGCGCTGGTGGGCGATTTCGGCCACTCGATCCAGTCGCGCGAGCCGGTGCTGAACCTGATCATGGCGCGCGTGCCGGCCACGCTGCAGCTCGGCCTGTTCTCCATCCTGGTGGGGCTGCTGCTGGGCGTGCCGGTGGCGATCATCTCCGCGCTGTTTCCCAATACCTGGATCGACCGCGTGCTGTCCGCCTGGTCGGCGCTGGCGCTGGGGGTGCCGACCTTCTGGCTCGGCATCCTGCTGATCCTGTTCTTCGGCGTGCAGCTGCGCTGGCTGCCGGCGGTTTCCACCTACGTGCCGTTCTTCCAGGACCCGCTGGGGGCGCTGAAGAACATCCTGCTGCCGGCACTGACGCTGGGCACCTATGTCTCCGGCATCTTCGCCCGCTTCCTGCGCGCCTCCCTGCTGGGCGAGCTGAAGGCGGACTACGTGCGCACCGCGCGCAGCAAGGGCCTGCCGGAACGCGACGTGGTCGGCCGCCACGTGATGCGCAACGCGCTGCTGCCCTTCGTGACCATCGTCGGGCTGATGCTGGCGGCCTTCGTGGGCGGCACGGTGGTGACGGAGGCGGTGTTCACCTATCCCGGCATCGGCCGCCTGCTGATCCAGGCGATCGGCGTGCGCGACTACCCGCTGATCCAGGGCTGCATCCTGTTCGTGCTGGTGATCTACGTGCTGATGAACGTGCTGGTGGACGTGCTGTACGCCTACATCGATCCGCGGATCGAGTACCGCTAGGCTCAACCGGGCGGCACCCGCCCGGCCACCGCCAGCCCACCCGCCGCGCGGCGCAGCAGCACGATCTCCCCGGGCACCGGCACCACGCCGGCCAGCGCGGTGATGTTCACCT
>CANHCJ010000506.1 GCA_947458025.1 Rhodospirillales bacterium | reverse complement strand
GGGGTTGGGGCAAGAGGGGGGGCGGGATGGAAGGAAGGAAGGGTTCAACGCCAAGACGCCAAGGGAGGAAGACAAGGACGCCAAGCGAGACATAGGGAAACGCCCTTGGCGCGCTTGGCGTCTTGGCGTCTTGGCGTTGAAGCCTAGTTGGGCCCGAGGTCGCGGAGGATGTCGGCGAAGAGGCGGGCGGGGAGGGAGCCGCCGGTGACGCCGGCGGTGGGGCGGTTGTCGTCGTTGCCGAGCCAGATGCCGATCATTCTTCCGCCTGGCCTGCCGGCGTCGGCCCAGCCGATGAACCAGGCGTCGCGGTGGTCCTGGGTGGTGCCGGTTTTGCCGGCGATGGCGCGGCCTGGAATGGCGGCGGGGCGGCCGCTGCCGCGGGTGACGACGGCGGTGAGCATGCGGGCCATCATGGCCGCGTGGTCGGGGTCGATGGCGCGCGGGGGGGCGGGGCGGGTGAGGGCGATGGTGCGGCCCTCGGCGGAGAGGGCGTCGATGCCGGTGGGGGTGATGCGCAGGCCGCCGTTGAAGAAGGCGGCGTAGGCGGCGGTGAGATCGAGCAGGCCGACCTCGGCGGTGCCGAGGGCCAGGGATTCGTTGTTGGGCAGGCGGCCGGGAATGCCGAGGCGGGCGGCGGCGGCGGCGACGGTGCGGGGGCCGCCGGCCTGGATGAGGAGGCGGACGGCCGGGGTGTTGACGGAGTGGGCCAGCGCCTCCTCCAGCGTGATCTCGCCGCGGAAGCGCCCGTCGAAGTTGGAGGGCGACCAGGTGCCGCGGCGGATGGGGGCATCGAGCACGGTGTCGTCCGGGCGGGCGCCGGCTTCGATTGCGGCGAGCCAGACGAAGGGCTTGAAGGCGGAGCCGGGCTGGCGGCGGGCGACGACGGCGCGGTTGTAGGGGCTGGCGCGGTAGTCCCGCCCGCCGACGAGGGCGCGGACGTTGCCGGTTTGCGCATCCAGCACCACCACGGCGCCCTGGGAGACCTGGGCCTCGGCGCCGGGGCCTTCGAGCAGGGCGCGCAGGCGGGTTTCCACGGCGGACTGGATGCGCGGGTCGAGCGTGGTGCGGACGGTGGCATCCGCGCCATCGGGCAGGAGGGGGTCGGCCTGGTCGGCGACCCAGTCGCTGAACCAGCCGGCGGCGCGGGAGGGGCGGGGCGGGATGGCGATGGCGGCGGCGGCGGCGGCGCGGGCCTGGTCGGGCGGGATGGCGCCGGTTTCGGCCATGGCGTTGAGGACCTCGCGGGCGCGGGCGGCGGCGGCTTCGGGGTTCACGCGAGGGTTGATGCGCGACGGGGCGCGGGGGAGGCCGGCGAGCATGGCGGCCTGCCAGAGATTCACCTGGCGGGCGGAGGTGCCGAAGTAGACGCGCGAGGCGGCGTCCATGCCGAAGGCGCCGGAGCCGAGATAGACGCGGTTGAGCCAGATCTCGAGGATCTCCTGCTTGGTGAACTGGCGTTCGAGCCAGAGGGTGAGCAGGAGCTCCTGCACCTTGCGGCGGAAGGTGCGGGCGTTGGAGAGGAAGAGGTTCTTGGCGACCTGCTGGGTGATGGTGGAGCCGCCCTGGACGACCTGGCCGGCCTGGAGGTTGACCCAGGAGGCGCGGGCGATGCCGATGACATCCAGGCCCCAGTGGGACCAGAAGCGGCGATCCTCCACGGCGACGGCGGCGGCGGGGAGGTGGGGGGGCATGTCGCGCAGGCGGAGCGGCTCGCCGACCAGGTCGCCGTAGGTGGTGATGATGCGGCCCTGGGCATCGGTGAGGGTGACGCTGGGGCGGCGGGCGGCATCCAGCGCGGATTCCGGACGGGGGAGGTCCCAGGCGAAGAAGAGCAGGACGGCGCCGGCCATGAGCGCGGCCCAGATGGCCAGCACGATGGTCCAGCGCAGGAGGAACAGCGTGACGCTGCGGCGGCGTCGACGGGGGCGGGGTGCCGGGTCCGGCGGCTCGTGCCGGGGGGGGCGGCGGTCTTCGGGGTCGAGCTGGAGGGGGCGGCCGGCGGTCATGCGCGGGGGGTCATGCTTGCCGGATGTGGCGGGGGGCGGGCACGATCATGGCTTCCACGAGCCGGAGAGCGAGGCGATGCAGGGGCTGTTTGTCGATGCCACGGATGAACTGGCGGAGATCTTCCGGCGCGTGATGCGCGCGGATGACCCGAAGACGGGGGTGAACATCCAGGAGGAGGTGCGGCCGGAACAGCTGCCGGGGCTGCTGGCCGGGCAGGATTTCGTGCTGAATGACCGGACCTACATGCCGACCGAGTGGATGGCGAAGTGCCAGGGGCTCAAGCACGTGATCTTCCTGGGGACCGGGGCGCGCAGCTACATGAACCCGGAGGAACTCGCCGCGCTCGGGATCACGGTGCACATCATCAAGGGCTACGGCGATACGGCGGTGGCCGAGCACGCGATCGCGCTGATGTGGGCCGGGGCGCGGGGGCTGGCCTACATGGATCGCGGCGTGCGCGGCGGGCAGTGGCTGCGCACCGAAGGGATGCAGCTGACGGGGAAGACGATCGGGCTGATCGGGTTCGGGGGCATCGCCGGCGAGGTGGCGCGGATCGCCGGGGGCTCCGGCATGCGGGTGCTGGCGTGGAACCGGTCGCCCAAGACGGCGCCGGGGGTGACGTTCGTGCCGCTGGAGCAGCTGCTGGCGGAAAGCGACGTGATCTCGCTGCACCTGCTGCTGAACGACGAAACCAAAGGCTTCGTGACGCGTGCCCATATCGCCCAGATGAAGAAAGGCGTGCTGCTGGTGAATACGGCCCGTGGCGCCGTGATCGACGAAGCCGCGATGATCGATGCCCTCAAGTCTGGGCAAATCGGCCACGCGGCACTGGACGTGTTCGTGGAAGAACCGCTGCCGCCCGGGAACCCGTTCATCGGGCTGGAGAACGTGACCCTCTCCGCCCACAGCGCCTTCCGAACCCCGGAAGCCAGCGAAACCCTGCTCCGCCGCGCGCTCGACATCGCCGTGCGGGTCTCGCGGGGCGGGTAAGACCAGGGCTCTGCCCTGGACCCGGCAGGGGCGCTGCCCCTGCACCCCGCCAGGGACCTGAGGTCCCTGGACCCGCTTCACTTTTGCCCATGGCGGCGGGGGGGCCTTTCCGG
>CANHCJ010000505.1 GCA_947458025.1 Rhodospirillales bacterium | reverse complement strand
TGGTTCGGCCAGCAGGGCTGGGCCCCGCCCGCCTACGCCGCCGCCGCCCCGCGCAGCTTCGGCATCTGGGACGGGCTGTTCCTCTGGTTCATGCTCGACAACCTCACCCGCCCCGGCACCACCGACTGGTTCCGCAGCCACCGCACCGACCCCGGCGTCCAGCAATGGCGCCAGCAGGCCGATGCCCTGGCCCAGGACAACGCCGAGCTGCGCCGCAAGCTCGCCGAGCTCGACCAGCGCGCCCCCCCGGGCGCCGCGCCGGACTCCGGCTGGGTGGAAGTCCCCCCCGGCATCCCGCCGGAGATCGCCACCGCCAATGCCGGCCCGCAGCGCACCCCCAGCACCGGCGGCGGCATGGGCCTGTTCGGCATCACCTTCAGCCTCCTCCTGGTCGGCGGCGCCGGCTGGCTCGCCTGGCGCGCCACGCGCACCCATGTCCGGGACAGCAAGGAAAGGAACCCGGACGTGAACAGGCTGGTCACCGAAGCGGCCATCAAGCGCAGCTTCCGCGTCGGCATGGTCCTCACCGCCGACCTCTCCCCCTTCATCCTCGCCGCCGGCGCCACCCGGGTCACCCCGCCCGAAGCCTCCGCCGAGGGCCGCATGTCGGTCGCCGCCGTCGGCCGCCTCAACGTGGGCGGCTTCGTCCGCCTGCACCTCGATGACCGCCGCGGCATGTTCCAGCTCCACCTCGATGCCGCCGGCAAGCCCGACGAATGCCGCTACTTCGTCCTGTTCGACGAGGTCACCCCCGCCGATGCCGCCGAATGGGATGTCTGGCTCAACCCGCACGAAGGCCTGATCGGCTGGCCGGAATTCCAGGCCAAGGACGGCAAGCTCTACCAGCGCGTCTGGTCCCCCGGCACCGCCCGCGTCGCCCCGGTCGCCATCGCCGAGGAGATCACCACCGCCGAGGGCACGGAGATCGTGCACCAGCAGGCCATGCTCTACGGCGCCCCCACCGGCCTGCCCGCCCCGGCGCCCGCCACCGAGTACATCCTCGTCACCGCCGTGCAGCGCCAGGGCCAGGCCTGGGTGGAGCTGCGCGCGGGCATCGACATCAACCCCGCCACGCTGGAGCATTCATGAGCGGCATCCTCGACGTCCTCGGCACCGGCCTGCCGGTGCTGGTGCTGCAGTTCGCGGCCACCCTTGCCCTGCTCGGCGTGGGGGCGGCGATCTACATGGCGCTCACCCCGTTCCACGAGCGTGAACTCATCGCCGCCGGCAACGCCGCCGCCGGCATCGTGCTCGCCGGCACGCTGGTGGCGCTCGCCATCCCGCTGGCCGCCACGCTGGCCGCCAGCCAGGTCACGCTCGACATCCTGATCTGGGGCACCGTGGCGCTGGCCATCCAGCTCGCCACCTTCCGCCTCGCCGCCCTGCTGGTGCCCGGATTGCGCGCCATGATCGAGCAGGGCAACACCGCCGCCGCCTGCGTCCTCACCGGCATCCAGCTCGCCGTCGCCCTGCTCAACGCCGGCGCGATGGCCGGCTAAATTCCCGCCACACAGGAGCCACCCCATGTTCTCGTTCATCCGCAACCTGGTCGGCGTGAAGACCGACAACGCCGTGAATTCCGCGATCGAGGCGATCGTGCGTTGGGACCCCAAATCCGCCACCGAGGCGGAGCTGCGCAGCATGGAGCAGAACCTGGACCAGCTCGGCCTGCAGGTGGCCCAGGCCCGCATCGCCTATGACAAGGAGCGCAAGGAGGCCGACGCCATCGTCGCCCTCTCGCAGCAGCGCATGGCCGCAGCCGAGCAGCTGAACGCCCGCCTGGCCGGCGAGACCGACCCCGGCAACCGCGCGGCGCTGGAGAAAAGCCTCGCCACGCTGGTGGCCATGCTGGAAACCATGGCGCCGGACGTGGACCGCGAGAAGCAGGACGTGGCCGACGCGGAAACCTTCCTGCGCTCGCTGGAGGATACCTACCAGCAGGCCGGCCAGAAGCTGCGCAGCGCCCGCACGGAACTGGAGCGCGCCCAGCGCGACATGTCCCGCGCCGAGCAGCAGCGCCAGATGGCCGAGCAGCGCGCCGAGGGCGCCCGCCAGGCCGCCGGCCTCTCCGGCGCCACCAGCGGGCTTTCGGTGGCGCTGAAGGCCATGCAGGACAATGCCGCCCGCAACCTGGCCCAGGCCGAGGCCGCCAACGCCAAGGCCAGCCTGCTGCGCCAGACCAAGCCGGAGCAGGACGACCCCAACATCGCCGCCGCCATGGCCGCGGTCTCGGGCCAGCCCTCCCCCACCGCCAATCTCGGCGACCGCCTGGCCCAGCTGCGCCTCAAGCACGGGTAGCTTGCCGATCGGCGCGGCCAGGGGTCTGATGGTGCCCGAACAGGGGGACCCGCCATGCTGAAGATCCACGGCCGCGCCAATTCCATCAACGTGCAGAAGGCGCTCTGGGCCGCCGACGAATGCGGCGTGCCCTATGAGCGCACCGACGTGGGCGGCGCCTTCGGCGGCAACGACCAGCCCTGGTACCGCGCCATGAACCCCAACGGCGTGGTGCCCACCATCGACCACGACGGCTACACGCTGTGGGAAAGCAACGCCATCGTGCGCTACCTCTGCGCCACCTATGCCGCCGGCACGCTGTGGTCCACCGACCCCAAGGCGCGCGGCGAGGCCGATCGCTGGATGGACTGGCAGGCCACCACCGTGATGTCCGGCATGACAACGCTGTTCTGGGGCCTGATCCGCACCCCCGCCGAAAAGCGCGACAACGCCGCCATCGACGCCGCCCGCCCCGCCACCTCCGCCATCTGGGCGCGGCTGGATGCCCATCTCGCCACCCGCCCCTATGTGGCCGGCGAGCAGTTCAGCATGGGCGACATCCCGGTGGGCGCGGTGTGCTACCGCTGGCTCAACCTGCCCTTCCGCCGCGACGACCTGCCGGAACTGCCGCACCTGCGCGCCTGGTACGAGCGCCTCACCCAGCGCCCGGCCTATCGCCGGCATGTGATGATCGTGATGACCTAGAGCGTGATTCTGTCTGAGTGAATCGCTTTGGTGATTCCGGCGCGGCTCGTTTTCTGATTCAAGCTGCTGGCTGGGCGGAGGCCAGCAGCGATGACCCGAGCCCTTTCCCTCGATCTGCGAGAGCGCGTGGTGGCGGCGATGTCC
>CANHCJ010000504.1 GCA_947458025.1 Rhodospirillales bacterium | reverse complement strand
TCTTCGCCCCCATCCCCCCCTGGGCCCAGCCAGGCGGGCCGGTGCCGGCGGAACACCGGGTGGCCGTGGCCCGTGGCCGCGGGCGGTGCCGCCGTGGCGCCGCCGCTCATCACCGGGCGCTCGGCGAAGCGGCCGTGCTGCAGCAGCCGGTCGTAGAGCACCAGCGCGCCGGCCACGGCGAGGTTGAGCGAGAAGCGGGTGGGAATGCGCACCAGGTGGTCGCAGCGCGCCAGCAGGGCAGGGGAGAGGGAGGAGCGCTCCGGCCCCAGCACATAGGCCGCGCTCAGCGGGTGGCGGAAGCTGGGCAGGTCGGCGGCATCCTCGTGCAGCTCGATGCCGACCAGCTTGCAGCCGCGCGGCAGGTGCAGGTCCTCGGCCCCGCCGAAGCGCCACAGCGGCACATGCGCCGGCGTGTCCGCCGTGTCGGCGCTGCGCCCCGCCCGGGCGTCGAACCCGGTGCCCAGGGTGAAGCAGAAGCTGGCGCCGAAGGCATGGGCGGTGCGCAGCAGCGCGCCGACATTGGCGGATTTCGAGACGCCCTCGGCGCCGATGCCGAAATAGCCGCGGGTTCTGCCAAGGGGCATGGCGGGAGGCATGGCGGTGTGCATGGCCGGTGGTCTATGCCGGCAGGCATGGCGGATGCAACGGACGCTGACCCGGCCCCCCGGCCCGTGATCGTGATCTTCGGCGCCGCCGTCCGGCCCGACGGCCAGCCGAGCCGCACCCTCCGCCGGCCGCTCTACCTGCCCACCGGCGGCGTGGGCCGCTTCGGGGAGGCCGAGGCGGTGGTGATGGCACGGCTGCTGCGCGAACTCGGCGTGGCGGACGCGGATATCCGCCCGGAACCGACGGCGCATGACACCGTAAGCTCCGTCCGGGCCGCGCGGCGGATGCTGGCCGGGCAGCAAGGCCCGGTGTTCGCGGCCACCAGCGCCTACCACCTGGTGCGCTGCGTGGTCCTGCTGCGGCTGGCCGGCCTGCGCGCGCGTCCCTGCCCCCCACCCCCGGCGCTGGCCGCCGCGCGCTGGCGCAAGCGCTGGTGGTGGCGCCTGCGCGAGGTGCCCGCGGTGCCCTGGGATGCGGCGTTCGTGCTGCTGCTGCGGCTGGCCGGGCGGCTGTAGGGCGGGGCTACCGCTCCTCGTCGCCGTTCTCCGGCTCCACCTCCACGATCGCGTCGGCGTCGTCGTCCTCGAGGTCGGAGGTATCCTCCAGCACGTCCTCGTCGGCCTCGTCGTCGGCCACCTCCACCTCCACGTCGGCTGTGTCGAGGCCGGGCACCGGGGCGGGCTTGAGCCGGCGCTTCTCCTCCATCACGTTGCCCGCGGCACGGCGCAGGCGCGGCTGCTCGGCCGGCTGCTCGGTGCTGCATTTCGGGCACACGGCCGGGGCGCGGCCGAGGTCGTAGAAGCGGGCGCCGCAGGAGACGCAAACGCGCTTGGTGCCGAGTTCGGGCTTGGCCATCGATCGCCTCGCAGGTGTGGGCGCCAGGTAGGCGGGAAGGGGGCGCCCCATGCCACCACCCGGCCCGCCTGTCAAACGACAATGCACCATGCTAAGGGCGCGCGCATGCACAATACAGCCCTGCGACCGCTGCTTTCCCGCCGCCCGGCGGCCCCGCTCACCGGCACGATGCACGTGCCCGGCGACAAATCGATCAGCCACCGGGCGCTCATGTTCGGCGCGCTGGCGGTGGGCGAAACCCGCATCCAGGGCTTGCTGGAGGGCGAGGACGTGCTGCGCACCGCCGCCGCCATGCGCGCCCTGGGGGCCGAGGTGGTGCAGGAAGGGCCGGGCGCCTGGCGCGTGGCCGGCCGCGGCATCGGCGGGCTGCAGGAGCCGGCCGACGTGCTCGACATGGGCAATTCCGGCACCGCCGCCCGGCTGCTCGCCGGCATCCTGGCCAGCCATCCCCTGTTCGCGGTGATGACCGGCGACGCCAGCCTGCGCCGCCGCCCCATGCGCCGCGTCACCGACCCGCTGGCCCAGTGCGGCGCGCGCTTCTCCAGCCGCGAGGGCGGCCGCCTGCCGCTGGCGATCGAGGGCGCGCGCGAGGCATTGCCGATCGACTACGTGGTGCCGGTGCCCTCGGCGCAGGTGAAGTCCGCCCTGCTGCTGTGTGGCCTCAACGCCCCCGGCATCACCCGGGTGGAGGAGCGCGAGGCGACGCGCGACCACAGCGAGAACATGCTGCGCCACTTCGGCGCCACCGTGCGCGTGGAGGTGGCCGGCCACGGCCGGATCATCGAGCTGCAGGGCCAGCCGGAACTGCGCGCCGCCGACGTGGTGGTGCCGGGCGACCCCTCCTCCGCATCGTTCCCCCTGGCCGCGGCGCTGCTGGTGCCGGGCTCGCGCCTGCGCATCCTCGGCGTGGGGCTGAACCCGCTGCGCACCGGCCTCTTCGCCACGCTGCGCGAGATGGGGGCCACGCTGGCGGTGGAGAACCCGCGCACCGAGGGCGGCGAGCCCGTGGGCGACATCGTGGCCGAATACGCCGCCCTGCGCGGCATCGAGGTGCCGCCGGAGCGGGCGCCGAGCATGATCGACGAGTATCCCATCCTGGCCGTGCTGGCCGCCGCCGCCGCCGGCACCACGCGCATGCGCGGGCTGAAGGAGCTGCGGGTGAAGGAGAGCGACCGGCTCTCGGCCACCGCCGCGATGCTGGCCGCCAACGGCGTGCAGGTGGCGATCGAGGGCGACGACCTGATCGTGCAGGGGGGCGGGGTCCCCGGCGGCGGGGTGGTGGAGACGCACATGGACCACCGCCTGGCCATGAGCGCCCTGGTGATGGGCCTGGCCAGCCGCGATGGCGTGGCGGTGGACGACGCCAGCTTCATCGACACCAGCTTCCCCGGCTTCGTCGACCTCATGAACGGCGCCATCGGCCAGGGCGGGGCGCCGGCGCTGGTCGCGCGCTGATGCCCCTCATCATCGCCATCGACGGCCCGGCGGCGGCCGGCAAGGGCACGCTGGCGCGCCGGCTGGCCGCGCATTTCGGCCTGCCCTACCTCGACACCGGCCTGCTTTACCGCGCCGTGGCGCGCCGCGTGATCGATGCCGGGCACAGCCCCGCCGATGCCG
Organism: Rhodospirillales bacterium; assembly: GCA_947458025.1. GTDB lineage: Bacteria > Pseudomonadota > Alphaproteobacteria > Acetobacterales > Acetobacteraceae > CAMDGX01. Next base: position 61 of record CANHCJ010000504.1, on the reverse strand, counting down.
GCGCAGCGGCCGAGACGGCACGCACCCTGCAGCCCGGGGACACCCAGCGCGGCGACCTGCG
>CANHCJ010000503.1 GCA_947458025.1 Rhodospirillales bacterium | reverse complement strand
GCCCCGCCGCCGCCCGCACCGCCCCCGGCGCCCAGTCCGGCTCGATCACCGAAGGCGCCCCCGGCAGCGGCTCCAGCAGCACCGGGCGCAACGGCGCCTCCGCCACGCGCGGGCCCTCGGCCTCGTCCACGAACCCCGGCTTGCGCCCGCTCACAGCAGGTCCTCCAGCAGCGCCACGAGAATCCCGTCGAGCCCGATATGGGGAACCCCCACCCCGCGGTCAGCCTCGATCCGCGGCGGCCGGAACACCGGCAGCTCGAAATACTCCCCGCCCCAGAACCCCTCCGGCGGCCAGCCCGCCGGCACGTCGCCGACGAAGTAGGGCCGCGCCCGGTCCTCGCCCACCGGCACCCCCAGCACCACCTCCACGTCGCGCCCGCCCAACCGCGCCTTGTCGTCGCGCGTGGCATGGATCGCGGCGGCCACATGCAGGCTCACCCCGTCCGAACCTCCCCCTGGGCGCCCCTCCAGCCCGCGCTCGGCCACCGCCCGCAGCAGGTGCCGCAGCGCCTCGCGCCGCAGCGCCGGCACGTGGTCCGCCTTGGTCGCCACCACCGCCACCCGCTTGATCGCCGGCCGCCCCCAGCCCAGCCACCCCGGCGCCCCGCCCAGCCCGCGGCACAGATCGGCGATCGCATCCGCCGTATCCTCGAACGCCGCCCGCCCGGCATGCAGCGCGCCCAGCACGTCCACCAGCAGGATCTGCCGGTCGAAATCGCGGAACGGCCCCTCGAAGAACCCTGCCCGCATCTCCGCGCGATACGCCTCGAACCGCGACGCCAGCAGCGCCCCGGCCGAGCCCGGCGGCGGCGCCCCGCGCAGTGCCGCGGGAAAGAACCACAGCAGCGGCACCTCCCCGCGCGGCCCCGGGTTCAGGAACCGCCCGGGCTGCAGATAGCGCAGCCCCCGCCCGCGCATCGCCTCCAGCGCCGCGCGGTACAGCGCGTGCCCGCGCCGCACCAGCGCCTCGTCCGCCGGCGCGGCGGGGTCGAACAGGTCGAGGAACCGCAGGAACTCCGCCGCCAGCCCCGCCCGCGCCGGCGTGCGCAGCCGCGCCAGCACCGCCTCGGCCCAGCCGGCATAGCTCATGCCGATCAGCGGCAGGTCCAGCAGCCACTCCCCGGGATAGTCCAGGATGTCCAGCCGGATCCGCCGCGGCCCCAGCACCTGCCCCAGCGCCGAGCCACGTTCCAGCACGATCTCCAGGGACAGCGCCGCCAGGTCCTCGGTCCGCGCCGGCCAGTGCGCGGAAGAATCGGGTGCCTCCCGCCCCGCCAGCGCCGCCACATGCCCCGCATGGTCGAAGCGCGGCAGCGCCAGGCTGCCCGCAGGCAGCAGCCGCACCCCCACCAGCCGGCTGGCCCCTCCCTCCTCCAGCCGCGCCCGCAGAAGCGGCAGCGTGTCCCGCCCGCCGGCCAGCGCCAGCAGGTTCTCCACCAGGGACGTGATGAACACCGTCTTGCCCGCCCGGCTCAGCCCGGTCACGGCCAGATGGATGCGTTCCTCGTTGACCGCCCGCTCCACCGCCCCCCACGCCGCCCCGCCCACACGCCGCAGCGGGGCCGAGAGCGTGTCGAGCAGCCCCGCCACGACGGCGTCAGCGCGCCCGGCTGACCGTGTAGTCGGCCACGTCCATCAGCCGCCCCCGCATCGGGGAGGCCGGGAACACCGCCAGCGCCCGCTTCGCCTCGGCCGCGAACTCCCGCGCCCGCGCCAGCGTCGCCGCGATCGCGCCATGCCGCTCCATCAGCCGCATCGCCTCGGCGAGATCCTCGTCGGACTGCTCCAGCTCGCCCACCGTGCGCCGCCAGAACGCCCGCTCCGCCGCATCCCCCGCCGCCCAGGCGCGCAGCACCGGCAGCGTGATCTTGCCCTCGCGGAAATCGTCGCCCACCGTCTTGCCCAGCGTTTCCTGGTCCGCCGCGTAGTCGAGCGCATCGTCCACCAGCTGGAAGGCGATGCCGAGGTTCAGCCCGTACTCGGCCAGCCCCCGCTCCTCCGCCTCCGGCCGCGCGGCCACCACCGCGCCCACATGGCACGCCGCCTCGAACAGCGCCGCCGTCTTGCCGCGGATCACCTCCAGGTATTTCGCCTCGCCCGCATCCAGGTCGTTCTGGATCACCAGCTGCAGCACCTCGCCCTCGGCGATGGTCGCCGAGGCCCGGCACAGAATGTCCAGCACCCGCAGCGAGCCGTCCTCCACCATCAGCTGGAAGGCGCGCGCGAACAGGAAGTCGCCCACGAGAACCGAGGCCTTGTTGCCGAACACCGCGTTGGCACTGGCCAGCCCGCGCCGCAGCAGGCTCTCATCCACCACGTCGTCGTGCAGCAGCGTCGCGGTGTGGATGAACTCCACGCAGGCCGCCAGCTTCACATGCCGCGCCTCGGGCGCGTCGTAGCCGCACAGCCGCGCCGCGGCCAGCGTCAGCAGCGGGCGCAGCCGCTTGCCCCCGGCCGCCACGATATGCGCCGCCAGCTGCGGGATCAGCGCCACCGGGCTGTCCATCCGCGCCACGATCGTCCGGTTGGTCGCCTCCAGGTCCGCCCGCAGCATCCCCACCAGCGCCGTCAGCGCATCCGGACCCACCGCTTCCTCGGGCGCCGGCTTGGTCAGGGGCAGGGTGGCGGCGACGCCCAAGTGGTTCTCCCGGGGAAATGGAACAGGGGGGGGGTTGCGGCAGGATCGGCGGTCGGCGAGGCTCAGCCACCATATCGGCGGCCCGGAAGAAGGGTCAAGGCAAGCCCTCCCCCGCCGCCCCGGGACTCCCTTCCGATGCAAACGGTTACGCTCACCAACGACCCTGTCCGGCTCTCCTTCCTGCGCGTGCTGCTGCGCGATGCCGGCATCGAATGCTGGGTGCTCGATGAATTCGCCAGCAGCGTGGAAGGCAGCATCGGCGCCATCCCCCGCCGCCTCGTCGTCGCCGACGAGGACATCGCCCAGGCCCGCCGCATCCTCGCCGACTCGGGCCTGGCGTGAGCAGCCCGGAGCTCACCGAAGGCACCCTGCTCGGCGGCCGCCTGCGCCACGCCCAGCCACGCCACGGCCACCGCACCGGGCTCGAACCCGTGCTGCTCGCGGCCAGCATCCCCGCCCGCCCCGGCCAGCGCGTGCTGGAAGCCGGCACCGGCTCCGGCGCCGCCCTGCTCT
>CANHCJ010000502.1 GCA_947458025.1 Rhodospirillales bacterium | reverse complement strand
CAGGTAGAAGCCGCGCTTCTTCCGCCCCCGCATCCCCGCGCAGTTCTCCACGCGCCGCTCGAACGCCTCCCACCCCTCCGGCATCTCCGCCGCGAACCACTCCCACGGCGTCCGGTTGCGCTTCTGCTGGTTCGCCCGCGCCAGGCACAACGTCTTGTTCACAAAAGAATCATCGCCGAACCGGCTCCACGGCAGGATGTGATCCACCTGCACCCGCGCATCGCCCGCCCGCAGCATGTCCGGCGTGATCGCCTCGTCGGTGTACAGGCACCGCATCGCCTGCTCCCGCCACAGCTCGAAGCGCAGCAGCTCCTCCTGGTTCGGCTCCGCCCCGCCCAGCAGCTCCGCGTAGTCCTTGCGCAGCCGGTCCCTCTCCTTGTTCCGCTTCTCGATCCCCCGCGTGATCTCGTCGCGCTCCTCCACCCCTTTCCCCACATCGCGCGCCAGCTCCACATGGATCAGGTCCGGCAGGCCATGCGCCTGCACGATCGCCCGCACCTGCTTGGTCATCTCGCTCAGCGCCCGCCGCGCCACCGGGTTGCGCATGTCCTCCAGCGAAACCTCCGCCTGCCGCGCATGGTCTAACCCGGCCTCCGCCGCCGCCTCGGAATACATCAAGCCCCGCGCCAGGTGCGGCAACATCGCCCGCGCCGCCTCGGCCGAGATGTGGCCCGCGCCGCGGAACGCCCCGAACGCCCCCTCCTCCACGCCGCGCATCACCTGCTCGGCCAGCACCTCCTCCAGCCCGGCCTCCAGCAACCCCTCGCGGATGCGCTCCGGGCTCTCCCGGAACGTCACCACCTCCGCCACCCGGTCCAGCACCGCCGGCCGGTGCAGCAGCGCCTTCCACGGCGCCTCTCCCAGCACGCGCCGCAGCGTCGCCGTCCCTTCCGCGGCGCCGCCGGTCGTGGTCCGCACCGCAATGTCCCGCCCCTCGTCCTCCTTGGCCACATCCGCGAACCGCACCTCCGGCGCCAGGTCCAGCAGCGTCCGCAACCCCTTGTACGTAATCCGCTTCTGCCGTCCGAAATCCGCCGAAACCGCCGTGATCTGCTCCGGCGATAGCCGCGTCTCGCCCCCGCGCGTCGTCAGCCGCATCTGCGCCAACCGCGACAGCAGCCGGAACAGCTCGAACGACCGCGCCCGCCGCGCCGTCCGCTTCTGCTGCGGCACGAACGGGCAGGCCGCCAGCATCCCCTCGCTGTCCTGCAACGGGCGCTGGTCGAACGCCGCCCGCGCGAACGCCTCTTCCAACTCCTCCGTCGCCACCGCTTGGCCAAGCCGCCGCTGCGCCGCGAACAGCGCCCGCACCTCGTCCTCCAGGTCGGCCCGCAGCACCGTCCGGCTGTACTCGCCGGATCGGTTCCGCCGCCGCGCCGCAAACGCCGGCTCGCGCGCCATCATCTCGCCAACGCTGCGCCACTGACCAAGCCGGTCGCGCGTCGCCGCGATCGCCGCCAGCATGGCCGAAGTGTCCGAAGCCGCATTGGCCCCCCGGTCCCGCTTCGAGTTGGATCGGAACCCCCGGTGCCGCGCGATATGCCCCAGCGCCAGGGCCATCTCCCGCCCCGTCAGCCGCCGGTCCAGCCCCTCGGCCCGCAGCGTCCAGGGGTCCATGCCCTCCCCCCGCAACGCATCCCGCTCACGCCCCTCCAGCAGCCCCGCCCCCGCCAGCAGCGCCCGGATGTCCGCCATGCGCTGCCGCCGCCGCCGCACCACCCGCCGTTGCCCGCGATGCAACCGCCGCACCGCCGCGGTCGGCGTGCGTTCCTTGTCGGTCTCGGGTTTCTCGAATCCCCGGCTGCCCACCGCCACGATGCGGCCGCCTCCCCCCTCCTCGTCCAGCTCGATCACCGCCCACCCGATCGAGGCGATGCCCCCATCCAGCCCAAGGATCCGCATCACGGCCGGCCTCTTCGAAATAGGTTGTCTCTTGCATCGGATGTTGACACGCGCTGCACCTCGCAGCACAGTGGAATCGGGAAATCGGTTGGGAAGCCACGGCAAGGTGGCTTTTCATTAAGCCACTTGATGGATCACCCCCTGGCCGCAAGGCCAGGGGGGATACTACCGTATGCCCCCCTCTCCTCGTTCGCGCCCCAGGCCGCCATCCAAGGCGATCCGCATCATTCCCGCGATCCGAAGAAATTTTTCTCTTTCCCACAATTTTTTCCTTGCCCTCCCTCCCGTCATCGCATAAGAACATATCATGAACAAACCCGCAGCAACCCCGGCCGCCCCCAAGGGGCAGGGCCACACCCAGGCGCGCGCCCGCGCGCCGGAGGTGTGCCCGCGCGAAACCGCGCCGGAACTGGGTCTGCACACCCCCGCGCCAGAGGCGCGTCTGCACCCCGCCATGCCGGAGGCGCGTCTATTCACCTCCACGCCGGAGGCGCGCCTGCACGCCGCCACGCCGGAGCCGGGCTCCTGGCTGCACGTCTTCCTCGCCTTCCTCCTCCAGCTCGCCGGCCTCCTCCCCCAGCCCAACACCCAGGAAGGCCGCCACGCCGCCCAGGCCCTGCGCGAGTTCCAGGACCTCCTCGCCCGCTACCAGCGCGGCGAACTCCCCCTCCCCACCCGCCACACCCACCGCACGGGCGAACTGCGCCCGCGCCTCCCCCGCGCCCAGCGCCGCATCCTCCTCACGCCCGGACTCTATGCGGCCCTCTACTTCACCCCCCGCGCCGCCATCGCCGCCCGCGCCCGCATCACCGCCCGCGCCGGCCAGCTCGCAACCGCCCAGCGCGCCCGCTCCCAAACTTCCGTCTCAATTTTTGGTCACCACACCCAAACGCCGAACTGCGCCTTTGTTATTCCGATATCGCAATATTAAGCCTCTTCCCCAGGGGCAGGGCCCAGCCCCACCCCCGCACGGCAGCACCGCATCGCCATCCGTCCACCGCAGCCCGCCCTCCGCCGCGTGCCACCCCTCGCCCAGCACCGCTTCGTCCAGAGCGATCGCGCACCCGTCCACCCGCAACCCCGTCACCGCCACACCCAGCCGCCGGTGATCCGCCGCCGCCACCCAAACCTGCGCCGGAACCACGCTGCGCGACCGCAGCCGAACCTGGCCAGCCCCCGAAGGCACCGCGAACCGCGCCACCTCCCCGTCCCACGTCGCCACAACCTCAACCCCATCCGCCACCAGGCACAGATCAGGCTCCGCCGTCAGCCCAT
>CANHCJ010000501.1 GCA_947458025.1 Rhodospirillales bacterium | reverse complement strand
CCTGCGCCGCGCGCCCGGCTACCGCCCGTACCACGACCTCGTGGTGTCCCCGGTGCGCGAGGCCGAAGGCGATGCGGCCGCACGGCTGCTGGTCTGGCTGGCGGAGCTGCGCGATTCCGCGCGCATGCTGCGCACCGTGCTGGCCGAGCTGCCGGAAGGCGAGATCGTGGCGGCGCTGCCGATGGCCACGGGCGAAGGCTTCGGCTGGGCCGAAGGCCCGCGCGGCGATGTCTGGGCCTGGCTGCGGCTGGAGGGCGGGCAGATCGCCGGCGCCTTCCAGCGCGACCCCGGCTGGCTGCATTTGCCCATGCTGGAAGCCGCCGCGTCGGGGCTGGCGCCGGAGGAATGGGCGATCGCGCGGGCCTCCTTCGGCCTGTCGCATGCGGGGATGGATCTGTGAGCGAAGAGGCACCCTCGCCGCCGCGGCGGCTGTGGCGCAACCTGCGCGGCCGGCCGCAGGCCCTGGCGCTGCCGCCGGTGGACACCGAAGCGGTGCAGGACCTTGCTGCCCGGCTCCAGGCCGCGGGCATCCGCCGGCTCGGCCGCGGCCTGTCCCTGCACGCGCTCGATCCCGGCAGCTGCGGCGGCTGCGAGCTGGAGCTGCGGGCCCTGCGCGGCGTGGTCTACGACCTGGAACGCTTCGGCCTGCGCTTCGTGGACAGCCCGCGCCAGGCCGAGGTGCTGCTGGTCACCGGCCCCGTCACCCGCGCGCTCCAGGCCCCGCTCGCCGCGGCGTGGGAAGCGGCGCCCGACCCGAAATTCGTCATCGCGATCGGCGACTGCGCCATCGACGGCGGCGTGTTCAAGGGCAGCTACGCCGTGGCCGGCGGCGTGGACAGCACGCTGCACGTGGATTTCGTCGTGCGCGGCTGCCCACCCGCGCCCGACGAGATCCTGGAAGGCCTGCTGCTGCTGCTGGAAGCCGGGGCGCGGTAGCGCCGCCGCCTACTTGGGCACCTGCCGCGGGTCGAAGGCATCCCGCACCGCCTCGCCCACGAAGATCAGCAGCGTCAGCAGCGTCCCCAGCACCAGGAAGGCGGTGATCCCCAGCCACGGCGCCTGCAGGTTGTTCTTGCCCTGGCTGACCAGCTCGCCCAGCGAGGGCGAACCCGGCGGCAAGCCGAAGCCGAGGAAATCCAGGCTCGCCAGGATGGTCACGGAACCCGAGAGCGTGAACGGCAGGAAGGTGAGGGTGGCCACCATCGCGTTCGGCAGGATGTGGCGCCACATCACGGCCAGGTCGGAAACCCCCAGCGCCTTCGCCGCGCGCACGTAATCGAGGTTGCGCCCGCGCAGGAACTCGGCCCGCACCACGCCGGTCAGGCTCATCCAGCTGAACAGCAGCAGGAACACCAGCAGCACGGTGAAGCTGGGCGTGATGATGCTGGCCAGGATGATCAGCAAATACAGCTGCGGCATGCCGGCCCAGATCTCGATGAAGCGCTGGAACAGCAGGTCGGTCAGGCCGCCGCGATAGCCCTGGATCGCCCCAGCGGCGATTCCGATGGCGGACGAGATCAGCGTGAGCGTGAAGCCGAACAGCACCGAGATGCGAAAGCCGTAGATCACCCGCGCCAGCACGTCGCGCGCCTGGTCGTCGGTGCCCAGCAGGTTGCGCGCACTCGGCGGCGCCGGGGCCGGAACGGGCAGGTTCTTCACCACGCTGCGGTGGCTGAACGGGATCGGCGGCCACACCGCCCAGCCCTTCTCCTGCAGCAGGGCGGCCAGGGTGGGGTCGGTGTAGTCGGCGCTGGTGGGCAGCAGGTCGGGCGAGAAATCCTCCTCCGCGTAGTCGGTCAGAACGGGGAAGAACCAGCGATCCTCGAAGCGGATCACCAGCGGCCGGTCGTTGGCAATGAACTCGGCGAACAGGCTCAGCACGAACAGCGTGGTGAAGATCACCAGGGACCAGCTGCCGCGCCGGTTGGCACGGAAGGCAGCAAGGCGGCGGCGGGTGATCGGCGCCAGCTTCACCCTCGCGCCTCGAAATCAATGCGGGGATCGACCACCGTGTACATCACGTCGCCCACGATGTGCATCACCAGGCCCAGCAGGGTGAAGATGTAGAGCGTGCCGAACATCACCGGATAATCGCGCCGAATGGCGGATTCGAAGCCCAGCAACCCCAGCCCGTCCAGCGAGAACACGATCTCCACCAGCAGCGCCGAGGAGAACAGGATGCTGATGAACGCCGCCGGAAACCCCGCCACGATCAGCAGCATCGCATTGCGGAACACGTGCCCGTAAAGCACCCGCCGCTCGCTGGCGCCCTTGGCGCGGGCGGTCACCACATACTGCTTGCGGATCTCCTCCAGGAACGAGTTCTTCGTCAGCATCGTGAGCCCGGCGAAGCCGCCGATCACCAGCGCCGTGGTGGGCAGCACCATGTGCCACAGATAGTCCACCACCCGGGCCCACCAGGACCAGTCCTCGCTGCCGGCACTCGCCAATCCCCGCAGCGGGAACAACGTCAGGAAACTGCCGCCGGCGAACAGCACCACCAGCAGGATCGCAAACAGGAACCCCGGCACCGCATAACCCACCAGCACCGCCGCCGAGGTCGCCACATCAAACCGGCTGCCATGCCGCACCGCCTTGGCGATCCCGAGCGGAATGGAGATCAGGTAGATCAGCAACGTCGACCACAGCCCCAACGAGATCGACACCGGCATCTTCTGGCGGATCAGCTCGATCACCGTCTGGTCGCGAAAGAAACTGCGGCCGAAATCGAAGCGCAGATAATCGCCGAGCATCTTGAAGAACCGCTCATGCGCCGGCCGGTCGAAGCCGAACATGCGCTCGATGTCCTTCACGATCGCCGGATCCAACCCGCGCGCCCCACGATAGGCCCCATCCTGCGGCGGCGCGGCCGTGACCGACTCCGCGCCCGACCCGGTCATGCGCATCGTGGCATCACCACCACGACCCTTGATGTCGCTGATCATCTGCTCCACCGGACCACCCGGCGCGAACTGAACAACCACGAAATTGATCGTGATGATGCCGAGCAAGGTCGGAATCACCAGCAACAACCGACGCAGGATGTAGGCGATCATCGAGGGAAGGCCGGAGGAAGGAAGGCCAGGGCTCCGCCCTGGACCCGCTGGGGCCTCAGGCCCCAGACCCCTTCACTTTTCCGCCTTCGGCGGGGAGGGGCCGCCCGGGTCTCTCCACCGCCTCGACGGCCCCT
>CANHCJ010000500.1 GCA_947458025.1 Rhodospirillales bacterium | reverse complement strand
GCGCGCGTCGCCTCGAGGTCGATGCGGCCGGCGAAGTTGTTGCAGCCGAGGCCGATGGCCGAGACGCGCAGGCCGGAGGCGCCGAGATTGCGGATGTCCATGTGGTGCTGCCCCTGTGGAGAGGGCGGCACTGTCGCGCGCCGGGGGGGGCGCGGTCAAAGCCGCGTCAGCGGGCGGCGAAGCGCGGGCGGGGGGTGCCGGCGATCTCGGTGATCAGCTTGCGGGTGATGCCGTGGCCGAAGCTGTTGAAATCCTCCACCTCCAGCACGAAGGCGCCGGTGCCGCCGATCACGTGCTCGCGGAACCAGTTGGTGAGGCCGCCGGGCGGGTCGACATGGGCGGCGATCCAGGCGGTGGCGGGGTCGCTGTGGATGACCAGGGCGTTCACGGTGATGCCGGCGGCCACCGCCTCGTCGCGCACCGGGCCGACCTCGCGGCCGCTGTTGTTGGTGCCGTCGCCACATACGTCGATCACGTGGCGGGCGGCCTCGATGCCGCTGGCGGCGAGGTCGTGGGCGAGCGCGGCCATGGCGTGCTCGATGCCGGCGGAGATGGAGGTGCGGCCCCAGAAGGCGCGCGGGGCGGATTTCACCCGGGCGGCGAGGGCGGCCGCGGAGGCTGCATCGTGCACCACGGTCCAGTCGACCATGGTGCGGACCTCGTGCGCGCCGGCGAATTCCACATAGATCACGGCGATGGCGGCGTGCTGGCCGCCGGTGATGGCCGCGAGCACGCGCGGGTCCGTCAGGGCATCGGCGTAGCCCTGCTTCATGAGGGCGTATTCGCGGGAATCGACGCTGCGCGAGACATCCGTGAGCAGGACGAGGGCGAGGTCGACACTGCGCTCGCCCGCCGGCGCGGGGCGCGGCAGCAGCAGGGTGGCGATGAGGAGCAGTGTGCCCAACCAGCGCATGGCGCGAGCCTGCGCCCGGGGCGGGGGCGCAGGCAAGCGGATTCGCAGGGCGGGGTCAGGCGTGGCCGGCGGCGCCCGAGAGCAGGACGGGATCGACGCCGAGGCGGGCCAGGGCGCGCAGCCACTTGCCCTCGTGGTCGGAATCGAACAGCAGCGGCAGGTCGTCGGGCGCGAGCGGCATGGAGAGCCAGGAGTTCTGCTGGATCTCGCGGTCGAGCTGGCCGGGGCCCCAGCCGGAATAGCCGAGCGCGAGCAGCGCCTGCTCCGGGCCGGCGCCCTCGGCGATGGATTTCAGCACGTCGAGGCTGGCGGTGAGGGCGACGTGGTCGTCGACCAGCAGGCTGCCTTCGCCGGTCCAGTCCCGGGTGTGCAGGACGAAGCCGCGGCCATTGTCCACCGGGCCGCCGGAATGCAGGCGGATGGAGCGCGCGGGCGGGCGCGGTTCCACGGCAAGGGTTTGCAGCAGGTCCGCGAAGCTGGGGCTGGCGAGCGGCTGGTTCAGGATGAGGCCCATGGCGCCATCGGGGGTGTGGGCGCACATGTAGATGACGCTGCGCGCGAACACGCTGCCGGCCAGGGAGGGCATGGCGATCAGCACCTGGCCGGCGAGCCAGGGCCCGCCGGCGGCGGCCTGCGTTGCGGCGGGGGTGGATTTGCGTCCCATGATCTCTATGTTGGTCGGATCGGGCCGGCACGCAAGCGGCCCGTCGGCGGCGAAGGGGTGGGCCCCACCGCCACGGAAACAACAAACGGGGCACAGGCCAGATGATCAAGGTAGGCGACCAGATTCCTTCCACGACCCTCACGAAGGCGACGGCGGAGGGGCCGAAGCCGGTGACCACGGATGAGATCTTCAAGGGCCGCAAGGTGGTGATGTTCGCGGTGCCGGGGGCCTTCACGCCCACCTGCAGCGCCAAGCACCTGCCGGGTTTCGTGCAGAACATCGACGCGCTGAAGGCCAAGGGCGTTGACGAGATTGTCTGCATGGCGGTGAACGATGCGTTCGTGATGGGCGCCTGGGGCAAGGACCAGGGCGTCGGCGAGAACATCACGATGCTGGCCGACGGTTCCGCCGCCTTCACCAAGGCGATGGGCCTGGAGCTGGACCTGGTGGCGCGCGGCCTGGGCGTGCGCAGCCAGCGCTTCGCCATGGTGGTGCAGGACGGCAAGGTGACGCACCTGGCGGTGGAAGCCGCCGGCGGGTTCGACGTGAGCCGCGCCGAGGCGGTGCTCGCCGCGCTCTGAGGCTGCTGCCTGCGCAGGCATGAGGCGGCCGGTCCTTCGGGGCCGGCCGTTTTCGTTGGTGGGGGCCGGCCTCAGCGCCAGCGCGCGAGGCGGGCGGCGGCCTCGGCCATGTCGGCTTCCGGGCCGCAATAGCTGAAGCGCAGGAAGTGGTGGCCGCGCTTGCGGTCGAAATCGATGCCGGGGGAGGCGGCGATGCCGGCCTCGGCGAGCATGCGGGCGCAGAAGTCGCGGCTGTCGTTGGTGCGGTCGGACACGTCCGCGTAGAGGTAGAAGGCGCCCTCGGCCGGGCTGATGCGCGGGAAGCCAGCCTTCGGCAGGGCGGCGAGCAGCAGGTCGCGCGAGCGGCGGTAGCGGGCGATGTTGGCCTCCAGCTCCTCCGTGCAGTCGAAGGCGGCCTCGGCGGCGACCTGGGCGATGTGCGGGGCGCTGATGAACAGGTTCTGCGCCAGGCACTCCACCGGGCGGACCAGGTCCTCCGGCAGGACCAGCCAGCCGATGCGCCAGCCGGTCATGGAGAAGTATTTCGAGAACGAGTTGACCACGATGGCGCTGGGGCTGAAGGCCGCGGCGGTGGCCTGGGGCTGGTCGTAGGCGAGGCCGTGGTAGATCTCGTCGGAGATGAGGCGCACGCCGTTGGCATGGCACCAGCGCGCGATGGCGGCCAGTTCGTCGGGCGCGAGCATGGTGCCGGCGGGGTTGCAGGGGCTGGCGACGATCAGCCCGTCCGGCCGTGGGTCCATCGCCTCCAGCAGGGCGATGCTGGGCTGGAAGCGGGTTTCGGGGCCGGTTTCCAGCATCACCGGCTCGATGCCCAGCGCGGTGAGGATGTTGACGTAGGGCGGGTAGAAGGGCGTGGCCATGGCAACGCGGTCGCCGGGGTCGAAGGCGGCGAGGAAGGCGAGCGGGAAGGCGCCGGAGGCGCCGACGGTGACGGCAACGCGCGAGGGCGGCACGTCCACGCCGTACCAGGCGCGGCCATGGGCGGCGATGCGGGCGCGCAGCGAGGGCAGGCCGAAGGCCTCCGTGTAGCCCATCGGCGCCCCGGCGGCGAGCG
>CANHCJ010000499.1 GCA_947458025.1 Rhodospirillales bacterium | reverse complement strand
GCCTTCGGCGGGGAGGGGCCATCCGGGTCTCTCCACCGCCTCGACGGCACCTCCCCGCCGAAGGCGGAAAAAGTCGAGGGGTCTGGGGCCTAAGGCCCCAGCGGGGTCGAGGGGCAGAGCCCCTCGCCTTCCTTCCTACAGGTCCTCCACCAGCTTCGTCACGAACTCCGCCGGCGAGGTGATTTCCAGGATTTCGATATCGTCGCTGTGCCGCACTTCGCGGTGCTTGATGCGCGGCGGCTGCAGCACGGAGCTGCCGGCTTCCAGCCTCACGAAGCCGGCGTCCTCGTATTCGAACTCCACCCAGCCTTTGAGGATGTACACGAACTGGAAGTCCAGCTCGTGCAGATGCCATTTCGGCTCCGAGTGCGTATCCGGCACGGCGCGGATCACATGGGCGCCGAACTTGCCGTCGGTGGCCTGCGGAATGCCGAGGTGCCGGTATTCGAAGAAGGCGCGCAGCCCGCGGTCGTAGCTGGCGTCCTTGGCGTGGGTCACGATGGTCTTGCTCATGGCGATCAGTCCCGCTGCAGCAGTTCGATGGAAACGTCTTCCGGGCCCGTCAGGAACGCGATGCGCAGCCCCGGCCGCAGCAGTTTCGGCTCCATGGTGAACACCGCCCCGCGCGCCTTCAGCTCGGCCACGGCGGCTTCCAGGTCGGCCACGCGCAGGCCGAAATGGTCCAGCCCCTGGTGCGGGTGCGCGGGCGCGCCGGCCGCATCGGTGCCGGCCGGCGCGATGAAGATATCCATCCCGCCCAGGCGCACATCCACCCGCGGCGCGCCGCCCACCACGGAGCGGATCACCTCCGCGTCGAACATCCGCCCGAACCAGTCGGCCGTGGCATCCGGGTCGGGGCTGCGCAGATGGATATGCTCGAACAGATAGGCGGCCATGGGCGACGCTCCCGCGCGGTTGCTTTGCGCGCAGCCTACAGGAGCGGCCCCGCCCGTTCTACCGCCGCCGGCGCAGCCCCAGCGCCAGGGCCGGCGCCAGCAGCAGCGCGGCGGAGGCGGGTTCCGGGATCTCCGCCAGCACGTCCACCGCAAACGCCCCCGTGCGCCCGCACCCGGCCACGCCGGACACATCGTTGAACGAAGGCTGCGCATCCGGGCAGCCGAAGCCGGTGGTGAAGGCGCCCTGCCCGCCGCGCTCGAACCCGTCGGCCAGGGTGGGCCCGAGCGCCAGGTTGTCGAACTGCCCCAGCGCCAGCGTGTAGTCCCCGGCCGCCAGCACCAGCAGCAGGAAGGAATCGAAGGTCGCCCCGGTCAGCGCATCGGCCGGCACGTCCGCCCCGCCATCGTCGTTCTGCGCCAGCAGCATGCCGGCGGAGTCGAACACGGCAAGGATGGGGTCGAAGCCCCCGCGCGGCACCGTGCCCCCCAGGGCATCGGTACCGCCGGCATAGCTGGTGGTGCGCAGCGTCACCAGCGCGGGGCCGGGCAGGTTCAGCGCGAACAGCTGCACCTCGTCGTCCTGCGTGAAGGTCCCGGAGAAGGTCCAGGCCATCGGCATGGCGGCGGCCATGCCGGGGGCCAGCGCCAGCAGCAACGCCAGCGCGATGCGACGGAACATGCTCTCCTCTCCTCAGCCGAAGTCGGACTTGGTCAGCATGTTCAGCCCCATGAAGGTCACCGTGGTGCTGTCCGCCAGCGTGATCTGCACGCCGCCGCCCACCTGCACCTGGCTGGAAAGCGCCGCCTTCACCGCCCCCTTGCCATAGCCCTGCAGCACGATCTCGTCGTCGCTGTCGAAGCCCCAGACGATGTCGTTGCCGCCGCTGGAGCCGTTGATGAACGCATACACGTCCCTGCCCGGCCCGCCGGTGATGGTGGAGTCGCCCAGCCCGGCCACGAAGCGGTCATCGCCCCAGCCGCCGACGATCTCGGTATCGCCGCCGCCGGCATGGAAAGTGTTGTCCCCGCCCGCCAGCGCGCCGAACAGCGTCACCGCGCCGGGCCCGGCGTGCAGCACCTGCTTCTCGTCGCCCTCGGCATAGATCACGTCGCCGTCGCCGCCGCCGAACACGGTGGCGCGGCCGGCGCCGGCATAGATCAGGTTGTTGCCGGCGCTGCCGCCGCGGAACTCGTTCGGCCCGTCGCCGCCGAAGATGGTGGCACTGCCGCTGCCGCCCATCACCGTGGCCGGGCCGGCGCCGCCCACGAAATACAGGCTGCCGCTGCCGCCAAACACCTGCTGGCTGGTGTTGCCCGCGCCCTTCCCGTCGTCATCGTCGTCATCGTCATCGTCGTCGCAATCGCCGCCGCCGCCCGCGCTGGCGATGATGGTCGCGCTGCCGCTGCCCAGCACGATGCGGTCCCGCCCTTCGGAGATCACCAGGTCGCTGCCGCCGCCCAGCTGGATGGCATTTCGCCCGGCGCCGGCATGCACGGTGTCGTCCCCGCCGCCCAGCGCGTTGATGCTGTCGTCGCCGCCCCCGGTATGGATCGCCCAGTCGCCGGACTTGCCGGGCAGGAAGATGCGGTTGTCACCGCCGCCGGCCACCACCGTGCCGCTGCCGCCGCCGCTGTGGAAGGTGAGCCCCCCGCTGGCCATCACCGTGGCGTTGTCCTCGCCGGTGCCGAAGATCGTGGTCTTCTTGGCGGTGGAGATGATGGCGGCGTAGTCGTCCGGCAGCACGGTGGCGCCGTTCTTCTGCTGCACCCATTCGCCGCGCTTGCCCGCGAGCACTGCCGGCGGCGGGCCGGCCTTGCTGCTCGCCGGCACCAGCGCGCCCGAGAGCACGCCCTCGGTCACCGCGCCGGCCAGGCTGCGCGCCAGCACTGCGTTGGCCGCCGAATCGAAGCTGAGCGTAACCGTGGCGCCGCCCGCGCCGAGCACTGTGACGTTGTTCATGAATGCGGGTTCCCTTGGCTTCGCGGCAGCCCGGATGGGGCATCGCGGGAGGTAGCGTCGGGGCAATACAAGGCGAGTACTCAGTCAGTACGCACGAGAAAAAATTGTGAATCGTCGTCAATAATCCATTCGCATGACTAGGCAAATAATGGCGACACGCGCCGCACAATCAGGTTGTTTTGTTAATCAAATTGGAACGCCGCGCAGCGCGAAATCAACCGTTTTGAAGCGAATCGCGCGCGCTGAAACACGCCGCCGGCGTGCTGTAGCGAATCTGCAATAAAAAAGGGATCAGCCCGCGCAGCGCGCCCAGGCCGCCGGGATCAGCCGGGCGAGCCTCTCGGCCCATTCCCGCT
>CANHCJ010000498.1 GCA_947458025.1 Rhodospirillales bacterium | reverse complement strand
GCTCACCATCAACGCCGGGGTCAACGTCATCCTGCCGGACGACCCGGAGAGCGCCGAGGGCTACGGCGCTGCCCTGCCGATCGAGCGCGACGTCGCCGGCAACCTCGACCCCTACATGAACACCACCAATTCGGTGGCGCTGTTCAACGCCTTCCGAGCGGGCACACCGATGTCGCTGATGGCGATCATCGGCAGCACGCCCGGCAACCGCTTCGTGGCGATCGTGCCGAACGCCAAGGCGATCGCCATGGACCCCGGCGCCCGCGACGGCCTCGGCCAACACGGCATCAGCTTCCAGGGCGATGGCGCCGACAGCGCCTTCTACCTCGCCCAGTTCTGACACTTCCCACCAGGAGCTCCATCATGGATGGCATGACCGCCCCGCCGGTGTTCTCGGCGCACGACCTCGTGGCCTTCACCCCGCCGGGAAGCCCCCGGACCTACCGCCTGGCGCCACTGACCTATCGCGAGCGCATTGCCTTCCGAACGGCCCTCGCGCGCGAGGCCGGCATGCGCCCCTCGTCGCAGGATGTCAGCAACGGCCTGCGCACCGCGTTGCGCGAGATCGCGCCGGCCAATCTGGGGGAGGCCCTGGCCGTGGTCGATGAGGCCGACGCGGCACGCGAGGTGGTGGATGCCGCACCTGACGACGCAGCGCTCAAGGCCAAACTGGCCGAGGCGCAAGCGCGACTGGCCGTGATCATCACCGCCTGCATGGACGTGCCGGTCTATGCTGAATTGCGCGCGGCCGGTGAGCGCTGGACGGGGATGGCGCCCTGGGTCGCCTGCCGTCATGCCCTGCGCGGCTGGGAGGGACCGGGACTGCCAGCGTTCCAGCGCGAAAAGGGCTTGGTGCCCGAGGCGCTGCTCGACGCCATGCCGGCGAGCGAGATTGCTGCGGTTGGCTGGCGGTCCTTCCTTCTGGTGTCGCTGGACCGGAGTGCGGAGGGAAACTCCGCGGCGCCCTCGCCGTCGCCAGGGATCCCGGCGCCTTCGACGGCGCGCTGAGGCCGGAAGACGGCTCCGACTGGCTTGTCGCCGGCGAGCCGTGGCAGGGCGACAACCCGAGGCTGGTGATTGGCCAGAATTGGCACGACTTGGTCCGTTTGTGGGCAGCTTGTCGGGATCCCGAGGGTGGCATCGCCCACTGGCCCGACGCGGGTGGCGTTGGCGATCAGGCTGCTTGTGTCGTCGATGCGTTCAGCGCGCTCGCCTCCATGCACGCAGCCATGAACGAGGCCGAGCAGAAGCTACGGGGGCAGCGATGAGCTTCGTGCGCGCAGCCGTGTTCGGCCGGCTCAAGCCGGCGATGCAGGCCGAGGTCCGCGCCGTTGCCGGTGCGCTGCGTCGTGCGGTCGCCGCCACCGGTGCCGAGGCGCAGTCCGAACTTCGAGCCCAGGCGCGATCGGCCGGCTTCAAGGATGGTGGCCGCAGCATCGCCAATGCCTGGCGCCTGAACCTGTATCCGGCTGGCGGTGTCGCACCCACCACGTTCAAGCCGGCCGCCCTGGTCTGGTCGCGGATGCCGACGGTGGTCGGTGCCTTTGACCGCGGAGCGCAGATCGTGGCCCGCGGCCGGAAGTACCTCGCCTTCCCCACCGGCTACAACGCCATCGGTGGGCGCCGCGGGGCCAGCCGCCGCGGCGGATTGCGAGTGACGCCCGCACAGATGATGCAGGCGGGGCGGCGTGGCGAGGCCTTCGTTCTGCCGAGCAAGACGCGCCCCGGCACCGCCCTGTGGTGCCTGCGCGTGGCCGCAGCCACCGGGACCAGCCGCCGCACGCGCAACCGGCTGCGGCTGTTCGTCGGCAGCGGCACCGAGGTGCTGACCGGCCATCGCAAGGGCCAGGCGCAGCGCCGCCAGGACGCCCTCGCCCAGGGGTTCGTGCCGATGTTCTTCCTGATGCGCCGGGTGTCGCTCCGCCGCCGGCTGGATGTGGCCAGCGTGCGCTCGCGCGTGCCGGGCTGGTTTGCGCGCAATGCCGTCGCCGAACTGCGAGAGGTCAACTTATGAGTGGTGCCGCCGCCCGCACCGTTGGCATCCGCGTCTCCACCGAGGGGGCGGATCGCGCCCGCCGCGAGTTGGAGCAGTTCGGGGTGGCAGGCGAGGCCGCCCTGCGCCGCGTCGAGACCGCCAGCGCCGCGGCGTCCCCTGGGTTGCAGCGCCTGGCAGGCGCCTCCGACATCGCCACCCGCGCCTTCCAGGGCATGGGAGGCTCGCTCGGCACAGTCGGGAACACGTTTGCCGGGGTCTCCGTCGCGGCCGGTGGGTTGACCGCCGGTATCGTGGCCATGGGCGCCGCGGCCGTCGCCGCTGGAGTGCAGATCGCCCAGGCCGGCGACACCGCCACAGCCGTGCTGGCCCGGCTGGCCAGCGCCACCGGCTCCGTCTCCACGGCCGAGCGCGCCTTCGAGGGGCTGTTCCGCCTCTCGCAACAGACCGGCATCTCGGTCGCCGACAGCGCCGGTGCCTTCGCCCGCTTTGCGGTGGCCGCCAAGGAGGTGGGTGCCACCAATGACCAGGTGCTGCGCCTGGTCGGCGGGTTGCAGAAAGCCGGTATCGTTGCCGGCGCGTCCGCCCAGGAAACGGGCGCCGCGACGCAGCAACTGGCGCAGGCCCTGGCTTCCGGTGTGCTCCAGGGCGACGAACTGCGGTCCCTGCTGGAGAATATGCCGCAGCTTGCCCAGGCGCTGGCCAAGGAGCTGGGCGTCGGCATCGGCCAGCTGCGCCAGATGGGTAGCGAGGGCAAGCTCACCGCCGATCGCGTCCTGCCCGCCCTGATTGCCGCCGGCGAGAAGTTGGCCGCCGAGTTCGACAAGCTGCCGCCGACCATGGGCCGGGCCTTCGGCGTGCTCGGCGCGGCGATGGACAACTTCGCCAGCCAGTTGGACAAGGCGCTCGGCTTGTCGCAGGCGATCGCCAAGGCGGCGATGGACGCGGCCGCCGCGGTCAATGCGGTGCAACGTTATGTCGCGCCCACCGACCGACAGGCGGCCGAGAACGATGTGGTGCGCGCACGGTCGCGGCTCGAGGCCCTTCGCGCCGGGCCCGCCATGGACGACGGCTCCGACCCGGCACGCGGCTATTCCGCCATCCAGCGCGCGCAGTTGCAGGCGGCCGCCACCGCACGCCAGTCGGCCCTGCGCCAAGCGGAGAGCGACTACCGCACCGCCAATGACCGGCTCGGTGAGATCGAGCGCGACGCGCAGCAACAGCG
>CANHCJ010000497.1 GCA_947458025.1 Rhodospirillales bacterium | reverse complement strand
TTCAGCTGCTCGTTCAGGTAGTACTCGCGCTGGGTCTTCTCCATCTGCCGCTTCACGCGGTTGCGGATGCGCTTCTCCACCTGGAGCACGCCGATCTCGCTCTCCATGTGGCCGAACACGCGCTCCAGCCGCTCACCCACGCGCGGGGTTTCCAGCAGCTCCTGCTTCTCGGGGATCTTGAGGTTCAGGTGCTGGGCGATGCTGTCGGCCAGCTTGCTCGGGTCGTCGATCTGGTTCAGCGAAACCAGCACCTCGGGCGCGATCTTCTTGTTCAGCTTGATGTACTGCTCGAACTGGCTCACCACCGTCCGGCCCAGCGCATCCAGCTCCTTCGCCTCGCCCTCGCGGTCCGGCATCGGCTCCACGAACGCCTCGAAATAGTGCTCGGTCTCCTTGAAGGCGGAGATCTTCGCGCGCTTGCCGCCTTCCACCAGCACCTTCACGGTCCCATCCGGCAGCTTCAGCAGCTGCAGGATCGTGGACACGGTGCCCACGCGGTAGATGTCGTCGGCCGAGGGGTCGTCCTGGGCGGCGTTCTTCTGGGCGACCAGCAGGATCTGCTTGTCGTCCTTCATCACCGCTTCCAGCGCGCGCACGGATTTCTCGCGGCCCACGAACAGCGGCACGATCATGTGCGGGAACACCACGATGTCGCGCAGCGGCAGCACGGGCAGCAGGTCGCCGGCGGCCGGGGCGGGCTTGCCCGATGCCGCGGCGGGATCGGGGGTGTCGGACTGAGACATCAAATGACCTCCAAAGGGACAGTCGGTACGCAGACCGCCCCATCCATGGGCACGGGCCGCATCCCCCAGCGAAACATCCAAGCCTGGCCGCCGCGGCGGAAGGTCAGAGGCTGAACCGGCAGATGGATCGAAATATCGTCATCCCCTGCGCGCGCCGCAAGGGAACGTGAATGCGCCGGCGCGGGCCCGCCCGCCACGGCGTTCGCGCGCCTGCTGCGCCCGCCACGCGGGCCTGCGCCCCTTGAAGGGGCCTCAGGCGCTCGTCTCGGCCTTTTTGCCATACAGGTACAGCGGGTTGGACCGGCTCTCGGCGACCTCGCGGTTGATCACCACCTCCTCCACCCCATCCAGGCTGGGCAGGTCGAACATGGTGGACAGCAGGATCTGCTCCATGATGGAGCGCAGGCCGCGCGCCCCGGTCTTGCGCTGGATCGCCCGGCGCGACACGGAGGAAAGCGCGTCGTCGGTGAAGGACAGCTTCACCCCCTCCATCTCGAACAGCCGCCCGTACTGCTTCACCAGCGCGTTCTTCGGCTTGGTCAGGATCTCGATCAGCGCCGCCTCGTCCAGGTCCTCCAGCGTCGCCACCACCGGCAGGCGGCCGATGAATTCCGGGATCAACCCGAACTTCAGCAGGTCCTCCGGCTCCACCTCGCGCAGCACCGCGCCCATGCGCCGCTCCTCGGGCGCGCGCACCTCGGCGCCGTAGCCGATGCCCGCCCCCTTGCCGCGGCCGGAGATGATCTTGTCCAGCCCCGAGAACGCGCCGCCGCAGATGAACAGGATGTTGGTGGTGTCCACCTGCAGGAATTCCTGCTGCGGATGCTTGCGCCCGCCCTGCGGCGGCACGGAGGCCACGGTGCCCTCCATGATCTTCAGCAGCGCCTGCTGCACGCCCTCGCCCGAGACATCCCGAGTGATGGAGGGGTTGTCGGACTTGCGGCTGATCTTGTCGACCTCGTCGATATACACGATGCCGCGCTGCGCCCGCTCCACGTTGTAGTCGGCGGCCTGCAGCAGCTTGAGGATGATGTTCTCCACATCCTCGCCCACATAGCCGGCCTCGGTCAGCGTGGTCGCGTCCGCCATGGTGAACGGCACGTCCAGGATACGCGCCAGCGTCTGCGCCAGCAGCGTCTTGCCCGAGCCCGTCGGCCCCAGCAGCAGGATGTTGCTCTTGGCGATCTCGACGTCGTTGTTCTTCGCCCCGTGCGCCAGGCGCTTGTAGTGGTTGTGCACCGCCACGCTCAGCACGCGCTTGGCGTGCTGCTGCCCGATCACGTAGTCGTCAAGAACCTTGCAGATCTCCTTGGGCGTGGGCACCCCGTCGCGGGACTTCACAAGGGTCGTCTTGTGCTCCTCGCGGATGATGTCCATGCACAGCTCGACGCACTCGTCGCAGATGAACACCGTCGGGCCCGCGATGAGCTTGCGCACCTCGTGCTGGGACTTGCCGCAGAACGAGCAGTAGAGGGTGTTCTTAGAGTCGCTGGACTTGCTCATGCGCCCTCCTGTCCCGCAGCGGCGGGAACGCTCGGCCTCAAGTCTAGCCCCCGGCCGGAAGCGGGGGCAAGAACCCGCCCGCCGCCGGAATGCCGGGAGCCACGTTCGTCACGATGCACGCCCCGTGCCAGGAACCCCCCGGCACCGCCGGCCCTGCTCAGGACTTCGCATCCGGATCGGCCGCAGGCGGGCGGTTCTCCACCACCTCGTCCACCAGCCCGAACTCGCGCGCCTCCACGGCCGACATGTACGTGTCGCGCTCCAGCTTGCGCTCGATCGCCTCGATCGGCTGGCCGGTGTGGCGCACATAGATGCCGTTCAGCAGCGCGCGCGTCTTCAAAATCTCGCGCGCCTGGATCTCGATGTCGGTCGCCTGGCCCTGCGCCCCGCCCGAGGGCTGGTGCACCATGATCCGTGAATACGGCAGCGCGAACCGCTTGCCCTTGGCCCCGGCCGTCAGCAACAGGCTGCCCATCGAGGCGGCCTGGCCGATGCACACGGTGGAAACCGGGCTGCGGATGTACTGCATGGTGTCGTAGATCGCGAGCCCGGCCGAAACCACCCCGCCCGGCGAGTTGATATAGAACGAGATCTCCTTCGACGGATTCTCGCTCTCCAGGAACAGCAGCTGCGCGCAGATCAGCGAGGCGACGCCGTCGTACACCGGCCCGGTCAGGAAGATGATCCGTTCCTTCAGCAGGCGCGAATAGATATCGAAGGCCCGCTCGCCCCGCGCGGTCTGCTCGACCACCATGGGAACCAGGGCGTTGTTGTAGACGTCTACGGGATCACGATCCCACATGCTCTCGAACCTTCCGATGCAGGCGCCCACGCATCAACGGTGAACGCGCCGGCTGACACAACCACGATAACGGCCGCACGTTAAGTAGGCACGAACGCCCAGGACGAAAGGGCGCCCGCACCCCCGCCCCGCGTCGGGTCAGGGCGGCGCCGCGCGCGCGGCTGCCCGCCCCG
>CANHCJ010000496.1 GCA_947458025.1 Rhodospirillales bacterium | reverse complement strand
GCGCACGCTGCCGTCGCCGGACAGGAAGCGTGACGTGGAGCCGAGGTTGCGCACCGAGCCGTCGCCGAAGGCCACCTGCCAGCCGGCGGCGTCGCTGCCCCGGAGCGTGGCGGCCTGCTCGCCGAACAGCAGGGTGTTGGAGAGCCCGTCGGCGATGAAGCGCACCGAGCCGTCGCCGAAGGTGAAGCGGGCGTCGCTGACCACACCACCTTCCGCGACCACCTCGCCGGTTCCGTTGCGGCGCAGGTACTGCCAGCCGGCGGCCGCATCGCGCACGAAGCGCACGCTGCCGTCCCCGAAGCGGGCGGTGTAGCCGTCGGTTGCGTTGCCGGAGAAGGCGGCGTTGCCCTCGCCGAAGAGCACGGTGTTGCTGGTGCCGTCGTTCACCACCCGCACGCTGCCGTCGCCCAGCGGGAAGGAGGAGCCGTTGTCGGCCAGGCCGGCGCGGCGGACGGTGAAGGTGACATGCGTGGTGCCGGACTGGCCCTCGTTCGCGCTGCCGTCGGCGAAGATCGCCAGGCTGGCGGTGGGGAAGGCGGTGCCGGCGGGGGTTGCTATGGGCATGGACACCTCATATCAGCCCTTCATGATGTTGACCCGGACTGATTGGGTCAACGGGGACGGGCCTGCGCCTTGGGTGTGCGCGCAGCCGCCGGCCCGCCCCGCATCATGCGAAGGTCCGGCGGGAGCTTGACCGAGCCGGGCCGGATTGCGTGGCTTGCCGACGGCAGATGGTCGCTTCTGGCGTGCCGAGGCGACGCGTTGTTCCAGGATCCCCGGGCGGCCGGGGACCCGGGCGCACACCGTGGACGCGGTCAGTCCCGGTCGAAGCGCCGCCACTCGGCTGCACGCACCAGACGCTCGCAGGAGCGCCGGTCGAGCCTGGTGCCGGCATACTGCCCGCGCTGGAGCACGCGGTCGCGGGACCTGATCGCGCGCGCCTTCTCGGACGACCGCATGCCATCCACTTCACGGGCGGCATTGAGCCGCGCGCGGACGAACCGGCGCTGGGAGCCTGGGGTGAGGGAGTCGCAGTACTGCATGGCACCCGAAAAGCCGCCGAGTTGCTCCGGCGAGGAGGGGGCGCGTGCTTCCGCACGCCCAGGATCGAGCAGCAGCATGCAGCAGATCACCGCCGCCCTTGCGATCGTCTTCATCCGGTCCTCCTGGGAACCCGGCCGACCGGAGCGCAGGTCGATCCCACGCCTGCGATCAGAGCCCGAGCCTTGAGCGCTGTTCGCGGTACTCATCCGGCGAGAGAAGGCCGGCATCGTAGGCACGGCGCAGGTCGGCGGCTTCCTGGTCCTTGGGCGCGAGGCGGTTGGTGGTGGTGGTGGGGCCTGCGCCACATCCGGCCAGCAGGATGGCCAAGGTGATTGCGGCCAGGCTCCGGGCCGCGCTCATGGTGCCTCCAGGATGCGCGAGCGTTCCTTATCGTACTCGCTGCGGCTGATGGCGCCGGCATCGAGCGCCTGCTTGAGGTCGAGCAGCTGCTGGCCCTTGCTGACGGTCGTGTTGTGCACGGTGTTGGTTGCACCGCCACCGCCGCAGCCGAGAAGCGGCACGGCCAGCAGCAGCGCCAGTGCGGGCACAAGACAGGACATCCGACGCGCCATTCCGTGACTCCCTCGCCAGAGTGGCCTGGGTTCCTCCCACTGGACGAGTGCCCGGGCCGCGGTTGCGCGGGCCGCGGCACGGCCCTTCACACGCTGCGCCGGACAGTCGGGCACGACGCGCCGCGGCTCAATGCCCTGGCCGGCAGCTAGGTGGCCAAAATGAGCGCCAGGCCCGGCGACGTCTTCGACATCAGTGTGGTGAAGTCCGCCACGAACTTGGAGATGCGGCGCATGGCACGGGTATCGATGTCGGAAAGGTCGGAGTGCGCGCGGGTGCCCCCCTCGCGGTGAATGGCCCAGCCCTGCTGCTCGTTCTGGATCACCCAGCCCAACTGCTGCAGCGACAGCAGCTTGCGGCGCACGGTCTGGCGGGGAATGCCGGTCACGTCCGCCAGGCGCGAGGATGTTGTCCATCCGATATCGATGTCGAGCGGAACATCATCCGCGGCGACCGGGCCCAGCTTGCGCCTGACCCGCTCCAGATGGACCTGCCCCAGCGTTGCCAGGATGAGCATCATCTGCAGATCACCGCGGAACGTCCGCGACAGGTCCGACAAGTGATCCGCGAAGAACTGGACGAAGACGTATTGAGCCGCGATGTAGTTCTGGCGATAGAACGTCTCAACCGCCGCGGGGTCATGGAACGACGGCTGGCTCGCCGCCTTGCGATCATCGCGCATCGGCGGGGTGGTCGGCTGCCTGTCGTCCATGGATTTGTCCAGCGGGTTTCGAGCGTCACTCTGCACCGCTCCGTATCGAGATGTCATCAGCGTTCCTTCGGAATGCGGCCGTGACGAACGCCACCGACCTGCTGCTGCGCCCGGGCGTCTGGCTTACGCAGCTGAGCCCGGAAGGCTTTGCTGTGCTCACGTTCGTGCTGATGACCGCCGCCGGCGAGATCGGCTACCGCAGCGGGCGGCGCAGCGGGCGGCGGCGGGCGGATGCGCCGGCGCTGCGCGACTCGATCGGCTTCATCACGGGCGGCATGCATGCGCTGTTCGCCTTCCTGCTGAGCGTCACCTTCTCCCTTTCGGCCGAACGGCTGGAGCTGCGCGCCCAGTCGGTCCTGGCCGAAGCGAACGCGATCGGCACGCTCTGGACGCGCGCCGCGGTCATGGGCGAGGAGGCCATGGCGTCGGTGCGCGCCACGCTGCGCAGCTATGCCGGCGAGCGTGCCGATGCCGTAACGCTTGCCGGTCGCAACGCGGATGCGGCGAGGGTCGCGGCGCGCAGCCAGGCGCTGCAGGCGCAGCTTGAGGCGGAGGTGCTGCGCTTCGTCCGGACGGCTCCGAACGCCACCGCGACCTCCGTGCTTGCGGCCCTCAACGAGGTGTCCGACCGCGCTGCGATCACGGACTGGAACCTCGTCGCCGGCGTGCCGCGGCATGTGCTGCGGCTGCTGCTGGTGGTGGGGGTGCTGTCGGTGGGGGCAATGGGCTACCAGTTCGGGCTGGGCGCGAACCGGCAGTTCTTCGTCACCACGCTGCTGCTGCTGACCTGGACCGTGACGCTTCTGCTGGTGCTGGACATCGACGCCGCGCATTGGGGCGCGCTGTGCGGCGAGGCGGCGCCGCTGCGCACGTTGCTGGCGGGCTGGGGGCCGGATCCCTGACCG
>CANHCJ010000495.1 GCA_947458025.1 Rhodospirillales bacterium | reverse complement strand
CGGCACGGCGGGCCAGCCCCGCCCGTGCCGCTGGGCGCCGCCATGCCCCGGCGCCCGGTCGCGTGCGATCGGCAACCGAAGGCGGCCGCCGGGGCGCGCGAGCCAGGGTGGGCACGGGAGATCGGATGGAAAGCCGCATCGAACGCCTCTGCGTCGAACGGGGCCTCAAGATGACAGGGCAGCGCCGCGTGATCGCCCGCGTCCTGTCGGAGGCCAGCGACCACCCCGACGTGGAGGAGCTGTACCGCCGCGCGGTCCAGCTCGACGCGCGCATCTCCATCGCCACCGTCTACCGCACCGTGCGCCTGCTGGAGGAGCGCGGCATCCTCGAACGCCGCGACTTCGGCGGCGGCCGCGCCCGCTACGAACCCACCGAGCATGGCCACCACCATCATTTGATCGACGTGGATTCCGGCCGCGTGATCGAGTTCGAGGACCCGGAGCACGAGCGCGTGCTGAAGGCCATCGCCACCAGGCTGGGCTTCGACCTCGTCTCCCACCGCCTGGAGCTGTTCGGCCGCCGCCGTGAGGCCCCCGCGGAACCGGCGGCCAAGCCCGCGGCGAACGGGGCGGGCCGCCGCTCGTGACAGCCCAGCCCGCGCCTGCGCCCGACACCCCGGCCGACCCCGAGGCAGGGTTCGGCGAGCTGCGCAGCGGCACGCTCGGCGTGCGCATCGCCACCACCGCCGCCGAGATCGATGCCGCCCAGGCCCTGCGCTACCGCATCTTCTACAACGAGATGGGCGCCCACGCCGACGCCACCACCCGCGCCACCGGCCGCGACCGCGACCGCTTCGATGCCGTGGCCGACCACCTGCTGGTGGTGGACCACGCCATCGGCCCCGGCCCGGAAGGCGTGGTCGGCACCTACCGCCTCATCCGCACCCAGGCCGCCGCGCGCGCCGGCGGCTTCTACTCCGCCGACGAGTACGAACTGGGCCCCATCCTCGCCTTCCCCGGCCAAGTGATGGAGCTCGGCCGCTCCTGCGTCGATGCCGCCTATCGCAAAAGCGCGGTGATGCAGCTGCTCTGGCGCGGCATCGCCGCCTATGTCTTCCGCCACCGCATCGGCCTCATGTTCGGCTGCGCCAGCCTGCACGGCACCGACCCCGACGCCCTGGCCGCGGAGCTCACCTACCTGCACGCCCACCACCTGGCGCCGCCGGAGCTGCGCATGCGCGCCGTGGCCCCGCGCTACGTGGAGATGCGCCGCACCGACCCGGCCGCGATCAACCCGCTGCGCGCGCTGGCCGCCCTGCCGCCGCTGATCAAGGGCTACCTGCGCCTCGGCGGCTTCGTCGGCGACGGGGCCGTGATCGACAGCCAGTTCAACACCATCGACGTTGCCATCGTCGTGAAGACCGACCTCGTGACCGACAAGTACTTCAAGCACTACGAACGCACGACACGGGACCCCGCCGCGTGAGCCGGTTCGACGTGATCATGACCTCCCCGCGCCTGGCCGACCCCGCCGTGGCGGTGCTGGAGGCGGCCGGCTGCACCATCCACTACATGCCGCCCTACCCCTCCGCCGAGGCCGTCGCCGCCCTCACCCGCGACGTCCAGGCCCACGCCATCCTCACCCGCCAGGGCCCCGTCACCGCCGCGGCGATGGACGCCTCCGCGCGCCTGCGCATCGTCGCCCGCCATGGCGTCGGCGTGGACGACGTGGACCTCGAGGCCGCCCGCGCCCGCGGCATCATGGTGGCCCGCGCGCCCGGCTCCAACACCCGCGCCGTGGCGGAACACACGCTGGCCATGATCCTGGCCATGGCCAAGGATCTCCGCGCCCTGGGCGAGACCATCGCCGCCGGCAACTGGCGCGGCGGCGCCACCAAGGTGCGCGATATCAGGGGCCTGCGCCTGGGCCTGCTCGGCCTCGGCGCCATCGCCCGCGACGTCGCCCTGCTCGCCCGCCCCTTCGGCATGAACATCATGGCCCTCGGCCGCCCCGGCACCACCCCCGCCCTGCCCGACGGCGTGGCCAGCGCGCCCGACCTGCCCACCCTGCTGCGCCACAGCGAGGTGCTCTCGGTCCACTGCCCCTACACGCCCGAAACCCACCACATCATCGGCGCCGCCGCCCTGGCCCAGATGCCCGCCGGAAGCTGGCTGGTGAACACCGCCCGCGGCGGCATCGTCGATGAAGCCGCCCTGCACGCCGCGCTCGACAGCGGCCATATCGCCGGCGCCGCGCTCGACGTGTTCGAAACCGAACCACCCCCCGCCGGATACGCCCTGCGAACCCACCCCCGCGTGCTCGCCACCCCCCACGTCTCGGGCGTCACCGACGGATCGCTGGTCAACATGGGCCTCATGGCCGCCGAATGCATCGCCGCCCACCTCACCGGCCAACCAGTCCCGGCCGAACGCATCGTGGTTGCGGGAAGGTAGGGCCAGGGTTCCACCCTGGACCCGGCAGGGGCGCTGCCCCTGCACCCCGCCAGGGACCTGAGGTCCCTGGACCCGCATCCGTTTGTTCCGCCTTCGGCGGGGAGGGGCCGTCCGGGCGGTTCGCAGCGCCTCGATGGCCCCTCCCCGCCGAAGGCGGAAAAGTGAAGGGGTCTGGGGCCTGAGGCCCCAGCGGGATCCAAGGGCGGAGCCCTTGGTCGGGGTCCGGGGTGAAACCCCGGCCTTGCCTTCCTTCAACCAAGGAGATGCGCTTGCTGAGGATGGTGGCCTGGGGGGTGGTCTCGGCGTTGGCGTTGCCGCCGGTTCATCTGGTGCCGGTGTTGTGGCTGGCGGTGCCGGCGTTGTTGCGGGCCGTGGGTGCACAGCCTCGGTGGCGCGGCGCCTGGGCGGCCGGGTTTGCCTTCGGGTTCGGGCATCATGTGGCCGGCCTGTATTGGGTCACCGAGGCCATCCTGCACGAGGCGGCGCGCTACTGGTGGCTGGTGCCATTGGCGGTGCCGGCCCTGGCGGCGGGCATGGCGTTGTTCATTGCTGCTGCGGTGCTGGTGGCCTGGCGCCTGCCGGCCGGCTGGCCGCGCGTGGCCGGGCTGGTCGGGGCCTGGGGCGTGGCGGAGCTGGCCCGGCAGTTCGTGCTGACCGGGTTTCCCTGGAATCCCTGGGGCAGCGTGTGGGCGGTGCCGGGCCTCGCCGGCGACGTGATGCTGCAGCCCGCGGCATGGATTGGCGTGCATGGCCTGACCCTGCTCACCCTGGCCCTGGCCGCGACGCCGCTGCTGGGCCGGCGCGCGGTGGCGGGCGGGGTGGCGGTGCTGGCGGTGTG
>CANHCJ010000494.1 GCA_947458025.1 Rhodospirillales bacterium | reverse complement strand
GTCCCCCATCGGCGCCGCGCGGCCCAGGTCGCGCGCCGCGATGTCGGCCGCCTCGGCGCTGTCGGCACTCACCACCAGCGCCGCCAGCCTTCCATAGGGCGGCCAGTGGCCCGGCCGCCGCTCCGCCGCCTCGTTCTCGCGGAAGCTCTCCAGGTCGCCGGAGAGCAGGGCCTGCATCACCTTGTGCTCGGGGCTGAAGGTCTGCAGCAGCACCCGCCCCGGCGCATCCGCCCGCCCCGCCCGCCCGGCCACCTGGTGCAGCAGCTGCACCGTGCGCTCCGCCGCGCGCAGGTCCCCGCCCGCGAGGCCCAGATCGGCATCCACCGCGCCGACCAGCGTCAAATGCGGGAAATGCCAGCCCTTGGCCACGATCTGCGTGCCGATGATCAAATCCACCTGCCGGTCCTCGATGGCATGCGCCGCATCGGCGGCGGCCTGCGGGCCGGTCAGCGTGTCGCTGGCCATCACCAGCAGCCGCGCCTCGGGGAAGGTTTCGCGCGCCTCCTCCGTGATGCGCTCCACCCCGGGCCCCACCGGGGTCAGCGAATGCGGCGCCTTGCACTCCGGGCATTCCGGCGGGATCGGGATGGTATGGCCGCAATGGTGGCATTGCAGGATGCGCCGCGCCCGGTGCTCCACCAGCCAGGCGGTGCAGTTCGGGCACTGCATCCGGTGCCCGCAGGTGCGGCACAGCGTCAGCGGCGCATAGCCGCGGCGGTTGAGGAACAGCATCGCCTGCTCGCCGCGCGCGAAGGTGGCCCGGATCGCCTCCACCAGCGGCGGCGCGAGGAACTTCCCCCGCTCCGGCGGCGTGGCGCGCAAATCGATCAGTTCGATCTCCGGCAGGCTCGCGCCCCCGAACCGCGAGGGCAGATGCAGCCGGCGATACCGCCCGGCCTCCGCATTCGCCACCGCCTCCAGGCTCGGCGTGGCGGAGACCAGCACCGCCGGCGCCGCGCACAGCCGCGCCCGCACCACCGCCATGTCGCGGGCGTGGTAGACCACGCCGTCCTCCTGCTTGAACGCGGTCTCGTGCTCCTCGTCCACGATCACCAGGCCCAGCTCCGGGAACGGCAGGAACAGCGCGCTGCGCGCCCCCACCACCACCGGCGCCGCCCCGCGCGCCACCTCCCGCCAGGTGATCCGGCGGATGCGGCTGGAGAGGTCGGAATGCCACACCGCCGGCGCCACCCCGAAGCGCCGCCCGAACCGCGCCAGCCACTGGGAGGACAGCGCGATCTCCGGCAGCAGGATCAGGCATTGCCGCCCCTGCCGCAGGCATTCCGCGATCGCCTCCAGATACACCTCCGTCTTGCCCGATCCCGTCACCCCGTCGAGCAGCGTCACGGAAAACCCCCGCCCGCGCACCGCCGCGCGCAGCTCCTCCGCCGCCGCCTCCTGGTCCTCCGACAGGGCCGGCCGCGGATGCTCCGGGTCAGGAAGGTGGAAGGGCGGGGCCACCGGCAGCTGCACCGGCACGATCAGCCCGGCATCGGCCATCCCACGCAGCAGGGTGGCGGAGACGCCGGCCTCCTGCGCCAGCGCCGGGCCCGGCAGCTCGCGCTCGCCCAGCACCTCCAGCACCCGGCGCCGCGGCTCCGTCATGCGCGCCTCGGGCAGCGCCTCGGCCCGGCGCCAGCCCACGGGCGCCGGATCGGCCTGCACCGCCGGCACGCGCAGCGCCATCGCCAGCACCTCCCCGGGCGGGGAGACGGTGTAGGCCGCGATCCAGTCCACCAGCTGGCGGATATCGGCGCGCATCGGCGCGGCCTCCGCCACGGCGGAGATCGGGCGCAGCCGGTTGTCGCCCACCGTCCCCTCGGGCGGGCCGTCCCACACCACGCCGTGCTCGATGCGCCGGTTCAGCGGCACCAGCACGATATCCCCCGGCGCCACGCTCATCCCCGGCGGCACGCGGTAGTCGAACGGCCCCTCGAACGGATAGGGCAGCAGCACCGGCACGATGGTCCCACGCGCCTGAGGCACGATGGTCCCTCGCGCCTGCGGCACCAGCTCCCCCTGCTCCGCCCGCTTCCTGTTCCGCTCAGCCATCCGCTATACCCAACCCACGCAAAGCCAGCCCCCTGCACGGAACACCGCCATGAAATTCTTCGTCGACACCGCCGACACGGCCGAGATCAAGTCGCTCGCCGCCTCCGGGCTGCTCGACGGGGTCACCACCAACCCCTCCCTCATCGCCAAGTCCGGCCGCAAGATCCTCGATGTGGTGGCCGAGATCTGCGCCATCGTCGAGGGGCCCGTGAGCGCCGAGGTCGCCGCCACGGACTACGAGGGCATGATGCGCGAGGCCGCGGTGCTGAAGAAGATCGCCGCCAACGTCACCATCAAGCTCCCCCTTACGCCCGACGGGCTGCGCGCCTGCAAGACCCTCACCGGCGAGGGCGTGCAGACCAACGTCACCCTCTGCTTCTCCGCCGCCCAGGCCCTGCTCGCCACCAAGGCCGGCGCCACCTTCGTCAGCCCCTTCGTGGGCCGGCTGGACGATATCGGCCAGGACGGCATGGGGCTGATCGCCGACATCGTGGCGATCTACCGCAACTACAGCGCGCTCAAAACCGAGGTCCTGGTGGCCAGCATCCGCCACCCGATCCATGTGGTGGAATCCGCCAAGCTCGGCGCGCATGTGGCCACCCTGCCGCCGAACGTGCTGCGCATGCTCTACGGCCACCCGCTGACCGACAAGGGCCTGGCGGCGTTCCTGGCCGACTGGGCCAAGACCGGGCAGACGATCGCGTGAAGCAAGCGCGTTCTTTTTTGAAAAAAAGAACCAAAAAACGTTTCCGACCTGGCACGCGCGCAAGGTCGGAAAGTCTTTTTGCTTCTTTTTCTTCAGAAAAAGAAGACTCTTTCTTCCATGACCCAGGCTGAAGACGTAGCCGCCTTCCTCCGCGCCCACCCGGAGTTCCTGGCCCATCGCCCGGAGCTCTACCGCGCGCTGGCCCCGCCCGCCCGCGTGCATGGCGAGGCCTTGGCCGATCACATGGCCGCGATGCTGGAGATCGAGCGCGCCCATGCCGAGGCGATGGCCGAGCGCGCGGATGGGGTTCTCGCCGCCGGCCGCGCCACCGCCGGCATGGCGCGCCGCGTGCAGGAAGCCGTGCTGGCCCTGATCCGCGCCCAGGACCCGGTGGAGTGCGTCGCCGCCGAGTTCCCCGCCCTGCTCGCCATCGACAGCGCCAGCCTGTGCCTGGAGGCGCCCTGGCCCGGCACCC
>CANHCJ010000493.1 GCA_947458025.1 Rhodospirillales bacterium | reverse complement strand
GGGCGGGGAGGCGGCCGGCGGTCCAGAGGGCGTGCAGGCGGGCGAAGAGGCGCTCGGCGCGGCCGATGGTGTTCGACAGGCGCAGGAGCATGGGCGCGCGCGTCTCCCGCACCGCGGCGGGGGGTGTGAAGCACCAGATGAGGTCGCGCAGGAACGCGACGATGTGGGTGAGGTGGCCCGGGAGGGAATTCACGTTAGTTAGATAGCGCGGCGAGGGGAGCGGTGCAAGGGGGGTGGTGAGATTTTTTCCTAGGATGACTGTGGTTGTTCCGGGGCCTGGGTTTCCTGGGCCAGGTGGCGGTCCACGGGGGGAGGAAGCGAGGGTGGGGCGGGCGTCTGGTTGGGACGCGCGGGTTTTGCTGCAGAGGCCGGGCCTGGGGGGACGCCCCCCTCCGGCTCCCCCCGCGAGCGGGGGGAGGGAAGGTTGGGCGGGTTTTGCGGGAGAGAATGGGGCTGGGGGGACGCCCCCCTCCGGCTCCCCCCACGGGCGGGGGGAGGGAAGGTTGGGCGGGTTTTGCGGGAGAGAATGGGGCTGGGGGGACGCCCCCCTCCGGCTCCCCCCGCGGGCGGGGGGAGGGTAGTGTTGTGGGCGTGTTGTGGGAGACCGATGCGCGAGGGGCTCGGAGGGCGGGATGCGGGGTGGGTTCAGCCGGCGGGCGCGGGCGTTGCGGCGGGACATGACGCCGCCGGAGCGGCGGTTGTGGGGGTTCCTGCGGGGGGAGGCGCTAGGGGTGCGGTTTCGGCGGCAGCATCCGGTGCCGCCCTTCGTGCTGGATTTCGCGTGCCTGGAGTTGCGGCTGGCGGTGGAGGTGGATGGGGGGACGCATGGGGCGGACGCGGCGCGGGCGGCGGATGCGGCGCGGGATGCGGTGCTGACGCGGATGGGGTGGCGGGTGGTGCGGTTCGCTGCGGCGGAGGTGATGCGGGAGGCGGAGGGGGTGGTGACGCGGATTATGGCGGAGATTCAGGAGGGTCGGGGGCCAGAGGTGGGGTGAGGCTCCGCTTCGGCTGCCTTGGCCTTTTTGGGGGGGTGGGTGGGGGGATCGGGGATGGGTTGGTGAGGGGACGCCCCCCTCCGGCTCCCCCCGCTTGCGGGGGGAGGGAAGTGGGGGTGGGGGCACTGCGCTTAGGTGCGCACCATTTCCGCGATCTGGACGGCGTTGAGGGCGGCGCCCTTGAGGAGTTGGTCGCCGGCGACGAAGAGGGCCAGGGAGCGGCCGGAGCCGTCGGAGAGGTCTTCGCGGATGCGGCCGACGAGGATGTTGTCCTGGCCGGTGGCTTCGTTGGGCATGGGGAAGTGGTTGCGGGCGGCGTCGTCGACCAGGGCGAGGCCGGGGGCGGCGGCGAGGAGCTCGCGGGCCTCGGCGGGGGGCATGGGGCGGTCGAAGGTGACGTTCAGCGCGATCGAGTGGGCGCGCAGGACCGGGACGCGGATGCAGGTGGCGGTGGCGCGCAGTTCCGGCTCGGCGAAGATCTTGCGCAGCTCGCGGATGACCTTGGTTTCCTCGTCGTTGTAGCCGGTCTCGGGGTCGATGGCGGTGTTGTGGCTGAACAGGTTGAAGGCGTAGGGGTGCGGCATCACGCTGGGGGTGAAGGGGCGGCCTTCGAGGCTGGCGCGGGTGGCGTCGATCAGTTCCTGCATCGCCGCCGCACCGGCGCCGGAGGCGGCCTGGTAGGTGGTGACGACGACGCGGCGGATCGGGTTGGCCTGGTGCAGCGGCCAGAGCGCCATGCCGGCGATGATGGCGGCGCAGTTGGGGTTGGCGATGATGCCGGTGTGGGCGGAGAGCGCGCCGGGGTTGATCTCCGGCACCACCAGCGGGACGTCGGGCGCCATGCGGAAGGCCGAGGAGTTGTCGATCACGACCGCGCCAGCGCGCACCGCGGCGGGGGCGAAGCGGCGCGAGCGTTCGCCGCCGGCGGAGAAGAGGGCGACGTCCACGCCCTGGAAGACGGCTTCGGTGAGCTCGGCGACGGGGACCTGTTCGCCGCGGAACTCCATGCTTGTGCCGGCGGAGCGGGCGGAGGCGAGCAGACGGATCTCGGCGACGGGGAAGCCGCGCGCCTCCAGCACGCGCAGCATCTCGGTGCCGACCGCGCCGGTGGCGCCGACGACGGCGACGGTGGCCGGGCGGGCGCCGGCTTGTTGGGCGGCAGCGGGGCGTTGCGATTGGGCCAGGTTTTGCTGGTCGTAGGGGCTCATGGTGTCTCTCTCCTCGTGGTGCCGGGAGGGAGGGGCCATGTCATGAAAAAGGCCCCGTCCTGCTCGGCGGGGCCTGTGGAATGCGGCGGTGGAAGACGTTCAGCGCGCGCGCACCAGGGACACCCGGATGGGGGTGGTTTTGGTAGTGGTGCGGGTGGTGGTGCCGAACATGGGGCGGGGCGTTAGCCGATTTCGGGCGTGCGCGCAACCCGGGCGGTGCCGCGCGAGGCGGCCAGCATCATCGCGGCGCCGAAGCCGCCGGCCAGGAAGGTGACCAGGATCACCATCCAGCGCAGGCGGGTGGCGGTGGCCTCGGCCTCGGCGAGGCGGCGGGCGCGCATGGCGGTGCGCTCGGCGGCGACCTTGGCCTCGAAATCGGGGCCGGCGGGCAGGATGTTGCGGGCGCTGTCGCCCAGGCGCGGGCGCAGGGCCTCCAGCGCGGCCTGGTTGCCGGCGCGGGCGGCGGCCAGCGCCTCATCGAACACGGCCTCGCGCTGGAGGGCGCGGTCGAGCGGGAGGGGCGCGACATGGGCGGCGAGCAGGCCGGTGAGGCCGAGCACGAAGAACGACATCATCAGGAACCCGAGCAGGCCGTAGCCCGCCCCCCGGCCTGTTTCCTGCGGCGCGCCCGCCATCGCCCTGTCTCCCGCTGACGGGTGCCACATCGGCCTGACGGGCGGTTCCGTCAAGGCGTGGCGGGCGGGGGGCCAGGAGTGTCAATGGTTTGTTCACGTCGGCTTGGCAGCTTTGCGGCGTTAAGCCCGGGATCCCTGCATGCATCTTTCCGCGCTGCGCAACTGGCTGGTGCGCCTGCGCCACGGCGCGGAGGGGCCGCTTTCGCCCGTGGCCGGGCCGGCGGCGGCGGGGGTGGCGGCCGTGGCGGCGGAGGCGGAGCCCGAGGCGGCTTCGCATCCGGCCTCGCTGTGGCCGCCGGCGCGGCTGGGGATCGAGGAGGAGCTGTGGGGCACCGGGTTCCTGAACCCCGGCGGCGGGCCGGAGGTGCTGCGGCTGGCGGCGCCGATCGGGCTGACCG
>CANHCJ010000492.1 GCA_947458025.1 Rhodospirillales bacterium | reverse complement strand
TCCGCCCCGGGGCCGGCGGGGGGCCAGGCGTCGCCGGTGCCGCTGGGGGCGCCGCCGGCGGTGGCGGTGCTGCCCTTCGCGCAGCTGGGCGAGGAGGCGGTGCCGAGCCACCTGGCCGACGGCATCCTGATCGACACGGTGTGCCAGCTGGCCGGGCTGCGCGAGCTGCAGGTGATCTCGCACGGCTCCACCCTGGCGTATCGCGACCCGCAGGCGGATCTGCGCCAGGTGGGGCGGGAGCTGGGCGCGCGCTATGTGGTGCGCGGGGCGATGCGGCGGCGCGGCGATGCGCTGCGGCTGACCACCGAGCTGGCCGATGCGCGCACCGGGGCGGTGGTGTGGGCGCGCAGCCACGATACCTCGGCCGCGCTGGGCTTCGCCGACCAGGACCGGCTGGTGGCGCAGATCGTCAACACGCTGGCGCCGCGGGTGCGCGACCTGGAGCTGCGGCGCATTCGCGGGCAACGGCCCGAGGCGCTGACGGTGTACGAGAAGATCCTGCTGGCGCGCGAGCACCTGCAGTCGCTGGAGCGGGACAGTTTCGCGGAGGCGAAGCGGCTGCTGGACGAGGCGGTGCGCGAGGAGCCGGAATACGCCGAGGCCTATGCGCTGCAGGCGGACTGGCAGGGCGTTTCGATGAACCAGGGCTGGCTGCCGTACGACAATGGCGGGCGGCAGGAGCCGGAGCGGCTGGCAAGGCTGGCGCTGGCGCTGGACCGGGACAATATCCGCGCGCTGGTGCTGTACGGGCATCGGCGGGCGCTGCTGCATCGCGACTACCAGGGGGCGCGGGACCTGTTTGAGCGCGCGCTGGACGTGGCGCCGGGGGCGGCGCACAGCTGGCTGTGGAGCAGCTACACCTTCGCCTATGACAACGAGCCGCAGGAGGCGATCCGGCGGGTGCAGCGGGCGCTGGACCTCTCGCCGCGCGACCGGCGGGCGCACGACTTCTACTCCGCGATGTGCGTGGCGCAGTACGCCTCGCGCAACTACGACGAGGCCGCCGCCTGGGGGCGCCGGGCGCTGGCGGAATCCGGCGTGTTCGTGGCGACCATGCGCTGGACCGCGGCCGCGCTGGCGGCTTCCGGGCGGGCGGCGGAGGCGCGCGACGTGGCGCGCATGGCGCTGGCGGTGGCGCCGGCGCAGCGCGTGGCGAACTCGGTGCGCAACAGCCCCTTCGGCAGCGAGGCGCGGCGCGAGGAATATGGCGGGCACCTGATTGCCGCCGGCTTCAACCCCTGATTTTCCCGAACGCAACGGTGGACACGACGATGACAAGCAATTTCTGGCGCGGCGGCGAGACCGACGGTGGCGGCGAGAACGATGGCGGTGGCGAGAACGACGGCGGCGGGGAGACCGACGGCGGCGGGCGGATGGGCGGGGCGGTGAAGCGCGGGCTGCTGTCGCCGCCGCGCGGGGCGGTGCCGTTCAGCCCCGGGCCGCTGCCGGGCTGGGATGCGGTGTTCGACACGATGGGCACGCCGCGATTCGTGACCGGGGCCAGCTTTCCGGCCGATGGGTGGGACCCGGCGATCGAGGTGGACCGGATCGCCATGGAGTTCGCCGCCGGGGACACGCTGCGCGAGGGCGGGCCGGCCGATCCCGGGCCGCCGCCGGGGCATGTGCCGGAGGGGGCGAGCCGCGCGGAGCGGCAGGCGGCGCAGGCGGCGCTGGCGGCCGATGTGGAGGCGCTGCTGGTGCTGAAGCAGCAGACCATCGATGCCGGGCGGCGGGCGGAGATCGCCTATCAGGTGGGCAGCGTGGTGCCGTATTTCATGAAGCTTGCCACCTGCTCCGCCTCGGTGCGGCGGGAGACGCAGTTCCTGCTGGAGCTGTGCCTGCGGGTGGGGGCGCTGGCGGCACGGCGGTTCAAGCGGCAGTACATGCGGGCGCGGCCGGTGCAGGTGATCCCTTCGATCGACACGGTGGTGGTGACGCCGCGCCATCCCTCCTACCCCAGCGGGCATGGGCTGCAGGCGCATCTGCTGGCCGCGGCGGTGGCCGAGGTGGCGCCGGCGCTGGGGGCGCGGGCGCAGGTGCTGGCGGCGCGGATCGCGCTGAACCGCGAGATGGCCGGGGTGCATTTCCGCGCCGACAGCGCGGCGAGCGAGCGCATGGCGGCGGCGGTGTGGGCGGGGCTTGCGGCGATGCCGGAGGTGCGCGCGCGGGTGCGGCTGGCCAAGGCCGAGCATTCCGGCAGCGAGGCGAGCCTGCCGCGCGAGGCGATCGCGCGGATCGAGGCGCCGGACGACGAGGATGAGGGGAGGCCGGGGTTCCGCCGGAAGGCTTGAGCGGCGCTCAGCCTGGGTCGCGCAGGACCACGGCGCCGACCCAGGTGCCCAGCTCGTACCAGCGGCCGCGGCTGATCCGGCGCAGGCCGTGGCTCGGGTCGGGGTCCCAGACGGTGTATTCGCCGCGGCCGGTGTCGTAGCCGATGATCAGCACGTAGTGGTTGCGGCTGCCGCCGCCGGCGGTGGGCATTTCGCAGAGCACGGCGACGGGGTGGCCGCGGTCGATCATGGCGCGGATCTCGGCGTCGTCGATGCGCTCCAGGCCGTGGATGCTGTGGGCCACGGGCATGTCGGGCGGGAGCATGCGGCGCAGGGTTTCGCTGACCACGCCGCCGATCTCGCGCGCGCCGTCCTCGGTGCAGTCGAGGTTTGCGCAGGCACCGGAGAGGCGGTTTGCGGGCCGGCGGCAGAGGGTTTCCGGCGCGCGGCCGAGGGTGAGGGCGACGACGCCGCATTGGGTGAGCGGCAGGCCCCCGGGCAGGCGGGAGAGGCCGAGGGCTTCGGCGATCATGACGCAGCAGGCGGCCCAGCACCATTGGTTGGCGTTCTGGGACTGCCAGGCGATGCCCTGGATGCGGTTGCGCCGTCCGGGCAGGGCCGGGGCGAGGGCTTCGGGCTGGGCGTTCATGGCGCGGCTCCTGGGCGGGGGCGGCGCATCATCGCCACCGCCTTGCGGGCGTGCAACCAGCGCGCGCCGGGCGGACGGAGCGGGGCCTATGCCGCCACGAAGCGCTGCCGCTCCAGCCGCAGCACGCGGCCATCGTCCACCAGGCGGTGCGTGGCCAGGGGATCGGAGCCGGGGGCGCGGCGCTGCAGGCGGCCGATGCGCGGGCGTTCAAGCAGGCCGCAGACCGCGAGGGACTGGGCGAAGCCGCGCGCGGCCGCGAGGGGGGAGGGCCCGTCGGCGGCGCCGCAGAGCAGCGGCAGCTGCGAGGCCGGGCAGAGC
>CANHCJ010000491.1 GCA_947458025.1 Rhodospirillales bacterium | reverse complement strand
GGGTGGATCAGCCGCGCGGGCGGCGCATCCGGCAGGAGGTGGGCTGCTGCACTTCGTCCATCTTGATGGTGGCGGCAGTGGCCCAGCCGAGGCCGGTCTTTTCCGCGTCGTACTTCACGCCGCGCTTGAAGACGCCCACGTAGTAGGCGGTCATGATCTGGTGATCATCCTTGCGCATCAGCGTGTCGTAGCCGAGGAAGTCCTTCATGGCCTGGCCTTCCATGGCGGTGGCGACCTTGAAGGCCTCCACCGAGCCGGCCTTGATGATCGCGGCCTGGACATGCTCGAAGATCGTGCGGAAGACGGCGGCCGAGAAGTCGAAGTTGTGCTTGGCGCGGAAGCCGTTGGTCCAGTCCTCCGCTTCCTTGTTGCCGATCTCGGGGGCGATGTTCTCGCCGAAGCTCATCACGGCGAACACCTTGTTCTCGCCGCCCGGGCCGATGGCGGTGGGGCCGCCGGCGAGGTGGGCGTAGAAGGTGTAGTAGTTGAGGTCGATGCCGGCATCGATGCCTGCCTTGATGAGCAGGTTCATGTCCGGGCCCCAGTTGCCGGTGAGCAGGGCCTGGGCGCCGGAGGCCTTGATCTTGGTGATGTAGGGCGAGAAGTCCTGGATTCTGCCGAGCGGGATCAGCTCGTCGCCGACGATCTGGATGTCGGGCCGGTTCTTCTTGATGAAGGCGGTGACGTCGCGCTGCACGGACTGGCCGAAGAGGTAGTCCTGGTTGAGCAGGTAGACCTTCGTGGTGGTCTTGGGCAGGGCCTTGACCATCACCTCGGCCTTCTGGGCCACGTTCAGGTCGAAGCGGAAGTGCCAGAAGCTGCACTGCTCGTTGGTGAGTTCGGTCGCGACCGCGCCGCAGTTGAGGTAGATGATGCGGTTGTCGGGGTTGCGGTCGTTGTGCTTGTTGACGCCGTCGATCAGGGCGGCGGCGATGTTGGAGCCGCTGCACTGCATGATGAACGGCATGTTCTGGTCGGTGGCGTTCTTCAGCGCGATCAGCGCGTCGGACGGCTGGGACTTGTTGTCGAACGGCACCAGCTCGAACTTGCGGCCCAGGGCGCCGCCCTTCGCGTTGATGTGGTCGATGATGTACTGCATCTGCTTCAGGTTGGCGTCGCCGACCTGGGCGAAGGGGCCCGACAGCGGATCGGTGTAGGCGATCTTGATGGTGGGCTGGGCCATGGCCGGCTGCATCGCGCCGGCGGCAAGCGCCACCAGCCCGGCCGCAGCGGCCGACAGAATCGTCCTTATGAGACGCATCGGAACCTCCCTTTTTCTCCCCCGGATCGTTGGGGGGTGTTTGCCTTGTACCTTTCTGCCGCGTGACGCGCGTGCAAGCAATGCCCAATAATGCATCGTTCCGAAGTTTTCCTGCCCTGTGCTGCGGCAAGCCGGCGCTTGACGGGGGCGAGGGCGCGTGGAAACGACGCGGCGGCGCGGGGAGGGCTCAAGATGGACGTGGTCATTGCCGGGGCGGGCATCGCGGGGCTGACATTGGCGTTGAGCCTGCACCAGGCGGGGATTGGCTGCCGGGTGTACGAGAGCGTCGAGTCGCTGGCGCCGCTGGGGGTGGGGATCAACGTGCTGCCGCATGCGGTGCGCGAGCTGGCGGAGCTGGGGCTGCTGGAGCGGCTGGCGGCGACCGCGATTCCGACCGCGGCGCTGGCCTATCACTCGCGGCATGGGCAGCTGATCTGGCGCGAGCCGCGCGGGCTGGCGGCGGGGTATCGCTGGCCGCAATTCTCGATCCATCGCGGGGCGCTGCAGATGATCCTGCTGGCGGCGGTGCGCGAGCGGCTGGGCGAGGGGGCGGTGCGGATGGGGCATCACCTGGCCGGCGTGGAGCAGGACGGGGACGGGGTGGTGGCGCGGTTCTCGGACCGGCGCGGCGGTGCGGCGGCGGGCGAGGCGCGCGGGGCGGTGCTGGTGGGGGCGGATGGGATCCACTCGGCGCTGCGGGCTTCGTTCTACCCCGGGGAGGGGCCGCCGATCTGGAACGGGGCGATCCTGTGGCGCGGCACGACGGAGGCGGCGCCGTTCCTGGGTGGGCGGACGATGATCATGGCCGGGCACGAGTTCCAGAAATTCGTCGCCTACCCGATCTCGGCCGAGGCGGATGCGCAGGGGCGGTCGCTGGTAAACTGGATCGCAGAGAAGAAGTTCAGGACCGACCACGCCTGGCGGCGGGAGGACTGGAACCGGGCGGCGGAGCTGGCGGATTTCGCGCCGGATTTCGCGGGCTGGCGGTTCGACTGGCTGGATGTGCCGGGGCTGATCGCGGGGGCGGGGCGGGTGTACGAGTATCCGATGGTGGATCGCGATCCGCTGCCGCGCTGGACGCATGGGCGGGCCACGCTGCTGGGGGATGCGGCGCATCCGATGTACCCGATCGGGAGCAAC
Organism: Rhodospirillales bacterium; assembly: GCA_947458025.1. Taxonomy (GTDB): domain Bacteria; phylum Pseudomonadota; class Alphaproteobacteria; order Acetobacterales; family Acetobacteraceae; genus CAMDGX01. Next base: position 843 of record CANHCJ010000491.1, on the reverse strand, counting down.
GGGGCCTCCCAGGGGATCCTGGATGCGCGGGTGCTGACGCGGGAGTTCCTGCGGCACGGGGTGGGGGTGGCGGCGCTGGAGGCCTATGAGGCGGAGCGGCGGCCGGCGACGGCGCGCATTGTGCTGGCCAATCGGGGGAATGGGCCGGAGCAGGTGATGCAGATGGTGCAGGAACGGGCGCCGGAAGGGTTCGCGCGGATCGAGGATGTGTTGAGTGCGGAGGAGTTGGAGGCGGCGGCGGCGGGGTACAAGCGGCTGGCGGGGTTTGATGTAGGGGAGTTGAACGAGCGGGCGAGTATCGTTCAGGTGGCGTCGGGGGTGGGCGTGGCGACATCGGAAGAGAGCGCGGCGGGCTGAAGCCCGCCCTACGGGGTTGGGGGGGGGCGCCAGCCTTGCGGGTAGAGGCCGCGGGCGACGCAGGCGTGGAAGGATGAGTGGGGCCAGTCCGCCGGATGGGCGGCGAGGCCGTGCTTCACCGGGTTGAAGTGGATGTAGTCCATGTGCGCCGCGAAATCGGTCTCGTTGCGGATGGTGTGCTCCCAGTAGCCGCGTTGCCAGACGGGGCCGGCGGCCGTGACCGCGCGGGCAAAGCCGCCCTTGATGCGCTGCCAGCGGGCGGGAAAGTCGGCATCGCCCTCCGGCAGGGTCCAGAGCCAGTGCATGTGGTCCGGCAGGATGACCCAGGCTTCGGTTCGGAACGGCAGCCTGGCGCGGGTTGCCTGCACGGCGGTGCGCAATGTGTCGATCTCGCGGGTCAGGAGGTCGGAGGACCGGTCGGCCAGGGTGACGGTGAAGAAGTAGGTGCCGCCGGGGATGCGGGTGCGGCGGTAGTTGGGCATGGGG
>CANHCJ010000490.1 GCA_947458025.1 Rhodospirillales bacterium | reverse complement strand
CGGCCGGCGGTGGTTTTCGAGCACCGGAGCGGAGCGGCCTGGAGGCCGTGAGCACCGGAGCGCAGGAAACCGCCGTCGGATGACCGCCAGAGTAGAGTTATCAAACGGGCTCTTACTCCGGCTCCGCCACCTGGGTGTAGAGCGCGGCCGGCGCCCCCCAGACCAGGGCCCATTCGCGATCGCCGTAGGAGAAGTGCCACCACTCGCCGTTGAACGGGGCGAAGCCGGCGGCGACCATGGCGCGGCGCAGGAGGGCGCGGTTTTCCTGCTGCGCCGGGGTGAGGCCCTCGGCGTAGGTGAAGATCAGCGGCGAGGCCCAGTCGCCGTAGCCGGTGCCCATGTCCAGCGGCGTGCCGTGGCGCAGGATGGTGACGTCCACCGCGCCGCCGGTGGGGTGGCCGGCGACGTCGGGGAGGGCGGCGAAGAGGTGGGCTTCCTCGTCCAGCGCCTCGGCGGTCCAGCCGGGGTGGGCGGCTTCGGCGCGGGCGCGGGAGGCGGCGAAGCCCTCGCGCTGGGCGGTGAGCGAGCGGTAGGCGTAAAGGAGCTGCAGCGTGGCGAGCGGGTCTTCGGCGCGCAGCGCGCGGACGGCCTGGCGCAGGCGGGCGAGCGTGCCCTGGCGCAGCCAGGCGTAGGGCAGCGGCGGGCCGAAGACGAGGCCGGGCTCCGGCGAGAGGCGCACCAGGGGCTCGCCGGTGTCGTGCACCGGGACGGCGCGCATGGCGGCGGCGGTGAAGATGCGGCGGTCGTGCAGGACGTGGTCGGGGGGGTGCATCAGCGTTCCTGGCGGGCGGTTTCGTCGTTGACCTCGGCGATGATGGCATCGAGCAGGCGGGCGGCGGAATGGGGGGGCAGGGCCTCGCCGATCAGGACGATGCGGGTGGTACGGTCCTCGCTGGGCCAGGCAGGGAGGAGCTCCGGCGCCGCGAAGACGTGCTGCACGCCGTGGATGAGGGCGGGGCGGCCCGGGGATTCGGCGAGGTCGACGAGGCCCTTCAGGCGCAGCAGGCGGGGGCCGCAATGCTCGGCCAGGGCCTGGATCAGCAGGGTGAGGGCGAGTGCCGGCACGGGTTCGGTGCGGCGGATGGTGGGGGCGGTGATGGCGGCGGTGTGCAGGGCGACGGGGGGGAATTCCTGCGGCAGGCGGGCGGCCGGGGCGAGCAGCCAGGCGGCGTCGACGGGGCCCTGGATGGGCTGGGCGGCGGGGTTGAGGGCGGCGAGGCGGGCGCGGAGCGCGGCGCTGGGGGTGGCGCGGTCGGTCTTGGTGAGCAGGATGCGGTCGGCCATGGCGACCTGGCGGCGGGCTTCGGGGTGGCGTTCCAGCGTGGCCTCGCCGAGTTCGGCATCGACCAGGGTGGCCACCGCGCCGATGGTAAAGCTGCCGGCCAGCGCGCTGTCGCTCATGATCGCGGCGAGGATGGGGGCGGGGTCGGCCAGGCCCGAGGTTTCGATGAGCACGCGGGCGAAGGCGATCTCGCCGGCTTCGCGGCGGGCGGCGAGTTCCAGCAGGGTGCGCACCAGGTCGGTGCGCACGGCGCAGCACAGGCAGCCGGTGGTGAGCTGGAGCAGGGATTCGCTGGAGCTGGCGATCAGCTCGTGATCCAGCGCGACCTCGCCGAATTCGTTGACGATCACCGCCGTGTCGGCGAGCCTGGGGTCAGGCAGCAGACGGCCGATGAGCGTGGTCTTGCCGCACCCCAGAAACCCCGTCACCACGGAAACAGGCGTCATGGACAATCCCGACCACATCATTCGCGATATCGCAAGCCTGCGGGCGCTGTATGGCGAGCCCGCGGGGGCGGCGGTGACCAAGCAGGTGGACCGTCTGCACCCGCATTACCAGGCGCTGATCCGCGCCTCGCCGTTCTGCGTGCTGGCGACGGTGGGGGAGACGGTGGAGATCACGCCGCGCGGGGATGCGCCGGGGTTCGTGGAGATCCAGGACGCGCACACGCTGCTGCTGCCGGACCGGCGCGGCAACAACCGGATCGACAACCTGCGCAACATCGTGACCGATCCGCGGGTGACGCTGCTGTTCCTGATCCCGGGCGTGGGCGAGACGCTGCGGGTGGTGGGCACGGCGCAGATCAGCGTGGACCCGGCCTTGCTGGCGCGGTTCGTGGTGAACAACCAGCTGCCCAAGAGCGTGCTGGTGGTGAAGGTGCAGTACTGCTTCTTCCAGTGCGCCAAGGCGCTGATGCGCAGCCGGCTGTGGGACCCCGCGGCGCAGATCGAGCGCACGGCGCTGCCGAGTAACGGGCGCATCCTGGAGGACATCACCAAGGGCGAGTTCGACGGCGCGGCCTATGACAAGATCGCGCCGCAGCGGTTGAAGGACACGATGTACTGAGATGGCGGATGCAGGCACCGCCTTTTCGCTGGGGGCCGCGCTGGTTTCGGCCGGCGGGGCGGCGTGGGCGTTCTGGAGCGCGCGGCGGCTGGAGCAGCACAAGGCGGAGGCCGCCGCGCAGCTGAAGCGGCTGGAGGCGCAGCTGGGCTCGGAGGGGCGGCTGCAGGATGCGCGCACGCGCTACGAGTGGGAGGCGCGCAAGCGGCTGTACGACGAGGTGGAGCCGGTGCTGTTCCTGACCGGCGAGGTGATGGAGATGACCTTCGGGCGCATCGCCAACATGGCGCAGGCGGGCGCGGCCGGGCGGCTGGGGGCGGGGCCCGATTCCTGGATGACGGGGCCGGAGGACCACTACCTGATCAGCACCATCTTCCGCGTGCTGCGCCCGCTGGCCTGCCACCGGATGATGATGGAGAAGCTGACGCGGCTGGATTTCTCGCTGGATGCGCGGGTGCAGGCGGCCTACGTGCTGGCGAAGATGTACCGCGACGTGCTGTCGGGCCCGTTCGACCTGGTGAAGGGTGCGCCCGCCCTGCGCTACGACTACCTGCACCCGGCGGAGGGGCAGGCGTATCGCGTGGCGCATGAGCCGGTGGAGCACATCCAGCATTTCTACACCGACGAGCTGGAGGCGATCGTGGATGCGCTGCTGGTGCGCGATGCCGAGGGGCGCCTGGCGCTGAAGCGCTATGGGGATTTCCGGACCGAGCAGAAGGACCCGGCGCACGCCACGGCGCGGCTGATGCGCCCGGCGCTGCGGCTGTTCGAGGGCATGGCGCCGCAGTCTCGCCCGGTGCTGTGGCGGGGGCTGCTGGCCTGCGCGCTGATCGCCAAGGTGATGCTGGACGTGCTGGCCGAGCGCGGCGCCAGCGGGCGGGCGCTGGGCGGGCGGCTGGCGGAGGCG
>CANHCJ010000489.1 GCA_947458025.1 Rhodospirillales bacterium | reverse complement strand
AGGAAGGGGTCTGGGGCCTGAGGCCCCAGTGGGGTGCAGGGGCAAAGCCCCTGCTGGGGTCGAGGGGCAAAGCCCCTCGCCTTCCTTCAGCCGCACGACCGTTGGGCCTCAGTCTTGCCGGTAGTTGGGTGCTTCGCGGGTGATGGCGACGTCGTGGACGTGGCTTTCGCGCAGGCCGGCGTTGGTGATGCGGCGGAAGCGGGCGTTGGTTTGCAGGTCGGCGACGGTGGCGCTGCCGGTGTATCCCATGCCGGCCCGCAGCCCGCCGACCATCTGGTGGATCACCGCGGCCACGGGCCCCTTGTAGGCCACGCGCCCTTCGATGCCTTCGGGAACAAGCTTCAGCGTGTCCTTGATGTCCTGCTGGAAGTAGCGGTCGGCGGAGCCGCGGGCCATGGCCCCCATGCTTCCCATACCGCGGTAGGATTTGTAGCTACGACCCTGATACAGAAACACTTCGCCCGGCGCTTCGTCGGTGCCGGCGAGCACGCTGCCCATCATCACGGCGTCGGCTCCGGCGCCGATCGCCTTCACGATGTCGCCCGAGGTGCGGATGCCGCCATCGGCGATGGCGGGCACGCCGGCGGCGCGGCACACTTCGGCGGTTTCCAGCACGGCGGTGAACTGCGGCACGCCCACGCCGGCCACCACGCGGGTGGTGCAGATGGAGCCGGGGCCGATGCCGATCTTCACCGCGTCGGCGCCCGCGTCGATCAGCGCCTGGGCGCCTTCGGGGGTGGCGACGTTGCCGGCGATCACCTGCACCGCGTTGGACAGTTTCTTGATCCGCTCCACCGCCTTCACCACGCCGCTGGAATGGCCATGGGCGGTATCGATCACCACCACGTCCACCCCGGCGGCGATCAGCGCCTCGGAGCGGGCGTGGCCTTCGTCCCCCACGCCGGAGGCCGCGGCCACACGCAGCCGGCCCAGCTCGTCCTTGTTGGCGAGCGGGTGGGCCTGGGCCTTGTCCATGTCCTTCACGGTGATCAGGCCGACGCAGCGGTACTGGTCGTCCACCACCAGCAGCTTCTCGATGCGGTGCTTGTGCAGCAGGCCGCGCGCCTGCTCGGCCGCCTCCTCGGCGCGCACCGTCACCAGGTTCTCGCGCGTCATCAGCTCGTAGACGCGCAGATTGGGGTCGGTGGCGAAGCGCACGTCGCGGTGGGTGAGGATGCCCACCAGGCGGCCGGTCTCGCGTTCCGTCACGGGGAAGCCGCTGATGTTGTGCAGCGCCATCAGGGCGCGGGTTTCGGCGAGGGTCATGTCGGGGTGGATGGCGATCGGGTTCACCACCATGCCGGATTCGAACTTCTTCACCCGCCGCACCTGGGCGGCCTGTTCCTCCACCTCGAGGTTCTTGTGGATCACCCCGATGCCGCCGTGCTGGGCCATGGCGATGGCCATGCCGCTTTCGGTGACGGTATCCATGGCCGAGGACACCAGCGGAATGTTCAGCGAAATGGTGCGCGTGAGGCGCGAGTGGGTGCGCACCGCGGTGGGCAGCACCTCGGAATATCCGGGCACCAGCAGCACGTCGTCGAAGGCCAGCGCCTCGGCGATGCGCGAAACCACCCCCGAGCCGGCGGCAGGGAGGGTGGAAGCATGAGAATCAGGGGGTGCCATGGCCGGACCTTTCCGCAACCTTGGCGGCCCTCCCTACTCTCATGCCCCGGCCGAAGCAAGCGGCGTTGGGTGGCATCTGCATGACCGCCGGCGCCGGTGCGTCAGGCCGGGGCCAGCACGTCCACGGTGGGGAAGTAGCTGCGGTAGCGCCCGGCATCGCGCGTCAGCAGCGTCAGCCCGGCCACGGCGGCATGCGCCCCGATGAAGAAATCCGGCAGCACGCCGGTGCGCCCGCCGCCGCGCCGGCGATAGGCCGCGAACGCCTTGCCGGCCAGGAACAGCGCCGGGCGCGGCAGCGCCTCCAGCACCAGCCCGGCCTGGGCGAGCATCGCGTCCAGCGCCTCCATCCGCGCATAGCGCACGGAAAGCTCGGCATAGATCACGTCGTTGATCACCAGCCGCCCGCGCAGCGCCGCCTGTTCCAGCGCCCGCAGCGACCATCCGGCCCAGCGCGGATCGTCCGTCACGAGGTCCAGCAGCACGTTGGTATCCACCAGCGTGGCGTCACTCGCCACGGGTCAGCGCCATCACCTCGTCGGTGGTCATGCCCGCGCCCGCGCTGCCCCGCAGCCGTGCGAAGCGGGAGGGTGCGGGGGCCCCCTCGGCCTTGCGGACCAGCACGCGGCCCTCGGCATCCATCTCGAAGGCCACCGCGCTGCCGGGCGCCAGGCCCAGCGCCTCGCGCACGGCCTTGGGCACGGTCACCTGGCCCTTGCTCGTCATGGTCGTGGACATCGCCACCCCGGTATTACCAGCCTCATGCAAGGTAATACCAGATTGGAAGCGGCCCCCGCTACCCCCGGAACCCCGTGGCCACCACATACAGCTCGCTGCTCTCCTTGCGGCTGGCCGGCGGCTTGGCGTGGCGCACGCTGGCGAACAGCTGCTTCATCGGCGCCAGCATCTGCTTTTCCGACCCGCCCTGGAACACCTTGGCCACGAAGGCGCCGCCCGGGGCCAGCACCTTCACCGCGAATTCCAGCGCCAGCTCCGCCAGCGCGATGATGCGCAGGTGGTCGGTGGCGTTGTGCCCGGTGGTGTTGGGCGCCATGTCCGACAGCACCAGGTCTGCCTTGCCGCCCAGCGCCGCCTCCAGCCGGGCGGGCATGTCGGGGTCGTTGAAGTCGCCCTGCAGCATGGTCACGCCGGCGATCGGGTCCACCGGCAGCAGGTCCAGTGCCACCACCGGCCCGGCCCCGCGCTTGCGCGCCACCTGGCACCAGCCGCCGGGGGCGGCGCCGAGATCCAGCACCCGCTGGCCTGGCTTGATGAGCTGGTAGCGGTCGTCCATCTCGATCAGCTTGAACGCGGCGCGGGAGCGCCAGCCCTGGGCCTGCGCCGCGGCCACGTAGGGGTCGTTCAGCTGGCGCTTCAGCCATTGCTGGCTGGCCGTGGTGCGGCCGCGGCCGGTGCGGACCATCACCGTCAGCCCGCGCTTGGCGCCTGAGGGCTTCTTCTTGCCGGGCGGCGCCTTGCCGGGCGTGGGCTTCACCGCCGGCTTGGCCGCCGTGGCCTTCGCTGCCGTGGCCTTCGGGGCCTTGGCCGTGGGAGGCTTGGGCTTGGGCGCCTTGGCCGCCGGCGGCTTGCCGGGCGGTGCCTTGCGGGAGGAGCCGGCGCGGGGAGGTTGCT
>CANHCJ010000488.1 GCA_947458025.1 Rhodospirillales bacterium | reverse complement strand
CGAGCCCGCCGCAGCCGAGGCCGATGCCGAGCCCCAGCCCGCCCTGCGCGTGGTGGTGAAGGGCGAAACCCTCCCCCTGCTCGACGGCAGCGACGAAACCACCTGGGACGTGATGCTGCCCGCCGGCACCACCATCGTGCGCCTGCTTTCGCCGCGCGGCCTGCCGGCCAACACCACGGAGGCCGAGCGCGCCCGCACCCGCCGCTTCGGCGTGGCCATCCGCTCCCTGCTGCTGGATGACGCGCCGGTCCCGCTCGACGGCCCGGCGATCGGCGACGGATTCCACAACATCGAATCCGCCGGCTCCGAATCCTGGCGTTGGACGAACGGCGAGGCGGTGCTGCACCTGCCCTCCTCCCAGGCCCGCCGCCAGCTCACGGTGCGGATCAACACCTGGCACCGGATGCTGCAGCCCGAGTAACGCCCGGCCGCGGCCGCGCCTGCGGCGGATCCCCCGCCGCACCTCCCCCCAGGCATCCCACCAAGCGGCCGCGCAGCGCGGGCCCGCGCCGCCCCCGTTGCGCGCGGCGCCACGGCGCACTCGCGCCTCCACCTGGGTTCCGCTACCCAGGTCCCGCTGCCTGGGCACCACGTCGCCGCCCTCGCCCCATACGGGGCCAGCCCCAAACGAAACGGGCCGCCCCGAAGGGCGGCCCGCTGTCGCATCGTCGTTCCGGATCGCCCTTGCGGGCGACCCGAAGGGCTGGATCAGCCCACCTTGGTGACGTCGGTGTTGAAGATGTCCTGCACGCCGTCCGCAGTGGCGTCGAAGAAGGCGTAGGTCGCGCCGCCGTCGAGCACCAGGATGGTCGTCTCGGTCTCCTGCGTCTCGCTCTGGGCGAAGAAGAAGATGTTGAAGTTCTGGGTCACCTGGAAGGTGTCCAGCCCGGTGATGAAGTCGGTCACCACCACCGTGCCGCCCGTGGTGCCCAGGTCGAAGTACTGGTTGCCCAGCTGCGTGCCCTCGGCCGTGGTATCGCGGCCGTCGATGAACGTCTGGGTGTGGTTGCCGCCGGAAACGTTGAAGGTGTTGCCGCCGAGGTCGAAGCCGGTGGCGTTCACCGTCGCCGCACCGATGATGAAGGTGCTGCCGCCCGTGGCGCCGAAGTCGGCGGTCGCGATCAGGGTGGCGTTGCCGGCGCCGGCATCCAGAACCTGACCCTTGCCCCCGGCGGCCAGAAGGTCGGCCTTGCTGCTGGCGGAGGAACCCGCACGCAGCGTCGCCGAGCCGGCCACGGTGCTGGAGAACATCTGGTTGCCACCGGCCGAGCCGCCGATGAACAGGCCCTGGCCGTAGCCGACCAGGTGCGAGCCGGAGCCGCCGAACAGCGTCGCCGCGCCGGTGCCGCCATCGGGGTCGCCGACCACGGTGGAGTTGTGCGAGCCCGGGTTGATCAGGGCGCTGCCGGCCCCTTCCAGGGCCACCAGCACGCCGTCGCCCTGCAGGTTGATGGTGGTGCCCACCGTCGTGGACTGGCCATACACCAGCACCGTGCTGTCGGCGGCCGCATTCACCGTCGCCGCGCCCATGCTGAACTTGCCGTCGTTGCCCTCGAGGTCACCGACCTGCAGGGTGCCGCCGACGCCCAGGGTCACGTGGCTGGTGGCGCCGGCTTCCGTGGAGAGCCAGTTCACGCCGCCTTCGGTGAACATGGTCACCTTGCCTTCGTAGTTGGCCACGCCGCCGTTGTTCTTGCCGAGCCACACCAGACCGTCGCGCGAGGAGTTCGCATACACCAGGTCGGAGTCGTTGCCGGCCACCACAACGGTGCGGAAATTCGCGCCGCCGCCGACGATGTTCTGGCCCTTGCCGGTGGCGCCGAAGAACACGTACTGGTCGCCCGACCCGCCCGAGGAGCCGGTGCCCTCGAAGATCGCGCCGGCCAGGAAGTTCTGCGGCGCGGGCAGCGAGCCGGCGCCCGTGTGGAGTTGCATCTCCATCAGGCCGGTCTTCGTCATCGCGTTCATCACGTTCACCGCGCTCTGCGCGGCCGCAGCGTTCTGCGCCGAGGTGAGGGAAATCGTCACTGTCGCGCCACCGGCGCCAAGAACTGTTACATCAGCCATGTCAGTATCGGCCCTCTGAGGGGTTAAAGGTGTGTGGGTCACCTTCTAACGGAAACTCCACATACATGGCAAGCAACAATCCATCGCGGGTCCTCTCAAAATCCGGATCGTCCCACCCGCGGAGACGTCAGATCGGTAATTGCAACCGCCCTCACCCCCCATCAACACCCCTTAATCAACCCTTAACCGGTCGATAGGGCACTGATTTCACTCACTTATTTCGGAAGCATCCCAATCGCACGCGGCGCCGATACCTCCCGTTCATCATTATTCACAAATTCGCGATTGCCCTCCGGCAGGGGCAAAAAAATGCCGCACCGCGGCATCGCGGCACGGCATCGCATCGAAAAGCCGGGTCCGGCGGGTCACATCGGCGGCGAATCCGCCCCGCGCACGCTGGCCGCCATCATCCGGTCCGCCTGGCGCGCGAAGCGCGAGGCCATGCGCAGCAGGATCTGCCGATCCTCCGCGTGGCACACCCGGAAAAGCCGCAAAAGCGCCAGTTCAGAGGCATCTTCCGCCGCTCCGCCGCCCTCCGTGGGGAAGGCCCCGCGCAGCAGGTGCTCGGTCGAAACCCGCAGGATGGAGGCCACCTTGGCCAGGTTCACCCCCACCTGCCCGGCGCGCTCGGTTTCCCACTGCGCCACCGCGCTGCGGCTCACCCCCACCGCCATGGCCAGCTGCGCCTGGGTCAGCCCGGCCGCCTGGCGTGCGGCGCGGATTCGCGCCCCCACCCCGGGCGCCGGCCCGTTGATCTCGATGTCGTCGATCGGGCTGCGCCCGGAAGCCTGGGATGTGTCGCTCATGCCCCCATCATACGACTCATCGCCTAACCGATCAACCTAACTTCGCTTGACAGATGTTAGTGGATGTGTCTATCTTCGGGCCAGGAACCCCCGGAGAACTCAGAATGCCTAACCAACTCGTGTGGACCGGCCTGCGCGACGCCGTCCTCGCCACCCTCCGCCGCCAGGGCCTCAGCTGGGATGCCGTGGCCGCCAGCATGGGAATCTCCCGCTGGGCCGCCATCGAGCGCGCCAAGCTCATCGGCGCCCACCTGCCCCTGCCGCCCCGCACCCCGCGCCAGCCCGATGCCAGCAACCGCGAATCCCTGCCCGCCGGCCACCCGCTCGCCTGGCAGATCCTCACGGAAGGCACCCTGCTCGCCGGCGCCGCCTACCCCTACCCGCCCCT
>CANHCJ010000487.1 GCA_947458025.1 Rhodospirillales bacterium | reverse complement strand
GCAGCCGCGGATCGAACTGCCCCCTTCGCCGCCGGCACGCGCGGGCGGGCCGCCGGCGGTGCGGCTGGGGGACCCCGGCAAGCCGCCGCATGGCGACCTGCTGGACCCCGAGGACAAGCGCTTCCGCAAGGCGACCGCCGACAGCGGCAACCTGATGCCGGTCTATCCGCTGGAGGCGGGGCTGCGGATGGAAGCCGGCATGGTGAAGCTGCAGCTTTTCGTGGACACCTCCGGCCGGGTGGCGAACGTGATCGTGGTGCGGTCTTCCGGCTCCGCGGCGCTGGACCGGGCGGCGCGGGAGCAGGCCCTGACCTGGCGGTTCACGCCGGCGCGGCGGGACGGGAAGCTGGTGCCGGACATTGTAGAGATCGAAATCGAATTCAGATTGATCTGAACCAACAGGAGTGGCGGCGATGGTGCGGATCGATCGGGTGGTGACGCGGGGCGGGGACGGGGGCGAGACCTCCCTGGGGGACGGCACGCGGGTGCCGAAGGATGCGCTGCGGGTGGAAGCCTATGGCGAGGTGGACGAGGCCAATGCGGCGCTGGGCATGCTGCGGCTGCATTGCGAGGGCGAGGCGGACGCGATGCTGGGGCGCATCATGAACGACCTGTTCGACGTGGGCGCCGATCTGTGCGTGCCGGGGGCGGCCGGGGAGCGGCTGCGGCTGACGGATGCGCCCTCGGTGCGGCTGGAGGCCGAGGTGGCGGAGATGAACGCCGTGCTGCCGGCGCTGAAGAGCTTCGTGCTGCCGGGCGGGACGGCCGGGGCGGCGCATGCGCATCTGGCGCGGACGCTGGTGCGGCGGGCGGAGCGGCGGGTGGTGGCGCTTTCGCACGTGGAGGAGGTGAACCCGGCGGTGGTGCGCTACCTCAACCGGCTGTCGGACCACCTGTTCGTGCTCGGGCGGTGGCTGAACGGCAAGGGTGCCGGGGATGTGCTGTGGGTGCCGGGGGCTAACCGTTAGTCTTCAACAGGGCCGGCGGGGCAGGCTGCCCTGGCGGAGCAGGTGGTCCGCGGCGTGGTGCAGGGCGGCCAGGGAGGACCAGGCGCTGCCGTCGATCTCCTCCAGGCGGGGGTCGATGGCGATGAAGCGCAGGCCGGCCGCGGTGCCGACGGCGGCGCCGGCGACGCGGCCGGCGATTTCGACAATGTGGGACTGGAACATGGGCTTTCTCCCGACGGGATGGCCGGATGGTCCGGGCGGCGGGCCGGTGGCGCAAGCGGGGATTGGCCCGGCGGCGAAGTTTGCAAGCCCATGCCAGGCCGGGGGCGGCCGGGAGACGGCGCGTCTCCGCCAAGGGGCGGCGGTGGCATGGCATTCCCCGGCGGGGCGGGAGTTTAACATTCAGTTTGCGTGAAACGGTGCTATCCTACGCGCCATGTCGGACAATAGCGCACGGCCAGCCCCGCTGGTGATGGACGAGATCGACCGCAAGCTGCTGGGGCTGCTGCAGCAGGATTGCACCCTTTCGATCGCCGAGATGGCGGACCGGGTGGGGCTTTCGCCCACGCCGTGCTGGAAGCGCATCCAGAAGCTGGAGGCGGCCGGGGTGGTGCTGCGGCGGGTGGCGCTGGTGGACCCGGCGCGGGTGGGGATGGGGCTGACGGTGTTCGTGGCGATCGAGGCGGGCAGCCATTCGCCGGAGTGGCTGGAGCGGTTCGCGGCGGCGTTGGAGGCGATGCCGGCGGTGCTGGAGTTCCATCGCATGGCCGGCGACGTGGACTACATGCTGCGCGTGGTGACGGCGGACATGGCGGAGTACGACGCGTTCTACAAGCGGCTGATCGCGGTGGTGCCGCTGAAGAACGTGACGTCCCGCTTCGCGATGGAAAGGATCAAGTCCTCCACTGCGGTGCCGCTGCATCCTTCGGCTTTCATCGACCGGCGGGCGGACTGAGAAGGGTTTTCCCCGGCGCGGGTGCCGGGGAGAGGAAACGCCTCCCGCAAGGCTGATCTTTGGGGATGCGTTTCATTGTTCGGGGCCGTCGGGACGGCCATGTTTTCCGGGCACCGAAGCGCTCCGTTGGGGCGGCGGGATGAGGGAGACAGCGAGATGACCGCACGGACCGCGATGGCCGACGACTTCGAGGCGACGCAGGTGCATGCCGCCTGCCTGTTCGACGTGCCCGACCTGAGCCTGCTGCCGCCGCCGATCGAGGGCTATGCGCTGGACCTGAGCGACGCGGCGGTGCGGCGGATGGCGATCGGGGTGAGCCTGGTTTCGGTGGCCTGTGCCGTGGGCGGGATGTGGCTGGCGGCTTTGGCCGGTTAAGGGTCTTCTTTTTTCTGAAGAAAAAAGAAGCAAAAAAGACTTTCCCCGCTTGCATCCGCGCAAGCAGGGAAAAGTTTTTTGGTTCTTTTTTTCAAAAAAGAACCGCTTCCTTTCTTAGGCACCGCCATCGATGGTGAGGATGGTGCCGGTAGTGTACCCGCTGCGCGGGGAGGCCAGGAACGCCACGGCGTAGCCGATCTCGTGGGGGGTGGCGATGCGGCCGAAGGGGTTGTTGGCCAGGAGTTCGGGGTAGCGGTTGGCGTCGCCGAGTTCGGTTTGGGCGCGGTGGCGCAGGAGCATGGTCTGGCGTTCGGTTTCGGTGGCGCCGGGGTTGATGCCGACGACGCGGATGCCATCCTTCTGGGAGCCGTGGCCGAGGGCGCGGGTGAAGGCCATCAGGGAGGCGTTGCCGGCGGCGCCGGCGATGTAGCCGGGGGGGAATTTCTCGCCGGCGGCGCCGATGACGTTGACGATGACGCCGGACTTGCGGGCGGCCATGTGCGGGTAGAGCTGGCGGCAGAGGGAGATGAAGCCGAAGACCTTGAGGTCCCAGGCGCGGCGCCAGGTGTCGTTGTCTACCGAGAGCAGGGTGCCGGGCGGGATGGCGCCGGCGTTGTTCACCAGCACGTCCACCTCGCCGGCGTGCTGGGCGAGGCGGAGGACTTCCGATTCCTGGGAGAGGTCGGCGGCGAGGGTTTCGACCTGGACCTGGCGGGTGCGGCGGATGCTGTTGGCGGTTTCCTCCAGCACGTCGGCGGAGCGGGAGACGAGGAGGAGGTCCATGCCTTCCTCGGCGAGGACTTCGGCGGTGGCGCGGCCGATGCCCTTGGAGCCGCCGGTGATGAGGGCGCGCTTGCCGGCGAGTTGCAGGTCCATGGTGGTTCCCCTTCGTGGTGGGGGCGGAGCCTAGGGGGGGCGGGTGGGGTTGGCCAGGGGAGGAGTGTTTTGTTAGTGGAATGATTGAGTCGTGGGTGGGGTGGGCGCCGGAGGGG
>CANHCJ010000486.1 GCA_947458025.1 Rhodospirillales bacterium | reverse complement strand
CGGGATTGGGGGGCCGAGAGGGTCCGGAGGCGGGGTGCTGCGTGCATGTTCGGGCGTCCTTCCGTGGAATTGGAACAAATCGTGAACATAAAAGCAGCGACGGACGGCCGTTGCAAGCCCGTTTCGGTGTTTTTTTCCTAGGCGAATCGGGGAACATTCCTATAAATTGATGCTGCCCATCGAATCGGCCGGGCAGGCCGCAGCGTGGCAGGGGAAAGACGATGAAGCATGCCGATGTATGGCGCGCACTGGACACCTTGGCGGCGGAGCACGGGCTATCAGCCTCGGGGCTGGCCAAGCGGGCGGGGCTGGACGCGACCACGTTCAACCCTTCGAAGCGGGTGATGCCGGACGGGCGCGCGCGCTGGCCGAGCACGGAAAGCGTGGCCAAGGCGCTGGACGCGGTGGGGGCGGGGTTCGACAGCTTCGCCGCCCTGGTGGGCGGGGCGCGGGCGATGCCGGCGCGGTCGGTGACGACGCGGCGGATTCCGCTGATCGGCCTGGCGCAGGCCGGGGGCGAGGGGTTCTTCGACGATGGCGGCTTCCCGGTGGGGGGCAGTTGGGACGAGGTGGGGCTGCCGGAGGTGGCGGACCCGAACGCCTATGCGCTGGAGATCAGCGGCGATTCGATGGAGCCGGTGTATCGCGACGGCGACCTGGTGATCGTCTCGCCCGCGGCCCCGCTGCGGCGCGGCGACCGGGTGGTGGCGCGGACCCAGACCGGCGAGGTGATGGCCAAGGAGCTGGCGCGGCGCTCGGCGCGCAAGATCGAGCTGAAGAGCCTGAACCCGGCCTATCCGGACTATTCCTTCGACCTGTCCGAGGTGGTGTGGATGCACCGCATCGTGTGGGCGAGCCAGTAGCCCTCAGCCGGTGGCCAGCGCGATGTTGAACTCGATCCGGCGCGATTCGGGCGCCTGGCCGGGCGCGGGGGGCTGGAGGGCGACGATCAGCGCCTCTGGCCGGCGGGCGCTGCGCAGGAAGGGGTCGGTTTCGTTGTAGGGGTCGCCCTCGAAATACATCTGGGTGACGAACTGCTCGAGCTGCGTGGTGACGCGGAAGTGGATGTGGGCGGGGCGCCAGGTGGTGGGGCTGGTGCGGTAGGCGACGGGCTTGATGGTGGTGAAGGCGTAGCGCCCGTCGGCGCCGGTGACGAGCTCGCCGAAGCCTTCGAAATGCGGATCGAGCGGCTCGGCGCTGACATCGCCGTCGTGGCGGTAGCGGCCGTGGCGGTTGGCCTGCCAGACCTGGATTTCCGCGCCTTCCACCGGGGTGCCGTCCAGCCGGGTGATGGTGCCGGAAATGTGCAGCACGAGGCCCTGGGCGCGGCCGCCCTGGGTGAGGTCGCCGGTTCGGTCCGGGGTGCGGCGCACGGGGTAGAAGGGGCCGAGGATCTGGTCTGGCGTGCGGCGCAGGAGGAATTCGTGGGCGCCCTGGGGCGGCGTGGACGCGGGTTCGGCCATGCGCTTGGTCCTTGCGGCGGTGCGGGTGCGCGATCCTAGCGCGTGGGGAGCGGGGGGCAAGACGCGCGGGCCGGGGGTGGCGATACGCTTCGTGACGAAATTCTTGCGGCGGTGGCGGGAACCCGTGCGGTGGCGCGTTGGTTGCGTTTCCGGAGCGGGGTTTCGCTGGGACGGGAACATTGCTAAGCTTTACCGGGTTCGGATGCATTAATTAACAATTAACGATATTTTCACGCTGGATTTTCGTTGCCGAGTACGGCATTTTAGCGATCAACGAAACGACGCACGCTGCGGGACCTTCACGACCTGGGGCGCGACCGCTTCGAATCGTGCCTTTCCATCGCAACAGGAGATTGTTCGTGGCAGCTGTCATGACACCGGAACGACTGCTCGGAATTCTACGGTACACCATTGTGGGTACCGTCCGCCGCGACGGGCCCGACCTGTCGGCGCGCCAGTTCGGCGTGTTCCTGATCACCTACCTGGAGGACGGGCCCCACACCGTGCGCGGCCTCGCCGCCCGGCTGGAGGTTTCCAAGCCCGCCATCACCCGCTCCCTGGACCGGCTGGCGGAGCTGGGCCTGGCCAAGCGCGCGCCCGATCCGCGCGACCGTCGCTCCGTGCTGGTGACCCGCACGCGGCGCGGCAACGACTACCTGAGCGACCTGCGCAGCTACATCACCGCCGCGCTGAAGGCCAAGCCGGGCCGCGACGACACCGCCGCCGCGGCCTGATACCAGCCCGCACGAGACGCCGCCGGACGGGGCCAAAATGGCCCCTTCCGGCAGGCCGGCTCAGCCGGCGTTGATGGCCCGGCGAGCTTAGCCGGCGGTGATGCGGTCGATCTCGGCCAGTTCCTCGGCCGACAGTTTCCAGCCGCCCGCCTTCACGTTCTGCTCCAGCTGCTCCGGCTTCGTGGCACCCGCGATCACGCTGGACACGGGGGCCTGGGCCAGCAGCCAGCTGAAGGCCAGCTCCAGCGCCGTGTGGCCGCGCGCCTCGGCGTAGTCGATCAGCTTCTCGCTGATCGCCCAGTTCTTGTCCGTGAGGTAGCGGTCCGCCAGGCGCTGCGTGGTGGTGAGGCGCGAGGCTTCCGGCATCGGCGCGTTGCGGCGGTACTTGCCGGTGAGCAGGCCGGAGGCGAGCGGGAAATAGGGCAGCAGGCCCATGCCGAGATGGCGGGCGGCGGGCATCAGCTCCTTCTCCGCGTCGCGCACCACCAGCGAATACTCGTCCTGGCAGGAGACGAAGGGGTTGAGCCCGGCGCCGCGGGCGATCCAGGCCGCCTCCGTCATCTGCCAGGAGGCCCAGTTGGAGCAGCCGACGTAGCGGACCTTGCCCTGGCGGACGAGGTCATCCAGCGCGCGCATCGTCTCCTCGATCGGGGTGAGGGGGTCGAAGCGGTGCACCTGGTAGAGGTCGATCCAGTCGGTCTTGAGGCGGGTGAGGCTCGCCTCGACCGCCTGCATGATGTAGCGGCGCGAGGCGCCCTGCTTGCGGCCGTCGTCGCTCATCGGCATGCAGAACTTGGTGGCGAGCACGATGTCCTTGCGCATGTCGCCGAGCACCTGGCCCATGAAGCTCTCGCTGCCGCCCTGGTTGCCGTAGACGTCGGCGGTGTCGAACAGGGTGATGCCGAGGTCGAAGGCCTTGTGGATGACGGCGCGCGTCGCCTCGAGGTCGATGCGGCCGGCGAAGTTGTTGCAGCCGAGGCCGATGGCCGAGACGCGCAGGCCGGAGGCGCCGAGATTGCGGATGTCCATGTGGTGCTGCCCCTGTGGAGAGGGCGGCACTGTCGCGCGCCGGGGGGG
>CANHCJ010000485.1 GCA_947458025.1 Rhodospirillales bacterium | reverse complement strand
CGGCGCAGGCGGCGGTGCTGCTGGGGGCGGCGGTTGTGTCGTCGGGCGGCGTGGCCAGCGGCGCGGTGGTG
The DNA here is from genome assembly GCA_947458025.1 of Rhodospirillales bacterium. Classification (GTDB taxonomy): domain Bacteria; phylum Pseudomonadota; class Alphaproteobacteria; order Acetobacterales; family Acetobacteraceae; genus CAMDGX01. Next base: position 3,204 of record CANHCJ010000485.1, on the reverse strand, counting down.
AGCAGCGGCGGGGTGGAGACGGTTCTGGCGGGCGGCGTGGCCAGCGGGACGACGGTGCTCGCAGGTGGATCGCAGGCGGTGTCCTCGGGCGCGACGGCGAGTGCCGCGGTGCTGAGCGGCGGGGCGCAGGCGGTGTTCGCTGGCGGGAGCGCGCTGGGGACTCTGGTCTCGTCTGGCGGGGTGCTGGTGGCGTCGGGCGGCGTGGCGAATGGCGCCACGGTGGGGAATGGCGGGAGCCTGGTGCTGTCCTCCGGTGGGACGGCGAGCGCGGCGACGGTGCAGGCCGGGGGCGCCCTGGCGGTGTCGGCGGGCGGGACGGCGCAGGCGGCGGTGCTGCTGGGGGCGGCGGTTGTGTCGTCGGGCGGCGTGGCCAGCGGCGCGGTGGTGAGCAGCGGTGGGGTGGAGACGGTTCTGGCGGGGGGTGTCGCCAGCGGGACAGTGGTGCTGGTCGGCGGGTCGCAGGCGGTGTCGTCCGGGGGGACGGCGAGTGCGGCGGTGCTGAGTGGCGGGACGCAGGCGGTGTTCGCTGGCGGGAGCGCGCTGGGGACGATGGTCTCTTCCGGCGGGGTGCTGGTGGCGTCGGGTGGCGTGGCGAATGGCGCCACGGTGGGGAGTGGCGGGAGCCTGGTGCTGTCCTCCGGGGGGACGGCCAGCGCGGCGACGGTGATGTCCGCCGGGGTGCTGACGGTGTCGTCCGGCGGGGTGGCCAGTGGCGCTACCGTGAGCAGCGGCGGGCTTGAGGCGGTTCTGGCGGGCGGCGTGGCCAGCGGGACGGTGGTCTCGTCCGGCGGGGTGCTGGCGGTCTCGTCCGGGGGTAGTGCGCTGGGGACGGAGTTGTCCTCTGGCGGGGCATTGGTGGCGTCGGGTGGGGCGACCAGCGCAACGATCGTGGGCGGCGGCGGGAGCGAGGTGCTGTCCTCCGGCGCGACGGCGAGCGGGACGGTGGTGCAGTCCGGCGGCGTGCTCGCGGTGTCGGCCGGTGGGGTGGCGACCTCGGCGGTGGCGCTTTCGGGAGGGGAGATCGTGCTGGCCGGCGGGGCGGCCGGGGCGGCGGTGGTGTCGTCCGGCGCGGCGCTGGTGGTGTCGTCGGGCGGTACGGCCAGCGGCGCCGTCGTGAGCAGCGGCGGGCTTGAGACGGTTCTGTCCGGTGGCCTGGCCAGCGGCACGAGGGTTTTGGCCGGGGGGTCGCAGGCCGTGTCCTCCGGCGGGACCGCGAGTGCCGCGGTGCTGAGCGGCGGGACGCAGCTGGTATTCGCCGGCGGGTCGGCGGTGTCGGGCGTGGTCTCCGCCGGCGGGGCGCTGGTGGTTTCGGGCGGCGTGACGGACCTCACCACGGTGGGCAGCGGCGGCAGCGAGACGCTCTCCTCCGGCGGCACGGCGAGCGCGACCGTGGTGCTCTCCGGCGGGACGCAGAGCGTGCTGGCCGGGGCGGTGGCGACCGGCAGCGTGCTGAGCGGCGGCGGCCAGGAGGTGGGCTCCGGCGGCCTGGCGGTGGATACGGTGATCGAGGCCGGAGGCAGCGCCACGGTGCAGTCGGGCGGGGTTGCCTCGGGCAGCATCGTCTCCTCCGGGGGGGTGCAGGTGGTGCTCTCGGGCGGCACCGCCTCGGCCATGCTGCTGGGCAGCGGCGGGGCGGCACGAGTGCATGCGGGCGCCGTGGTCTCCGGCGCGGTGCTGCAATCCGGCGGCGTGCTGGACTTCCAGGAGATCGGCTACGTCGATGGCGGGCTGGCCAGCTTCGATGCGCTGACCGGCGTGCTGACGGTGGCGGAAGGGCTCGGCAGCGCCACGGTGCAGCTGGTGGGCGACTATTCCGGGGTGAACTTCCACATCTTGCAGGATGGCGACGGCAGCACGCTGATCAGCACGGTGCCCTGCTACTGCGCCGGCACGCTGATCGCCACCGATCGCGGAGAGGTGCCGGTGGAGGCGCTGCGCGTGGGCGACCGGGTGATCGCCCGCGGGGGCGCGGCGCGGCCGGTGCGCTGGATCGGGCGGCGCGGCTATGGCGCGCGCTTCGTGGCGGCGAACCGGACGATCCAGCCGATCCGCATCCGCGCCGGCGCGCTGGGGGCGGGCGTGCCGCGGCGCGACCTGTTCGTCTCGCCGCTGCATGCCATGCTGTTCCTGGTGGAGGGGCGCGAGGTGCTGGTGCCGGCAGAGGCGCTGGTGGACGGCGCGGGCATCGCGCGCTGCGCGGAGTACGGCGATGTCCTGTATTTCCACGTGGAGCTGGACAGCCACGACGCGATCCTGGCCGAGGGCGCCTGGGCCGAGAGCTTCGTGGATTGCGACAGCCGCGGCATGTTCATCAACGCGGCGGAATACGCGGCGCTGTATCCCGGCCGCACCGCGAAACCCTGGTCGTTCTTTGCCGAGCGGGTGGAGGATGGGCCGGTGCTGGAGGCGATCCGCACGCGGCTGGCCCCCATGCCGGCCCGCCCGCCGGGGCCGCTGCGCGGGAATCTGGACCTTGTCCGCGAAGGACTCCTCGAAGGCTGGGTGCAGGACCTGGCCAATCCCGGGCGCGGCGTGGCGCTGGAGGTGGTGCTGGCGGACGGCACGGTGCTGCGCGGGGTGGCCAACCGCTATCGCGCCGACCTGGAAGCGGCCGGGATCGGGCTGGGGCGGCATGCCTATCGGTTCGAGCTGCCGGCCGGGGCGCGGGTGGTGGCGATTCGGCAGGAGGGGAAGGAAGACTCTTCTTTTTCTGAAGAAAAAGAAGCAAAAAGACTTTTCCCCCTTGATGCGGCCAGACCCGGCCTATCCACCGCAAACGGATAAAAGTTTTTTGGTTCTTTTTTTCAAAAAAGAACCCCTTCCTTACTTCGGCCGCCGCAACAACAGCCGCACGCTCCCGGGATTGGCCGGATGCGGATGCGACGCCGCGAGCACCAGCGGCCGCAGCGCCGGCAGGTTGAGCCACAGCGGCAGCTCGCGCCGGATCACCCCGCCCGCCTCGCCGCTGCCGCGGCCGGTGATCACCTCCACCACCCGCACGTGGTCGGCATGGGCGGCGTGCAGGAAGCTGTGCAGGGCGTGGAAGGCGCGCTGGGCGGTGCGGCCGTGCAGATCGAGCGTGCGCACCGCCGGCAGCTTGCCGGAGCGGAAGCGGTTCCAGGACGAGTTGTCGAGCCCGCCAGGCTGGGCGCCGATGCCCAGCGCGGGGCTGGGCCGGGCGGGCGCGCGGTGCGGCTGCACGGG
>CANHCJ010000484.1 GCA_947458025.1 Rhodospirillales bacterium | reverse complement strand
GGGGGGGCCGGGGGGTCTCCCGCGCGGGATTCGTCGAGCGGCATGGGTACGGTTCCTGGTGTGGCCCCAAGAAGCGGGAGAGAGGTAAAGATGGGGTTAGCGACGGGGGATGAGGGGGCGTGGCGGGTCGATTGACAGCGCCCGTGGCGCCTGCGCATGGTCCGCGCGGTCGACGAGGAGGCGTGCCCAGATGAGCGATCTTTCCCTGCAATCAACGATCGAGTCGCTGTGGGATCGGCGCGACGGGTTGAGCGCGCAGACGGAGGGCGCGGACCGGGACGCGGTGATGGCGGCGCTGGACGGGCTGGAGGCCGGGACCTACCGGACGGCCGAGAAGATCGGCGGCGAGTGGGTGGTGAACGAATGGCTTAAGAAGGCGGTGCTGCTGTCCTTCCGGCTGTTCGATTCGCAGATCATGGACGGCAATGGCGGCGCGCCGGTGTGGGACAAGGTGGCGATGAAGTTCGCCGGCTGGGATGCCGCGCGGTTCAAGGCCGGCGGGTTCCGGGCGGTGCCGGGGGCGATCGTGCGGCGCAGCGCCTATATCGCGCCGGACGTGGTGCTGATGCCGAGCTTCGTGAACGTGGGCGCGCATGTGGGCGCGCGGACCATGGTGGATACCTGGGCGACGGTGGGGAGCTGCGCGCAGATCGGCGCGAACTGCCATCTTTCGGGCGGGGTGGGGATCGGCGGCGTGCTGGAGCCGCTGCAGGCGACGCCGGTGATCATCGAGGACGATTGCTTCATCGGCGCGCGCTCCGAGGTGGTGGAGGGCGTGATCGTGGAGCGCGGGGCGGTGCTGGCGATGGGCGTGTTCCTTTCGGCCACGACCAAGATCATCAACCGCGAGACCGGCGAAGTGCATGTGGGGCGGGTGCCGCCGTATTCGGTGGTGGTGCCGGGTTCGATGCCGGGGCCGGTGGGGACGCCTTCGCTGTATTGCGCGGTGATCGTGAAGCAGGTGGACGAGCGGACGCGGGCCAAGACGGCGATCAACGAGCTGCTGCGCTACTGAGGCTGCGATGAGCGGCAACCAGGCCACCGATCCGCTGGGGCTGGCGCAGGCGCTGATCCGCTGCGCTTCGGTGACGCCGGCGGATGCCGGGGCGCAGGGGGTGCTGGCCGGGGCGCTGGAAGCGCTGGGCTTCACGGTGACGAAGCTGCGCTATGGCGAGATCGAGAACCTGTTCGCGCGGATCGGGACGGGTGGGCCGCATGTGTGCTTTGCCGGGCATACCGACGTGGTGCCGGAGGGGGCGGCGAACTGGAGCAGCGGGCCGTTCGCGGGCGAGGTGCGCGACGGGGTGCTGTTCGGGCGCGGGGCCTGCGACATGAAGGGGGCGATCGCCTCCTTCGTGGCGGCGGCGGCGGATCATCTGAAGGCCAGTGGGCTGAATAACGGGGCGCCGAAGGGGTCGATCTCGCTGCTGATCACCGGGGACGAGGAAGGCCCGGCGGTGGACGGCACGGTGAAGGTTCTGGAGTGGATGCAGGCGAACGGCCAGGTGCCGGATTTCTGCATCGTGGGCGAGCCGACCAATCCGAACCAGCTTGGCGACATGATCAAGGTGGGGCGGCGCGGCAGCGTGAACATGACGCTGACGGTGCATGGGATCCAGGGGCACGTGGCCTATCCGCACCGGGTGGACAACCCGGTGCACCGGCTGGTGCGGATCGCGGCCGCGCTGACGGCAGCGCCCATCGATGCCGGGAGCGAGTTCTTCGAGCCGACCTCCATCCAGGTGACCAGCATCGACGTGGGCAACGCGGCGACCAACGTGGTGCCGGCGAGTGCGAAGCTGATGCTGAACATCCGGTTCAACGAGCGGCACAGCGGGGCCTCGCTGGCGGCCTGGGTGCGGGCGACGGCGGAGCGGTATGCGGAGCGGTTCGACCTGGATGTTTCGATCTCCGGGGAGAGTTTCCTGACGCCGGTGGGGCCGGAGATCGAGGCGCTGAGCGCCGCCGTGGCGGCCGCCACCGGGCGGGTGCCGAAGCTGGATACCGGGGGCGGGACATCGGACGCGCGGTTCATCGCGCGCTACTGCCCGGTGGCGGAGTTCGGGCTGGTGGGGCAGACGATGCACCAGGTGGACGAGCGGGTGCCGGTGGACGAGCTGCGCGAGCTGGCGCGGATCTACCGCGAAGTGCTCGACCGGCTGCTGCGATGAGCGAGGCGCCGCCGCGCCGCAGCGTGATCCGCGGCATCTACCGGCTGGCGCGGTTCCGGCCCGAGGGGTTCGCGGAGTTCGAGCCGTCGCGGCAGGGGTTCCTGAATTCGCTGGCGCCGCCGCTGGGGCTGATGCTGGTGGCGTGCTCGCTGCTGGCGGTGCAGATCGGCTTCATGGGCGGGGTGCAGCTGCTGCTGGTGTTCGTGGTGGCGCTGCTGGGCCCGCTGGTGGTGGGCGAGGCGGTGGCGACGAAGATGGGGCGCGGCGAGCACTGGCTGCGCTATGCGATCGCGTTCAACTGGTGCCAGTGGGCGATCCCGGTGGTGGGGCTGCTGGCGGTGATGGGCGCGGGCATCCTGGCGGTGCTGGGGGCGCCGGAAGGCTTCGTGCGGCAGATGCTGCGGATGGTGATCCTGGGCTACGTGCTGGCGCTGTACCTGTTCCTGGCGCGGCAGGGGCTGGGGTTGCGGTGGGGGCCGGCGGTGGCCTTCGTGGTGGCGATGCACCTGGGCGGCGGGCTGCTGCTGGTGGTGCCGGAGCTGCTGATCCAGGTGATGACGTGACTGCCGGCACATGAGCGGTGCCTCCGTGACGCGGGGGTTGCGGGCGGTGCTGCTGCTGGCGCGCGGGCGGGTGGACGGGCTGGACCTGGTGGCCGAGGGCGGGCCGGAGGAGCAGCGCCTGCGGGCGTGGCAGAGCTTCGTGGCGCTGCTGCTGTGCCTGCCGATCTTCCTGGGGGTGCAGGAGCTGGCGCGCGGGTCGCAGGCGGGGTCGCTGCTGCGCGACGTCGCGGGGTTCGTGCTGAGCTGGCTGGGCTATGCCGTGCTCTCCCATGCGCTGGCGGCGGGGATGGGGCGGGCGGTGCTGTGGCCGCGCTTCGTGGCGCTGTGGAACTGGTGCAACCTGGTGCAGTACCTGCTGCTGGGGGCGGCGCTGGTGCCGATCGTGCTGGGGGTGCCGGCGCTGGTGGCGCAGACGGTGTGGCTGGTGGCGATGGGCTGGGCGCTGTGGCTGCAATGGTCGGCGACGCGGTTGGGGCTGGGGCTTTCGGGCGGGCGGGCGGCGCTGATGGTGGCGGTGGATATGGGGCTGGGGATCGTGATGGTGC
>CANHCJ010000483.1 GCA_947458025.1 Rhodospirillales bacterium | reverse complement strand
CTCGGCCTGGCCATCACCGCCCTGGCCTGGGTGCAGGCCACGCGCGCCCCCCTGCCCCTGCCGCCGCGCCTCGACCCCGCCCTGCTGCGCCTGGCCGGCTGGGAGGCGCTGGCCGCGGAGATCACCGCCGCCGCCCGGCAGGAGGGTGCCGCCGTGGTCGCCACCACCAACTACGGCCACGCCGCCCTGCTCGCCCGGCTGCTGCCGCCCGACATCGCCGTGGTGGGGCTGGAAGGCCGCTGGGCCCTGTTCCGCCTGCCCGATGCCCGCCCGGCCCTCGCCGGCCAGCCCCTGCTGGTGCTGCACAGCGCCCGCCGCGACGAGCAGCTGCACACCGACAACCTCGCCGACCCCCGCCAGGTCGCCACCCTGGTGCGCGGCCGGCACGGGATGGCGGCGGAAGGTTTCCGGCTGTATCGTGCCACCGGCCGCCTGGGCGCGCAGCCGGCGGCGCTGATGCCCCGCCCCGTGGATATCCGCCCGCTCGCACCGCTTCGGGAACCCGCCCCATGACCCAGCCCGCCACCCTCGACGAGATGCCGACATACGAGGACGTGATGGCCGCCCGCGGCCGCATCGCCCCGCTGGTCGTCCGCACCCCGATGCTGCGCAACCCCTGGCTGGACAAGCTCACCGGCGGCACCATCCTGCTGAAGCCCGAGCCCCTGCAGCGCACCGGCAGCTTCAAGCTGCGCGGCGCCAGCAACGCCATCCTGCAGCTCAGCGAGGCGCAGCGCCGCGCCGGCGTGGTCACCCATTCCTCCGGCAACCACGCCCAGGCCACCGCCTATGCCGCCGCCTCCGTGGGCGCGCGCGCCACCATCTTCATGCCGGACGACGCGCCCGCCATCAAAGTGGAATCCACCCAGCGCTGGGGCGCCGAAATCCGCCGCTACGACCGCATGAAGGACGACCGCGAGGGCATGACCCGCGCCCACGCCGAGGCCTCCGGCGCCACGCTGGTGCCCCCCTTCGACCACCCCCACGTCATCGCCGGCCAGGGCACGCTGGCGCTGGAACTGGTGGAGGATGCGCGCGAGGCCGGCTTCACCATGGATGCCATGCTCGCCTGCACCGGCGGCGGCGGCCTGATCGCCGGCTGCGCGCTCGCCGTGGAGGGCGCCTCGCCCGATACCCGCCTCTACGCCGTGGAGCCGGAAGGCTGGGACGACACCGGCCGCTCGCTGGCCAGCGGCAACCGCGAGACCAACACCCCAGGCGGCTCCACCCTGTGCGACGCGCTGCTGGCCCACTCCCCCGGCAAGCTCACCTTCGCCGTGAACCGCCCGCGCCTGGCCGGCGGCCTGGCCGTGACGGATGCGGAGGTGCTGGCCGCCATCAAGTTCGCCTTCGCCCATCTCAAGATCGTGGTGGAGCCCGGCGGCGCCGTGTGCCTGGCCGCCCTGCTCGCCGGCAAGTTCGACGCCCGCGGCAAGGTGGTGGGCGTGGTGCTCAGCGGTGGGAACATCGACCCCGATGTGTTCGGGCGGGCGCTGGCGGCGTAGGAAGCAAGCATGTTCTTTTTTGAAAAAAAGAACCAAAAAACTTTTCCCCGCTTGCGCGCGCGCCAGACAACCGGCACGGGTGCAGGGTCGGAAAAGTCTTTTTGCTTCTTTTTCTTCAGAAAAAGAAGACTCTTCCCTTGATCCTCCACTACGTCCCCGGCTCCCCCTACGCCCGCATGGTCCGCATCGCCTGGCGCGAGCGCGGCATCGCGGGGATCACGGAGCACGAGACCACCCTGCGCGACCCCGCCTCGGACCTGCTGCCGCACAACCCCGTCGGCCGCGTGCCCACCCTGGTGCTGGCGGACGGCACCGCGCTCACCGAGACATTGCTGATCCTCACCCATCTCGACCGGCTGCACGCCGGCCCGCGCCTGATCCCGGAGACCCCCCAGGGCCTCGCCGAGCTGGGCCAGGTCTTCGGCCTGCTCGACGGCATCGCGGTCTGGAACCGCGAGCTGCGCCGCCCGGTGCATGAACGCTCCCCGGGCGTGATCGCCCTGGAGGAAACCCGCGCCAACCGCACCGCGACCCGGCTGGAGGCCGCCCCGCCCACCCACGCCACCGCCCGCCTCGCGCTCGCCTGCGCGCTGGGCTACTGCGAGCGCCGCCACACCGCCTGGCACTGGCGCCACGGCCGCCCGGCGCTCTCCGCCTGGTTCGACAGCGCCGCCGCCGCCCCGTTGTTCCAGGCCACGCTGCCCCCCATCTCCGGCCTCTGATAACGCTGGACGCGCCCGCGCCCGCCGGTATCATTCACGGCACGACGATGGACGAGGTGCCCATGCCGGGTCCGATTGCGGGAGACGCTCCCGAGGCAAGCGCCGCCGGGGCGAGGCCATGAGCGAGGTCGTCGCCCTCCCCCGCACCCGGGACGACACGATGTGGGCGGTGATCGCCTCCATCGGCAAGCTCTCGAAAGTGGCCAACATCTACCCCAGCCGCGCCGCCGCCCTGGAAGACCGCGCCTGGCGGGAGGCCCAGGTGGCCGCCCACTCCACCTTCCTCAGCTCCAGCCGCCAACCCCCGCCGCGCTATTCCGTCGCCCCCATGCGCCGCGCCGATTTGCCGCGCGGCTGGCAGCCGCTGCCCGCGCTCGGCTTCCTTCGCGGACAGTTCATCTAGCGCAGGCGGAACCCCGCCACCGCCCTGGCGCTTCCTCCCGGACCCCCCTGGAGGACCCGCCCATGCGCCACGCCTTCGCCCTTGCGGGCTTGCTCGCCCTGGCCGCCGGCCCCGCCCTGGCCCAGCCGCCGCCCGCCCCCGTCACCCATGTGGAGACGGTGCGCGACCTCGCCGCCGTTTGCGACCCGCAATGGGGCGGCATGCCGCGGCTGGAGGCGATCGCCTATTGCCAGGGCTTCATCAACGCCGCCGGCCAGTACCACACCCTCACCCACCCGCCCGGCACGGCGGTCCGCCCGCTGTTCTGCCTGCCGGAACGCCGCCCGACCATCGCCGAATCCGGCGTGGACTTCGCGCAATGGGCCCGCGCCACCCCGCGCTACGCCGAGGAGCCGGCGCTGGACGGCTTCCTGCGCTGGGCCCAGGCCCGCCACCCCTGCCCGCCGGCCCCGGCCGGCCGCGCCATCCGCCAGCGCTGAACGGGAGAACCCCACCATGACCAAGACCCTGCCAATCGCCGCCCTGCTGGCCATCGGCCTCTCCCTGGCTGGCTGCGACGGCATGAACGCCACCCAGCAACGCACCGCCGTGGGCGCCCTCGGCGGCGCCGGCGTCGGCGGGCTGCTCGGCTCCTTCAGCGGCAATGCCGG
>CANHCJ010000482.1 GCA_947458025.1 Rhodospirillales bacterium | reverse complement strand
GGCGGCGGGGCGAAGGCGGCGGTGGCGGCGGCGGCGGCGGGGCCGGGCGGGCCGGCGATGCTGTGCGGGCCGGCGGTGAACGGGCGCTACCCGTTCTTCCGCGGCGCGGGCGAGGACACGCCGCTGGATGATTTCGCGCGGCTTTTCGCGCCGGCGGGGCTGCTGGACGGGTTCTTCACCGCGCAGCTGCGGCCCTATGTGGATGTCTCCGGCCGTGTATGGCGGCCGCAGGCGATGGACGGGGTGGACCCGCCGGTTTCCGCCGCCGACGTGGCGCAGTTCCAGCGTGCCGCGGTGATCCGCGACCTGTTCTTCGCGGCTGGGGGCAACACGCCCACGGTGCGCTTCGACCTCACGCCGGTTTCGATGGACCCCGGCGCGAAGAAGGTGACGCTGGATCTCGATGGCGTGGTGGTGGCCTATGAGGGCGGGCCTTCGCGCTCCACCCAGGTGACCTGGCCGGGGCCGAACCGGATGACCAACGTGAAGCTGAGCTTCGATCCGCCGGCGCCGGGGAGCACGGGCGTGTTCGCGGCGAACGGGCCGTGGGCGCTGTTCCGGCTGTTCGGCCAGGGCAGCCTGGTGCAGGCGGGATCGGCCGAGCGCTACCAGCTGACCTTCCAGCAGGGCGAGCGGCGCGCGGTGTTCGAGGTGCGCGCCGGCTCCGTGCTGAACCCCTTCGCCCCCGGCGTGCTGCAGGAGTTCCGGTGCCCGGCCCTGCGCTAGACGCCCCGGCGGTGGCGAGCGTGGGGTTCTTCGGCAAGATCCCCGCGCGCGGCGACTTCGTGCGCGCCGGGCTGCCGCGCAGCTTCACCGATCCGTGGGATGCCTGGCTGGAGGCGGTGATCGCCGGCAGCCGCGAGGTGCTGGGGCAGCGCTGGCTGCCGGCGTGGATGGAGGCGCCGATCTGGCATTTCGCGCTGCCTGCCGGGCAGTGCGGGCCGGCGCCGGTGCTGGGGGTGTGGATGCCGAGCGTGGACGCGGCCGGGCGGCATTTTCCGCTGACGCTGGCACGCGTGGGGGCGCTGCCGGCGGACCAGGCGGGCTGGCTGGCGGCGGCCGAGGCGGCGGGGCTGCGGGCGCTGCAGGAGGACCTGCCACCCGAGGAGATCGCGCGGCTGCTGGCCTCGCCCGTGGAGAGCGCGGCGGCGGATGCGGCAGAGGTTGCGTTCTGGTGGACGGAGGGGTCACCCTTCGTGCCGGCTGTGCGGCTGGCGCTGGCGGGGCTGCCCGATTCCGCCGGGTTCGCCGCGATGCTGCATGCGGGCGGGGAAGGAGCAAGGGGATGAGCAGGTTCGAGTCCTGGGCCGTCACGCATCCCGGCTCCGTGCGCAGCCATAACGAGGACACCTTCGTGGACCGGCCCGACCTGGGGCTTTGGGCGGTGGCCGACGGGGCGGGCGGGCACGATGCGGGGGAGGTGGCCTCCGGCATGCTGAAGCAGGCGCTGGAGGATATTCCCGCCGGGCTTTCCGCCTCCGAGCTGCTGGCGCAGGTGCGGCTGCGGGTGGAGGCGGTGCACCAGGCGTTGCGCGAGGAGGCGGAGCGGCGCGGGCCGCGTTCCATCATCGCCTCCACGCTGGTGGTGCTGCTGGCGCGGGATGGGCATTTCGCCTGCCTGTGGGCGGGGGATGCGCGCGCCTACCTGCTGCGCGACGGAGTGCTGGCGCAGGTGACGCGTGACCATTCGCTGGTGCAGGAGCTGGTGGATGCCGGCGCGATCACGCCGGAGGAGGCGGAGGGGCATCCGCGCGCCAACGTGATCACCCGCGCGGTGGGGGCGGCGGAGGCGCTGGAGCTGGACAAGGTGAGCAGCCGGCTGGCGGCCGGCGACCGTTTCCTGCTGTGCAGCGATGGGCTGAGCAAGACGCTGCCGGATGCCGAGCTGGCGGTGCTGCTGGCCGGGCCGGGGCCGGCGGACCGGCTGATGGACGAGGCGCTGTCGCGGCACGCCACGGACAACATCACGGTGGTGGCGATCGCCGCCGGCTGACCTCCGCCCGGGTTCACGAACGCGCGGCAGCGCAACCGCACCGCAGTTTTGCCGTTGGCTCCCTGTCATGTCCGACAGGGGCGGGGGTGCCGATGGCTGAAGATCCGAACAAGGGCGGCGCCAGGCCGCCAATGCCGTGACCCGGCACATTCCCCCGGGGGACGCATTGCCCCGAACCTTTCAGGAGCACTAAACCATGTCGATCATCGGGTGGCTCATTCTCGGGCTGATTTTGGGCTTCATCGCCAGCAAGATCGTGCACGACAGCGGCCAGGGACTGATGCTGAACATCGTACTGGGCATCGTGGGCGCCATCGTGGGCGGCTTCATCTTCTCCTCGTTCGGCGGCGCGCCGGTGACAGGGTTCAACCTCTATTCGATGTTCGTGGCGATCGTGGGGGCGATCATTGTGCTGTTCATCTACCACATGATCGCGGGACGACGGAGCGTGTAGCCAAGGAAGGGTTCTTCCCTTTCGGAAGAAGACGCGAAGGGGTTTTCCGGACTGCACGATCGAGCGGCGGATGCTGGTGTGGCGCACTGCGCCCTTCGATCCTGACGATGGCGGGCATGGAAAAGGGGGCGGCCGCGGGGCCGCCCCCTTGTTCTTCGGGATGGCCCCTACACGAACAGGGCGTTCAGCTGGGCCGAGCTCATCGCGGCCAGCTGGGCGGTGGTGAACCCGGCCGACTGCGTGCTGGACAGCGCGGCCAGGTCCGCGGTTTCCAGTGCCGCCACCTGCGCCGTGGTCAGCGCGGCGATCTGCGCCGTCTTGAGCCCGGCCATCTGCGACGTGCTGAGCGCCACCAGCTGCCCGGTGGTCAGGGCCACCACCTGCGCGGTGGTGAGGTTGTTGATCTGCGTCGTGTCGAAGGCCCGCACCTGTGCGGTGGTGAGCGCGGCGAGGTCCGCGGTCTCCATGGAGGACAGCTGGGCCGTGGAGAGCGCCGCGACCTGAGCCGTGGTCATGCCCGGGACCTGCGCGGTGGTGAGGGCGACGACCTGCGCGGTGGTGAGGCCCTTGACGCCGCCGGTGGAGAGCGCGCCGAGCTGGGTGGAGGTGAGCTGGCCGAGCTGGGCGGTGGTGAGGGCGGCGACCTGGGTGGAGGAGAGCGGGTTCAGCTGCGCGGTGCCGAAGCCGGCCATCTGGGCGGTGGTGAGGTTGGCGAGCTGGGCGGTGGTGAGGCCGACGATCTGGGTGGAGGAGAGGCCGGCGATCTGGCCGGTGGTGAGGTTGGCGACCTGGGCGGTGGTGAGGCCGGCGACCTGGCTGGAGGCCAGCCCGCGCAGCTGGGTGGTGGAGAGGGCGGCGACGTCGGCGGTTTCCATCGCGGCGAGC
>CANHCJ010000481.1 GCA_947458025.1 Rhodospirillales bacterium | reverse complement strand
CACGGAGGCGGCCCGCCCGGCCCCGTCCAGCGGCCCGAACCTGTTCAACCGGGTCACCGGCCTGCTGCGCGGCAACCGCACCCCGCCCCCGGCGCCGGAACCCCGCCCGGCCCAGGCGGCCCTGCCCACCGAACCCATCGGGGAACTCCCGGTCGAGCCGCCCAAGCCCGCCGCCCAGGCCCAGGGCGAGAAGATCGACCTCGAAATCCCCACCTTCCTGCGCCGCCAGCACTCCGGCACGCAGCACTAGGCCCTCGCGCCACGCCCCGGCATGCCCAGGCGGCATGCCGGGGATGCTGCGACGCAACGAACGCGCCGCAAAAACTCCCCTGCAATCAATGCCTTACGCGGAAATATTGAGAAATAAAGCGTGACTCGCGCCGGCGCGACGGCGCGGCATAGCTTGCACCCGCGCGGGCCCAGGCCTACCTCGCACCCATCGGGGCGAACGCCCGGATCCGGCACGCGACACGACGTCCCTCATCACGGCGTCCCACCTCACGACGCCATGCGACAGGAAGTCAGGCGATGGACGGTTTCCACCACGGCGCCACGCTCTACGCCCCCGCCCACGGGCTGGAATTCGCTGCCGACCCCGCCACCCAGGCCACGCTGAAGGCCGCCATCGACTGTGTCGGCATCGGCCTGCACTCCGGCGCGCGCGTCGCCCTCACCCTGCGCCCCGCCCCGCCCGACCACGGCATCGTCTTCCGCCGCCGCGACCTCGGCCTCGACATCCCGGCCCGCTTCGACCTCGTCGCCGACACCCGCCTGTGCACCGTGCTCGCCCACCCGCAGGCCCCGCAGGCCCGCGTCGCCACTGTCGAGCACCTGATGGCCGCCTTCGCCGCCACCGGCGTCACCAACGCCCTCGTCGAGCTCGACGGCCCCGAGCTGCCCATCCACGACGGCTCCGCCCAGAACTTCATCTTCCTGATCGACTGCGCCGGCATCGCCCCGCAGGACACCCCGCGCCCTGCCATTGCCGTCATGCGCCCGGTGCGGGTGGAGGGCGAGGGCGGCGCCTTCGCCGAACTCACCCCCTCCCGCGCCCTCGCCGGCCTGGACGCGGAGATCGCCATCGATTTCGCCGCCCCCGCCATCGGCGCCCAATCCCTCGCCCTGCCGCTCACCGGGGCCGCCATCCGCCAGGAACTCGCCGCCGCCCGCACCTTCTGCCTGCTGCAGGAAGTGGAGGCCATGCAGGCCGCCGGCCTCGCCCGCGGCGGCAGCCTCGACAACGCCGTGGTGGTGGACAACGACCGCATCCTGAACCCCGCCGGCCTGCGCATGGAACGCGAGTTCGTCCGCCACAAGATGCTCGATGTCGCCGGCGACCTCGCCCTGTCCGGCGTCACCCTCCACGCCACCCTGCGCGCCCGCAAGCCGGGCCACGCCCTCAACAACCAGCTCCTGCGCGCCCTCTTCGCCGACCCCGCCAACTGGCGCCAGGTCGAAGGCACCCGCCCGCTGGAGTTCGCCCGCCCGAAGCGCGCCACCCCGGCCTGACCGCACCGCCCACCACCCGCGCACGCCCCGGGGTTCGCCGGCCCGCCGCGCATGCTATAAGCGCCCCGTGCCCCATCCGGTGATTCGCTCGATGCTCCGTCCCGCCTGCGCCGCCCTGATCGCCCTGCTCGCGCTCCCCCTCGGCGGCTGCGACACCATGTCGTCGCTCAACCCCTTCGCCGACCCCGCGCCCGCACCGGAAGAGGTCGCCGTCCCGCCCGCCGAAGTGCTCTACAACCGCGGCGTCGATGCCCTCACCGCCCGCAACTACGGCACCGCCGCCCGCCAGTTCGACCTGGTCGAGCAGAACTACCCGTATTCCAGCTGGGCAGTGAACGCGCAGATCATGCAGGGCTACGCGGAATACCTGCAGGCCCGCTACACCCAGGCCATCGGCACGCTGGACCGCTTCATCCAGCTCCACCCCGCCCATCGCGACATCGCCTACGCCTACTACCTGCGCGCGCTCGCCCACTACGAGCAGATCTCCGACGTCCAGCGCGACCAGCGCGCCACCCAGGAAGCCATGGGCGCCCTGCAGGAAGTGGTCAACCGCTTCCCCGAAACCGCCTACGGCCGCGACGCCAAGCTCAAGATCGACCTCGCCCGCGACCACCTCGCCGGCAAGGAGATGGAAATCGGCCGCTGGTACCTGAACCAGAAGCTCTACACCGCCGCCATCAACCGCTTCCAGCGCGTGGTGGAGGAATACCAGACCACCAACCACGTCGCCGAGGCGCTGCACCGCCTCACCGAGATCTATCTCCTGCTCGGCCTCACCGACCAGGCCCGCCAGACCGCCGCCGTGCTCGGTCACAACTATCCCGGCAGTTCCTGGTACGCCGACACCTACGACAACCTGATCGGCGCCGGCGCCGCCGCGCCAGACGGCAGCCGCCAGCCCGCGGACCAGCCCGGCATGCTGCGGCGCATGTGGCGTTCCGTATTCTAGCAGGAAAGGGCTTCTTTTTTTGACGAAAAAGAAGAACCTGCCTCCATGCTGACCACCCTCTCCATCCGGGACGTGGTCCTGATCCAGCGCCTCGACCTCTCCTTCGGCGCCGGCCTCACCGTGCTCACCGGGGAGACCGGCGCCGGCAAGTCCATCCTGCTCGACAGCCTCGGCCTCGCACTCGGCGCCCGCTCCGAACAGGGCCTGGTCCGCGCGGAGGCCGAACAGGCCTCGGTCGCCGCCGTCTTCGCCCCGCCCCGCACCCACCCCGCCTTCGACCTCCTGGCCGAGCAGGGCATCGAGGCGGAGGACGAACTCGTCCTGCGCCGCATCGTCGCCAAGGACGGCCGCTCCCGCGCCTTCGTCAACGACCAGCCCGTCAGCGCCGCCCTGCTCCGCCGCCTCGGCGCCACACTGGTCGAAGTCCAGGGCCAGCACGACCAGATGGGCCTGGCCGACCCCGCCGGCCACGCCGCCCTGCTCGATGCCTTCGGCGTGCCCGAGCCCCTGCGCACCGAAGCCGCCACCTCCTGGCGCGCCTTGCGTGAGGCCAGCACCGCGCTCGCCCGCGCCCGCGACACCATCGCCGCCGCCGAGCGCGACCGCGAATGGCTCACCCACGCGGTGGAGGAACTTTCCCACCTGGCCCCCGAGGAAGGCGAGGAAACCCGCCTCGCGGAGGAACGCCAGGCCCTCCAGCAGGGCGAGCGCCGCGCCGAGGCCGTCGCCGCAGCCCTCTCCGAACTCTCCCCCCAATCCGGCCGCAGCCGCACCGCCGGCCCCGCCGCCGCCCTGCGCTCCGCCAGCCGCGCCCTCCAGCGCCTCGTGCCCAACAACGCGCCGGATGCCCCCAACCCCGCCCAGGCGGCCCT
>CANHCJ010000480.1 GCA_947458025.1 Rhodospirillales bacterium | reverse complement strand
CACAGGAGAGAGTGCCATGACCACCATCTTCCAGATCGCCAAGGCCGCCATCGCCGACCGCCGCGGCGTGACCGCCATGGAGTACGGCCTGATCGCCGGCGTGCTCGCCGTGGGCCTGGCCACCGCCTTCACCGCGCTTTCGGGCCGCCTGACCAACGCGTTCAACGCGCTGTCGTTCTGATCCCCGCCTGGCAGGACGGCGCGGCGGACCAGCTGCCGCGCCGTTCCCGCCATGAACAGGCTGCCGCGCGCAGGGCCGGACCCGGCGCGCATGCGTCATTCGTTAATCCGTTCGCTGTTACTTCATCAGGCGTTGGTTCCTTCGCCGGATCCTCGGGACAGGATGTCTGAAATGGCCGCACTTCCGATCGCGTCCGACATGCTGACACTGGCGGCGGTGGCGCTGCTGGTGCTGGCGGCGTTCTGCGACATCCTCACCAGGCTCATTCCCAATGCCATCCCGGCCGCGCTGGCGGTGCTGGGGCTTGCGCTGCGGCTGATCGACGGCAGCTGGCCCTGGGCGCTGCTGGCCGGGGGTGTCGTGTTCGGCCTGTGCTTCCTGTGCTGGATGCGCGGCTGGATGGGCGGCGGGGACGTGAAGCTGCTGGGCGCCTGCGCGTTGCTGGTGCCGCCGGCCTCGGTGTTCCCGATGGTGACCATGGTGGGCATCGCCGGCGGCGTGCTGGCCCTCGTCTACCTCACTGCCAGGCGGGTGGTGCCGCGGCCGTCGCCGCTGCCGGCGGCACTGCGGCCGCAGGGCTTCCTGGGCCGGGCGCTGCGCGCCGAGCGCTGGCGGCTGTCGCGCGGGGCCGCCCTGCCCTACGCCGTGGCGATCGCCATCGGCAGCCTCACCGCCTTCCCGTGACCGCCTGACCTCCCGCACGAAGGGGCACCTCGATGGTTCTGCGCATCGTTCTGTTCGCCATGATGGCCCTGGGCCTGGGCGGGTTCGGCATCATCGCCTGGGTGTCGACGCGGCCGCCGCCGGCGGTGGCGCAGGCCAAGCCGGAGGCCGAGGTGGTGGCCGAGGTGAAGCCGGAGGCGCCGAAGCCGGTGGCCAAGGTGGCGGTGCTGGTGGCCGGGCGGCCGCTGCGCGCCGGCACGCTGCTGAAGCCGGAGGAGATCACCGCGCGCGAGTTCCTGGACACCGGCCTGCCGGAAGGCGTGAGCATGGATTCGCTGCAGAACCGCCATGCCCTGGTGGGCGCCATGGTGCGCCGCCCGGTGGCCGCGGGCGAGCCGCTGATGCTGGGCGACATCATGCGCCCGGGCGACCACGGCTTCCTGGCCGCGGTACTCGCGCCCGGCATGCGCGCCATCACCATCGGCGTGGATGCGGTGAGCGGCACGGCCGGGCTGATCTGGCCCGGGGACCGGGTGGACGTGATCATGACGCACATGACCGAGGACACCAGCCTGCCGATGGGCCGGCGGGTCTCGGCCGAGACGGTGCAGCGCAATGCGCGGGTGATCGCGATCGACCAGCAGCTGGTGCAGGGCGCGCTGCCGGGCAGCGCCGAGGGCAACAGCGCGCGCACCGTGACCCTTGAGGTGACCGGCGACCAGGCGCTGCAAGTGCAGGTTGCGGCGCGAATCGGTAAACTTTCCCTTAGCGTGCGCTCCTCGGACACCTCCGAGTCCGGGAATGACGCGCAGTCGGTGGTGTTTGCCGCCGACATCTCCGCCGCCCTGGCGCGCCAGCCTTCCCAGCTTCGGACGGATGTCATCCGCGTGCATTCCGGCACGTCCGACAGCAAGGAGTACAAGGTCAAATGACACGCCGGCTCCGTCTCGGCTTCCTGCTTGCCACGCTGGTGGCGGCAGTGGGGCTGGGCGCCGCATCGCAGGATGCCGTGGCCCAGGCTCCCGCCGCCCCCGCCCCCGCGGTGCAGTCCCCCGCTGTGCAGGCTCCCGTCGCCACCCCCGTGGTGGCGCGCATCCCGCGCCAAACGCTGCGCTTCGAATCCGGCACCGGCGGGATCGTGAACCTGCCGGCGCCCGCGGCGAACGTGTTCGTGGCCGACCCCAAGATCGCCGAGGTGCGGCCGGCCAGTGCCACCACGCTGTTCGTGTTCGGCGTGGGCGCCGGGCGGACCACGGTGGCGGCGGTGGATGCGGCGGGCGTGGCGATCGCGGAATACGACGTGTTCGTGCGCCCGGCGGTGTTTGCCGCCACCGAGGCGCAGGCGACGATTTCGCGCGTGCTGCCGAACGCCTCCATCCGGGTTTCGCCGCAGACCAAGGGCCTGATGGTGAGCGGCACCGCCGGCAGCCCGGAGGAGGCGGCGCGCGCCGTGGCGATCGCACGCGGCTTCCTCGGCGAGGGGCAGGTGGTGGACGACCAGATCTCCGTGACCGGCGGCACGCAGGTGATGCTGCGGGTGCGCATCGCCGAGATCCAGCGCTCCGTGACGCGCAACCTGGGCATCGACTGGCAGGCGCTGGGCGTGATCGGCAGCATCGCGCGGCTGCCGGCGCTGACGCTGAACGCCAATGGCGCCACGGGCTTCGCGGGCCCGCTGGCCCAGGGCATGTCGTTCAACGGGCTGATCGATGCGCTGGCGCAGGACAACCTGGCGCGCGTGCTGGCGGAGCCGAACCTCACGGTGCTGAGCGGCAATTCGGCCAGCTTCCTGGCGGGCGGCGAGTACCCGATCCCGGTGGGCCAGAACAACGGCATGATCTCGATCGAGTTCAAGAAGTTCGGCGTGAACCTGACCTTCCTGCCGACGGTGCTGAGCGACGGGCGGATCAACATGAGGGTGGCGCCCGAGGTGAGCCAGCTTTCGGACGACAACGCGGTGCAGCTGGTGGCGGGCGGGCTGAGCTTCCGCGTGCCTGGGCTGACGGTGCGGCGGGCGGAGACGGTGGTGGAGCTGGGCAGCGGGCAGAGCTTCGCGATCGCCGGGCTGCTGCAGGATTCGCTGCGCCAGGCCGACAAGGCCCTGCCCGGCATCGGCGAGGTGCCGATCCTGGGGGCGCTGTTCCGCTCCGACCGGTTCCAGCGCAACGAGACCGAGCTGGTGATCCTGATCACGCCCTTCGTGGTGCGGCCGGTGAACGACGCGAGCCAGCTGCGCCTGGCGGGCGACACCTACACCATGCCGAACGACCGCGAGCGGCTGCTGCTGATGCGCCAGACCGGCGCGGCCCCCGCCCCCGTGGCGGCCCCCGGCACGGCGCCCGCACCGGCGGTGGTGCCGGCCCCGCTTTCCCTGCCTGGCCGGCCCGGCCGGCCCGGCTTCATCCTTCAGTGAGCATCCCCATGAGCCGCACCCGCAAGATGCGTGTCGCCCCGCTCGCCCTGCTCGCCCTGTCCGGGGTGGCGCTGGCTGGCTGTTCGAT
>CANHCJ010000479.1 GCA_947458025.1 Rhodospirillales bacterium | reverse complement strand
CGGCCAGCGCCGGGTGGGGCCGAGCAGCAGGCCGGCGGCCAGCGCGGCGGCGGGGACGAAGTGCATGGCGTGGGTGGCGAAGAAATGCGCCACGCGCAGGTCGCCGCCGTCGCGCGACCAGCCGAACAGGGGCAGGCCGGCGGCGTCGCTGCGCGTGCCGCCGACCCAGTGGCCGTCATTGCCGCCCAGGGTGAAGGCGGTGACCAGGGTGAGCGGCAGCACGAGGGCGAGGCCGAGCACGAGGCCGTCGTGCAGCACCGGCCAGGTGCGCGGCCCGGCGCGGAACAGGGCCCAGGCATAGACGGCGCTGGCGGTGGTGAGGATCACCGCGCCCACGCCCATCGCCGAGTAGATCGCCGAGGCCAGGGGGGTGGCGACGTTGTAGTGCGAGCCGGTGCCGAGGGCGGCGGCGCCGGCGATCACCACCATCTCGAAGCCGATCGCGGCCAGGACCAGGGCGGCATAGGCGCGGTACGCGCGCGTGCGCACGAAGGGCTGCAGCCAGGCCGCCACCGCCGCCAGGGTGAGGAGGTAGAGGCTGAGCGAGGCGGCGAATTTCAGCGGCTTGATCCAGATGTTGATGCCGTTGAACGTGCGCGGGTCGAGCCAGGCGGCGGCGAGCAGCGGGGCGACGAGCAGCGCCAGGAACAGGCCGCCGGCGGCGAAGAGCGGCTCGGCGGCGAGCAGGGCGCGCAGGCGGGCGTGGATGCTCATGGCCGCACCGCCAGGGCCGGCTGCGCCCGCGTGGCCGTGATCGCCGCGCGCAGGGCGAGGAAGGCGAGCAGCCCGGCGGGGCCGAACAGGAAGGTGAGGGCGAGGCAGGGCACCACCAGCAGGCCCGGCACGCCATCGCGCCGCGCGGCGCGCACCTGCCAGGCGCCCACGAAGAGGTCGAAGGCGAGGAAGTGGACCCAGCCGGCCAGCAGCATCTCGCGGCCGGAGAGCAGCAGGGCCACGGCATCGAGGCTGGCGAAGCCGCCCTCGGCACCGGCGAAGAAGGCGAGGACCAGCCCGGCATAGAGCAGGGAGAGCACCACCGGCACCGCGAAGCCGCCCGCCAGCATCAGCCAGCGCGGGCCCCAGAGGGCGGCGACCAGCGCGATCCAGCCGACCATGGCCAGGCGGCTGGCGAGGCTGAACAACTCCTCCGGGGGCATGGCGCGCTCCATCTTTCCTGTGTCAAGACATGCCGTAGCAGGGTGATCTTGCCGATGTCAATATTCTTGCCAGCGTCAAAATGATGCGCCACAACGCGGCGCAGGAGGCCCCATGCCCGACCGGAACGATGCCGCGCGCGAGCGCTATCACCACGGCGACCTGCGCGCCGCGCTGCTGGATGCGGCGGAGGAGGAGTTGCGCCTGCATGGCGTGGAGGGGTTCACGCTGCGCGGCTGTGCGCGGCGGGCCGGGGTGTCCCACGCCGCGCCGGCGCATCATTTCGGCGATGCGCGCGGGCTGCTGACGGCGCTGGCGGCGCTGGGCTATCGCCGCTTCGTGGCCGCGCAGGAGCGGCGCAAGCAGGCGGAGGGGGCGCAGGGGGCCGGAAGACTGGTGGCGGCCGGGCTGGGATACGTCGATTTCGCCCGTGCCCACCCTGCCCTGTTCCGGCTGATCTTCGCCTCCGACCGGCCGGACCAGGACGACCCCGAGCTGTGCGCCGCGGGCGAGGCCGCCTTCGCGGCGTTGCAGGCGGATGTGCAAGCCGCGCTCGGGCCACAGGAGGCCGCGGGGGCGGAGGGGCGGGCGCTGCTGCAGGCCGCCTGGGCGATGGCGCACGGCATCGCCGACCTGGTGGTGGCCGGCCGGCTGCCCTTCCTGCCGGAGGGCGACGCGGCCGGGGCGGAGGCGATGCTGCGCGCGATGATGGCCCGCAGCCTGGGCGCCGCGCTTGCCCCACCTGCCCGCCCCTCCTAGGATTCGGCCCGAACGACACGCGGCGGCCCGGACGGACCGGCGCCCGCACAGCCCAGGAGACCTCCATGCCCCGCCTCGGCTTCGGCGCCTTCCTCGCGCCCCACCACCCCGTGATCGAGCACCCGATGCTCCAGTTCCGGCGCGACATCGCGCTGGTGGAGCACCTGGACAAGCTGGGCTACGACGAGTTCTGGTGCGGCGAGCACCATTCCTCCGGCTGGGAGATGATCGCCTCGCCGGAGATGTTCCTGGCGGCGGCGGCCGAGCGGACCAGCCGGATCAAGCTGGCGACCGGCGTGGTCTCCCTTCCGTACCACCACCCGTTCCATGTGGCGCAGCGGATGGTGCAGCTCGATTGGATGAGCGGCGGGCGGGCGATCTTCGGCTCCGGCCCCGGGGCGCTGGCATCGGATGCGCATGCGCTGGGGATCGACCCGATGCTGCTGCGCGACCGGCAGGACGAGGCGATCCCGATCATCCGCCGCCTGATGCGCGGCGAACGCGTGACCTACAAGGGCGAGTGGTTCCAACTGAACGACGCGGCGCTACAGCTTCTGCCGCTGCAGGAGGACATGCCGTTCGCGGTGGCCTCGCAGATCTCGCCCTCCGGCATGACGCTGGCGGGCAAGCACGGCATCGGCATCATCTCGATCGGCTCGCTCTCGGCCGAGGGGCTGAACGCGCTGCCGACGCAGTGGGGCTTCGCGGAGACGGCGGCGAAGAAGCACGGCCAGACGGTGGACCGGAAGAACTGGCGCGTGCTGCTGAGCTGGCACATCGCCGAGACGCGCGAGGAGGCACGGCGCCAGGCGCGCGACGGGCTGTTCAGGCACCACAACGAATACATCCACGGCACACTGCAGCGGCCGGGCAGCAAGCCGTTCAAGGACCCGGACCAGGCGGTGGACATGACCGGCTTCGGCACGGGCGCGGTGGCCACGATCGGCACGCCGGACGACCTGGTGGCGCGCATCAAGTCGGTGCTGGAGATCAGCGGCGGGTTCGGCACCGTGGTGGGCTTCGTGCACGACTGGGCGAACCCGGAGAACACCATGCGCAGCTGGGACATGGTGGCGCGCTACGTGGTGCCGGAGATCAACGGCTACCTGAACGAGCTGCGCAAGAGCCGCGAGTTCGTGGTGGCCAACCGCGAATACTTCGACCGCGCGAAGGATGCGGTGATGGCCAAGATCCAGGAGAACCCGGACGCGGCCGAGGCGCTGAAGAAGACCAAGTCGCCGATGCTCTCGGCCTCCGCCTCCAACGTGCCGGACTTCGAGAAGAAGGGCACGGCGGCCGAATAGCGCGGCCGGGGGGCGGCGGCGCTGCTGACCGCCCTGCTGGAGGAGCATCTCGGCGGCGGCGCCTGGGCGGTGCCGCCGGGGCTGCTGTTGCTGGCCATCCTGGCCGCGGCCGTGGCGGTGCGGGCGCTGCAGCG
>CANHCJ010000478.1 GCA_947458025.1 Rhodospirillales bacterium | reverse complement strand
GCACCCGCGGCAGAGGTGGTGCCGGAGGGCTGGGCCGGGTTCCAGGGCCCCTCCGCCGCGCCGCCCGCCTTGCCGCCTTCCCTGCTGCTGCCGCCGGATTTCGTCGAGCCGGCCATGCCGGCCCAGGGTGCGGCGGCACCGGAGCCGGAAGCGGAGCAGGGCGAGGAGCGCGTGCTGGAAGGCCGGCTGGAGATCGACGGCGCGCTGCTGGGCCGCTTCGTGGCCGAGCACCTGGCGCGCGAGGCCGGCCGGCCGCCTTCGGGGATGACGGGGTTCGATCCGCTGCTCTCGCCGCAATGGGCGGGGGCGCTTCAGGGGTAGGGGCGATGGACGCGCAGGAGCTTGGGCCCGACGTGCTGCGCCTGCCCTTCGTGTTCGTGCCCAACGGGGCGGAGGTGCCGGCGGCGTGGCGGGCGGCGCATCCGGAGGCGGTGAGCCTGCCGGCGCGGTTGGTCGTGCGGGGCGGGGTGCAACGGGTGCAGTTCGTCTTGCGGCGGCGAGTGGGTCCGTCGCCGAAATCCGGGGCTTTGCCTCGCGGCCCGGCGATGCCTCTGGGGTGATGGCTGCTGGATGGGTGGCGCGGCATCGTTGCAAATGAGCGATTTGACGAGCAACGCAGTAAGCCGCCGCCTGGATCACGGCCCATCAACCAGACGCCATGGGCAGGCGATCATGGCAAGATCAAGGAGGCGATCGGGTCTGAGCCGGACGATGATGTCTTTATAGCTCATGACGGGACGGTCTGGGGCGAGAACCCGGATGGCAGCTGGACAAACCATGGGCCAGCAGAGAACTTCATGGAAGGATCGCGACCGGATGGGCGACGAGGGAAAGACCGGGATCAACGGCGGCAGCAGCAACGGCCCAGGTAAAGCCGCCCCGGAACTGCGGTTCTCCCTGGCCGTTGCTGTGCGCCATCCGGACATCGATCCCGCGGCGATTTCGGCCGCGCTGGGCCGCACACCCTACCAGGCATGGCAGGCCGGCATGCCGCGGCGCACGCCGTCCGGGCATCCGATGCCGTCTGTCGGGAGGGAAAGCTACTGGATCTGCACCACCGAGATTCGCGGGCAGCGGAACTTCTTCGCCACCTTGGTGGAGGAGGCCGATCGGTTGGCATCCTGCGCCGACTTCCTGCATGGGATTGCCGCGGCCGGTGGGCGTGTCGGCCTCGTCGTGTCATTGCCAGGCGGCGTGAACATCGGCGCGACCCTGCCGCATGCCGCCCTGAAGCGATTGGCGGAGCTGCCCATCGATCTTGGGATCGAAGTCTTCCCGGATATGCCTTAGCGGTACGAAGGAGTGGACGATGGCCTGGACTGACGACCGGGCCCCGCAGGCCGACGATCTGCCGTGGCGCCTTTCGCTGCGCGTGCATCATCCGTCGGCCGATCTGTCGGATGTGGCGAAGCGCGTGGGAGATGCCTTTGGCTTGGAGGCGCGTTGGCTTTGGCGTGCCGGGGATGTCGACCCGCATGCAAAGCCGGCAGGACAGCTGAAGCCGACTTCCTATTGCCTGGTCGAGTGGCTGGACACCGAGGGCACCATCGCGACCGCGCTGGCCGATGCCATGGACGCGGTCTCGGCGTTGCGGGAGGAGATTCAGGCGATCAATGCCTCGGGTGGGCATCTCGATTTCTTTGTCGGGTTGTTCGTGGACTCGATGATGGGCTTTGCACTGCCGCCACAGTTGCTGGCGCGGCTCGCCGAGGCCGGTATCGCGCTGGAATTCGACATTTACGGACGCCCGTCGAGGGGATAGTGCGCATGTTGTGGCGGGAAGGTGACCTGGATCCGCGGGCAAATCCGCCGAGGCCGCGAAGCTCGTCCTACTGCTCGGTCCGCTGGGTCAGCAGGGGCGGGACGCTTGAGCAGGCGCTGGAGGACGCGCTGGCGGCCCTGGCGCCGATGCAGGCGGACCTGGCCGAACTTCGTGCCACAGGCGGGAGGTTCGACTTCTTCGCGGGCCTGTTCTCCCAGCAGACCATGGGCGTTGTACTGCCGCCTGCGCTGCTGGCGGACCTCGGCGCGGCTGGGGTGGAAATGCAGCTTGATCTCTACTGTGGCGGCGCCAGGACGTGACTGGATATTGAAGTTTCAGGACGAACATGCCCGGTTGTTTTCAGACTTCAAGGGCGCAAAGCGCGACCCGGTCTACCGCCATCTGCGAGAGGAAAATGTGGCCAACACGCGGCTGGGATACGAGCTTTACCAGTCGCGGGGGATAGGGCCGCAGTGAGCAGCCATCGCAACCCGCGCCGGGTGGCATGCCGATGATGAGGCGGTTCCTCCGCGTCGCATGGGCCATCATCTGCGTGGGGGCGGTGCTCTGGCTGCTGTGGTCGCTTTTCCTCTGGTACGTGCGCCCGACCCGGCTTGAATGTGAGGTTCTGGAGATATCGCTGCCGCTGGCCTCGCCCGATGGCGCGTTCGCGGCGCAGACAGTGAAAGAAGCCTGCGTGGACGGCCTCTTCTCCACGGTGGTCCGCACACGGGTGGAGGTCGTGGCGGCCGATGTTGTGTCGGCCGCAGCCGGTGCGGGAGGTGGCGAGGATTCCACAGTGCTGACGGTGTGGGAGACCCATATGCTGCGGCCCGCGTTTGTGATGGCCTGGTCGGATCGTGCGGAGCTGGAGATCCGGCTCCAGGAGCCGCGCACGGCCCGGCTTCATCGGGCATTGCCGGCCGCGTTGTCCTTCCGCGTTCTGAGCGGGGGGCGGTTCGGCCAGGAGCCCGAACGAAACCAGGCCCGATGATGGGCAGGCCGGAAGCCGACGATGCAGACAGCCGGCGGCGCCCGGACAGGCCAGCCCGGCCAGCAACGGGCCTGGCGCGGGAGCCCTGATCCCGGCCGACCTATACACAGGAGTGCGAGATGTCCGAGTACCTGCTGATCGGGCCGGTGCTGCTGGAGGCGTTCGAGCTGCCGGCACGCATCTTCTGGGGCGGGCGGCAGCGCCTGGCCGTGCACCGCCTGCCGGGCGGCCGGCGCGTGGTGGATGCGCTGGGTCGCGACGATGCCGACATTGCCTGGACCGGCGTGTTCTCCGGCGAGGATGCGGTGGCGCGCGCGCGGGCGATGGACCTGATGCGCGCCGGCGGGCTCGGCTGGCCGCTCTCCTGGGGCAGCTGGTTCTACAGCGTCACGATCCATCGCTTCGAGGCCAGCTACGAGCGCGACAACTGCATCCCCTATCGCATCGCCTGCACCGTGCTGCGCGACGAGGCGGCGGGGCTGGTGGAAGACGGGCTCTCGCTCGCCTCCGGCGCGCTGGCCGATCTCGGCGCGCTGGGCGGGTCGGACTTCCCGCAGCTTGCCGCCGTGGTGAACGTGGGCGCGATCGCCGGCCTG
>CANHCJ010000477.1 GCA_947458025.1 Rhodospirillales bacterium | reverse complement strand
CTCGTCGCGGCGGGCGGTGCCGGGGATGGGGGCCTCGGTGTCACCTTCGGCCAGGCGGCGCATGGCGGCGGCGAGCTGGACCACGGGGCGGGCGACGGTGCGGCGCATGGTGGTGTAGGCGACGAAGGTGGCCAGGGCGGCGAAGGCGAGGATGGCCCAGGCGAGGGTGCGCGCGGCGCTGTCCTGGGCGACGGCGTGGGACTCGGCCTGTTCCACGGCGCGGGCGGAGCGGGCGACCAGCTCATCGACCGCGGTGCGGTGGGCGTCGTAGGCGGCCTGGGCCTCGGCCATGGCGGCGGCGGCGGCCGAGGGCTCCGACAGGGCGGGGAGGAAGCGGGCCTCGACGACGGCGAAGAAGCGGCGGCCGGTGGGGATGACGCCGCCATCGAGCACCTCGCGCAGGTCGGGGCGGAGCTCGGCCTGGGCGGCCCAGTAGGTTTCGCGGTCGGAGAACTCGCGGGCGAGGCGGGTGAGGCGGTCGCGCAGCGGGGGATGGGCGGCGGGGGCGGCGGCGCGCAGCTCGTGCAGGGTGAGCAGGCCCTCGATGACGTAGAGCGGGGGCGGCAGGATGTCGGCGGTGAGGTCGGTGCCGCGGCGGATCTCGGCGTAGACGGGGCCGTTGACCTTCAGCTCCGACAGGGCGCGCAGGAGCAGGCCGGCGGTGAGGGCGGTGACGAGGGCCATGGCCAGGGTGGCGATGGCGACGATGTGGCCGATGCCGAGCGGGGGCAGGCGGCGGTGCGGGGCGGGGGGCGCTTCGGTGGGCATGTTTTCGGCAGAGTCCCTTGGGTGCGATCCTGCGCGGCTCCTTATACCGCAAATGTTAATCGGCCCTCACCGCGGGGGAGTGGCGGGGCGTGTGGCAATGTGTGGGGGTGGTCCATATCTGGTGGCGTGGTGGGGTGGGACCGCAAGATATGGTGGGAAAATGCGCGGGCCGGCTTGGTCTGGCGGTGCGGATGTGGTACTATGACGGGGAGACTTGCAGGAAGAGGACCCGGACGATGAGTGCGACGCATAGCCCCGACGAGACGCCGGTGCGCTTCGACCTGCTGACCAGCAACCCGGTGTACAAGCCGTTCCGCTATCCCTGGGCCTATGAGGCGTGGCTGACGCAGCAGCGCGTGCACTGGCTGCCCGAGGAAGTGCCGCTGGCGGACGACGTGAAGGATTGGCACCGGAACCTCTCGGACGCCGAGCGCAACCTGCTGACGCAGATCTTCCGGTTCTTCACCCAGGCCGACGTTGAGGTGAACAACTGCTACATGAAGCACTATTCGCAGGTGTTCAAGCCGACCGAGGTGCTGATGATGCTCTCGGCGTTCTCGAACATCGAGACGATCCATGTGGCGGCGTATTCGCATCTGCTTGATACCGTGGGGATGCCGGAGATCGAATACTCCGCGTTCCTGAAGTACAAGGAGATGAAGGACAAGTACGACTACATGCAGTCCTTCACGGTGGACAGCAAGCACGAGATCGCCAAGACGCTGGCGGCGTTCGGGGCGTTCACCGAGGGGCTGCAGCTGTTCGCCAGCTTCGCGATCCTGCTGAACTTCCCGCGCTTCGGGAAGATGAAGGGGATGGGGCAGATCGTTTCCTGGAGCGTGCGCGACGAGACGCTGCACTGCCTTTCGGTGATCCGGCTGTTCCGCACCTTCGTGCAGGAGAACCCGGAGATCTGGACCGAGGAGCTGCGGCGCGAGCTGTACCTCACCTGCGCCACGATCGTGGACCACGAGGACGCGTTCATCGACCTGGCCTTCGAGCTGGGCAACGTGGAGGGGCTGACCGCGGTGGAGGTGAAGCAGTACATCCGCTTCATCGCCGACCGGCGGCTGACGCAGCTGGGGCTGGAGCCGCTGTACCGGGTGGACAAGAACCCGCTGCCGTGGCTGGACGACATGCTGAACGCGCCGGAGCATGCGAACTTCTTCGAGAACCGCTCCACCGAGTACAGCAAGGCCTCCACGACGGGCACGTGGGAGGAGGCGTTCGCCGATCACGTCTTCGAGACGCCGCAGCCGGAAGGGGCGATCCTGCCGCGGGCGCCGGCGTGATGACGCGGGTTTGACGCGCGGCTTCCGGTTCGCTTGCGCGGCGGCTTTAGGCTATCTCCCTGGCGGCTGATGGCCACTGCCGGCACCGCCAAGGGAAGACCATGCTGAAGATCGTCCGCCGAGCCGCCTATGTGCTGATCGCCCTGGTGCTGGCCGGCCTGGGCGGGGTGCTGTGGTGGCGCGGGGAGGCGCCGCGGCTTTCGGATATCGGGGTGGCGATCCCGGGCGGGGTTTCGATGGGCGGGCCGTTCACGCTGGTGAACACCGCTGGCGAAACCGTGACCGAGGCGAGCTTCCGCGGGCGGTGGATGCTGCTGTATTTCGGCTTCACCTTCTGCCCGGATGTGTGCCCGACCGACCTGCAGACGATCTCTGCGGCGCTGGACAAGCTGGGGCCGCTGGGGCAGCGGGTGGTGCCGGTGTTCGTGACGATCGACCCGGAGCGGGACACCCCGGCGGTGCTGGGGGAATACACGAAGTTGTTCGACGAGCGGCTGGTGGGGCTGACCGGCAGCAAGGAGCAGGTGGCGGCGGCGGCGAAGGCCTATCGCGTGTACTATGCGCGGGCGAAATCGAGGGATTCCAGCGACTACCTGATGGACCACTCGGCGTTCATCTACCTGGTGGGGCCGGATGGCGGGTTCCGGGCGCTGTTCCGGCACGGCATGTCGGTGCAGGAGTTGGCCGACGGGCTGAAGGCGAGGCTTCAGGCCGGATCCTGAGGTGCCGGGGTTGTGAGACCAAGATGTAAGGGATTGGCCCTAGGGTGACCTATCCGGCCCCGCGAATCGGGCCAGGAGGAAAGGCATGCAGAGCATGGCAGGCGAGACCGAGGGAGACGAGCAGGAAGGCCGGCGTGCCGAGGATGCGCGCGACCTTTCGAGCGCCCCGCGCTACAGCCGGCGGCTGTCGGACAAGATCCTGATCGCCTTCCATCATGCGTGCGACCAGGGCGACTACGAGGTGGCCGAGCAGTTGCTGCACGTGCTGGAGATGATGCTGCGGCGGCGGGTGCTGAGCCCGGACCTGAACCGGCGGCGCAGCATGGACAGCCTGGTGGCGGCGCATGAGCGGCTTTGGCACCTGCGGCATCCGCAGGCGGCGCAGCAGTAGTTTCCGGCTACTCCGGAAGGCCGGCGCCGTCGCGCAGGATCGCCTCCGCTTCCGCGGTGAAGCTTCCGTCCGCCCGGTGCAGGGTGAGGCCGGGGAGCAGGCGCGCGGGGCCGCGGCCGCCGCGGATGGCGCGCAGCAGCACGAGGCGGGCGGGGCGGCCGGGCTTGGGCCAGAACGGGTGCAGCACCGG
>CANHCJ010000476.1 GCA_947458025.1 Rhodospirillales bacterium | reverse complement strand
GGCCTTCTTCCTCGGCTGCGGCCGCGAGCCCGGCGGCGGGCGCGCCGGCAGCGCCATCACCGAGCCCTTCGGCGAGGGCGACTACCTCTACGCCAGCGCCGGCTACGACTGGTTCAAGTTCGCCAACCACGACGAGCGCTTCCCGCGCGACTTCGCCGCCCTGCTGCGCCGCCTGCGCCCGGACGTGCTGCACTTCCACCACTACAGCAACCTCGGCGCAGAAGTCCTTCTGATTGCTCGCCGAACCTTGCCCCAGGCCCGCATCGTCGTCACGCTGCACGAGTTCCAGGCGATCTGCCACCACTACGGCCAGATGCTCACCCGCCACAGCCGCACCCTGTGCCACCGCGCCACCCCGCGCGACTGCAATCGCTGCTTCCCCGAATTCAGCCGCGCCGATTTCTTCCTGCGCGCCGAATATGTCCGCCGCTTCTTCGACGAGGTCGACGCCTTCGTCGCCCCCAGCCGCTTCCTCGCCGACCGCTACGTCGCCTGGGGCATCCCGGCCGAGCGCATGCACGTGCTGGAGAACGTGATCGCCGATGCGCCCCCCGCCCCGCCCCCGGCGCCGCGCGAGGACGGCATCCTGCGCGCCGGCTTCTTCGGCCAGATCTCCTTCCTCAAGGGCCTGCAGGTGCTGTTCGACGCCGCCGCGATCCTGGAGGACGAGGGCGCGGCCAACGTGGTGTTCAACATCCACGGCGACCCCTCCGGCCAGCCGGAGGAGTTCCAGAAGGAATTCCAGGCCGGCCTCGCCCGCGCCGGCCGCAACGTCCGCTTCCACGGCCCCTACGACAACGCCCGCGTCGATGCCCTGATGCGCGCGCAGGATGTCGTGCTCGTGCCCTCGGTGTGGTGGGAGAACTCGCCCGTCGTCATCCAGGAGGCACGGCGCAACCGCGTGCCGGTGATCTGCTCCGACATCGGCGGCATGGCCGAGAAGGTGGAGCCGGGCATCGATGGCTGGCACATCCCCGTCGGCAGCGCGCCGGACCTGGCCGCCCTGCTGCGCAGCCTCGCCGCCGCGCCGGAGCGCCTGGCGGCGATGCGCGCCACCACCCGCCCGCCCGCCGAGAGCCGGGTGGCCGTCGCCGAGCACCTGGCCCTGTACAACACCTTGTTCCCGCCACCGAAGGACGCCGCGTTGTCGCAAATGTGACGATCGAAGGACGGGGCGGGACGCTACTCTGCCGCCACGCCGATCCCGCGCCCACCGCGCCACGCTGCGCGGCGCATCCGTACCGGGAGAGGGTCCGCACGGCACGCAATCGCGCCCGGCACCGCCGTCTTCGGGCGCCGCCCATTTTCGGCCGGCCAAGGCCCCACGCCCTGGCCGCGAACGGAGGTTTCCCATGCCGCAGGACATCACGCTGGCCGGCCGACGCATCCTGGTGGTGGAGGACGAGTTCCTCGTCGCCGAATATCTCGGCGAGATCCTGCGCTCCGCCGGCGCCGACGTGCTCGGCCCGGTCGGCCGGGTGGCCGAGGCGCTGGAGTTCCTGCGCGGCAATCCCGGCCCGCTCGATGCCGTGGTGCTGGACGTGAACCTGCACGGCCAGCCCAGCTTCCCGATCGCCGACGAGCTGATCCGCCTTGGCGTTCGCTTCGTCTTCACCACCGGCTACGACAGCGGCGCGATCGATGCCGCCTATCGCGCCTACCCGCGCTGCGAGAAGCCCTTCCGGGAGGAAGCGCTGCTGGCCGCCCTCGCCCCCGCCCCGGCCTGAGCCCGCCCGCCGTGTTGCCGGCGGGCGGGCCTTCGCCGCGTCAGGCCGCCTGCCAGTTCTTCGGCACCATCCGGTAGCGCCGCTCGCCATCGCGCGCCACGAAGCCGGTGGCCGGGAACGGCGCGTGGTAGAACGCCACCTGCATCTTCTCGCTGGCCGCCATTTCGAGCAGCTTGTGCCGCGTCTGGCGCGCCGCATCCGCGTCCATGTCGAAGATCGCCGACCAGTCGGGGTTGCGCACGAACACCTGCGGGTTGTTGGTGGTGTCCGACATCACCATCATCCGCCCGGCGCCCGAGGCGATGGCGAAGGTGGTGTGGCCCGGCGTATGGCCGGCCGCGGCCACCGCGGTGATGCCCGGCGCCACTTCCTGGCCCCACTGGAAGCGGGTCACGTCCTTGGCGATCGGGTTGAACACGCGCCGCGCATTGGCGAAGGCCGGCCGCATCCCTTCCGGCGCCGCCGAGGCGCGGTTCTCGTCCATCCAGAAATCCCATTCCGGCGCCGCCACCTTGATCTCGGCGCGCGGGAACACCGCGGTGCCGTCGCGCAGCCGCAGCCCGTTGATGTGGTCGCCGTGGAAGTGGCTCACCAGCACCATGTCCACCTGCGCCGGGTCGAAGCCGGCGGCGCGGAAATTCGCCATCCACAGCCCCGTGGTCGGCGCGCCCATGTCGCCGTTGCCGGTGTCGATCAGCACCAGCTTGCCGCCCGCCTGCACCACCAGCGTGGTGAACGGGATCACGAAGCGCTCGGTCGGCAGGAAGTTCTCGGCGAGCGAAGCCTTCAGCTCGTCCACCGTCGCGTTGCGGATGAACCCTTCCAGCGGCCGTGCCGCCACCCCGTCATGGATCGCGGTCACCACCGCATCGCCCACCTTGTAGCGGTAGGCCGAAACATTGGCCGTGGCGGCGGCCTGCGCCTCGGCCGAGCGCGTTCCGCCCACCAGCCCGGCGGCAGCCCCCATCGCACCGAGCGCCAGCGCGGCGCGGCGATTGATCGTCATGTGTTCGGTCCCCATGTGTCGGTGCCGGTCCTATGCTCCGGCATTCCATCGCAAGGATGGTGAACGATCTGTCACATGCAAGGTGTGCGCGGCGCCGCGCTCACCATCGGTTCACCCCGCCGCGGCCCCGCGCAGCACGCTTTCCACGTCGCCCGCCATGTCCATCCCCAGCACGTGCCGGCAATGCCACAGCCCGTAGAACAGCAGGCTCCAGGCCGGCTGCCCGTCGCGCTCCGCCCCGGCCAGGTGCGCCGACACCTCGCCGGGGCCAAGCACTTCCGCCACGCCGGGCTGGGCTGCCAGCAGCGGCGCCAGCCGCTCCGCCCGCCGCGCGATCCACGCGCCCACCGGCGGCTTGAACCCCTTCTTGCGCGCAAACGCCCCCGCTTCCGGGAAGGCCCGCGCCAGCCAGCGCCGCAGCAGCACCTTGCCGAAGCGCAGATCAACTTTCCGTGAGTCCGGCAGCGGGAACGCGAAGCCCGCCACCTCGGGGTCCAGGAACGGCGTCCGACCCTCCACCCCATGCGCCATCAGGCAGCGGTCGAGTTTCACCAGCAGGTCGTTCGGCAGCCATTCCGCCACGTCCGCCGCCTGCGCCGCCTGCACCGCCGATCGCCCCGGCGCCACGCGCCGCTCCAGCCCCGCGATCCCCTCGCGCCAGCCCGCCAGGG
>CANHCJ010000475.1 GCA_947458025.1 Rhodospirillales bacterium | reverse complement strand
GGGCACCGGGGCGGCGATCGGCCTGCTCGGCGGCCCGATCGGCGTGGGGCTGGGCGCGGCCATCGGCGCCGGGGTGGGCGCCGTCACCGGCGGCGCCACCACCCAGGACCAGATCGACCTCGGCAAGCCGGTGTGGAAGTAGCTCAGGCCCCGCCGGCCACGTAGGCGCGCAGGCCGTCCACCTCGGCCTCCTGCTCCATCATGCGCGCCTTGACCACGTCGCCGATGCTGACCAGCCCGGCGAGGCGGCCATGCTCCACCACCGGCATGTGGCGGAAGCGGCCCTCGGTCATGGCGCGGAACGCCTCGTCATAGGTGGTGGCGAAGCCGACGGTGGTGACATCCGCCGTCATCGCCTCGCCCGCCCGCCGCTCCAGCGCCGCGGTGCCATGCGCGGCGAGCGCATACACGATGTCCCGCTCGCTCAGGATGCCGGCCACGTCGCCGGCGGGGCCCAGCACCACCAGCGCGCCGATGCGCCGCGCGGCCAGTTCGCGCACCGCGTCGGCCAGGCGGCAATCGGGCGTGGTCGTGGCGACGTAGCCGCCCTTGTGCTTCAGGATGGCGGAGACAGTCATGGCCCGGTCCTCCGTGTTGGGCGGAGGCGCCTCCCCTTTCGGGACGGGTCGGCTGGGCGGGTCGGCGTGGCTGGGGAGGAGCCCCGCACGTGTCCGAACAGTCTGCGCCCGTTCGGGGCGGCGTTTCAATGCTATTGCGCGGGCGTCAGCTGCGTGGCCACCAGGCTGGCGAAGGGGCCGCCGCTGGCCATCAGCCCGGCGAAGCTGCCGCGCTCCACGATGCGGCCATGCTCGAACACCAGGATCTGGTCGGCATCGCGCACGGTGGAAAGCCGGTGGGCGATGATGAAGGTGGTGCGCCCGGCCATCAGGCGGCGCAGGGCGGCGGCCACGCGGGCTTCGGTGGCGGCATCGAGCGCGCTGGTCGCCTCGTCCAGCACCAGGATCGGCGGGTCCTTCAGCAGCGCGCGGGCGATCGCCAGGCGCTGGCGCTGCCCGCCCGAGAGGGTGGCGCCGCGTTCGCCCACCATGGTGTCGTAGCCCTCGGGCTGGCGGATGATGAACTCGTGCGCGTCGGCCACGATGCAGGCCGCCTCCAGCTCCGCCTGGGTGGCGTCCGGCTTGCCCACCAGCAGGTTCTCGCGGATCGTGCGGTTCAGCAGCATCGCCTCCTGGAACACCACGCCGATGTTCCGGCGCAGCGATTCCACGCTGACGTCGCGCAGGTCGTGGCCGTCGATCGTGATGCGGCCCTCCTGCGGGTCCCACATGCGCTGCAGCAGGGCCATGGCCGTGCTCTTGCCCGCGCCGGTATGGCCCACCAGCGCCACCACGCTGCCGGGGGCGGCGGTGAAGGACACGTCGGAGAGCACGTTCTCGCCGCTGGGGTAGCGGAAGCCGACCTGCGCGAATTCCACCTCGCCGCGCTGCACGGCCAGCGCCGGGGCGCCCGGCTTCTCCGGCACGGTGCTCTGCGCATCCAGCACGGCGAAGAAGGCCTGCAGCCCCGGCACCTCGCTGAACAGGCGGGCGAGGAAGATCATCGCGCTGTCCAGCCGGTTGATCAGCAGGGTGGCGAGGCCCATGAAGCTCACGATCTCGCCCACGCTGGCCTGGCCGCGCAGGTGGAGCACGGTGCCGTACACCACGATGGCGATCACCGTGATGGTGCAGGCCGCCCGCGTCATCACGTTCACCACCGCCCACCAGTTCAGCACGGGGAACTGGTGGGCGATCACCTTGGCCACGATGTCGCGGAACAGGCTCTGCTCGGCGGCCAGGCGCGTGAAGCTCTGCATCACGATCACATTGGCCAGCGCGTCCTGCGCGGTGCCGGCGAGCTGGATCTGCCAGCGCTGGGCGCGGGCCTGGCCTTCCTCCGTGTGCAGGATCACCAGCACGGTGGCGACGCAGAACAGCGCGACCAGCGCGATCAGCAGCAGGGCGAGGCGCCAGTTCAGGAACACCGTCATCGGCAGCAGCACCAGGGCAGCGACGAAGGTGGCGAGCTGGTCGCGGAAGAAGCTGAGCCAGAGCCAGAACAGCGAATCCGCCCCGCCGATCATGGTCTTCACCAGGCGGCCGGAATGGGCGTCGCCGTGGAATTCCGGCGGCAGGTGCAGCACGTGGCCGAAATAGCGCGCCATGGCCACCAGGCGCATGCGATGGGCCATGCGCTCGGCATGGAGCGTCGAGACGATGCTGGCGGCGATGCCGGCGATGCCCACGGCGGCCCAGATGCCCAGCAGCGTGCCGCCCTCCTGCCAGAGCTGGTCCGTGGTCATGCCGGCGGAGCGGGTGAGCAGTTCGACCACCCGGCCGAACAGCAGCGGGTCCACGAATTGCAGGGCGGCGACGAGGAGGTTGGCGAGCACCAGCGCCGCCGCGATCCAGCCGTGCTGGCGCAGGGTGCCGATGGCGCGCAGGTAGGTGCGCAGGAAGGTCATGGGCGCAGCGTGGGCCCCGGATGCGGCGAAAAGGCGGCGGCGCGAAGGATACGGGCAGGCAGGTGGGGCGGATGCGGCCGGCGGGAAGGGGGGCTCAGGCCGGGGTGGCGGTGTAGCGCGTGGTGGGGTTCACGAATTCCTCCTGGGCGGCGACCGTGAGGATCTCGCGCGACTTCGCCTCCGCCGTGCGGCGCAGCAGGCCGTGGATGGAGGAGCCGGCGCGGGAGAGGGCTTCGGCGGGGCTGCCGGTGGCCAGGCGGTGGAACAGGAACAGGGCGGAGATGGCATCGCCGGCGCCGTTCACCTGCACGTCCTCCAGCGGGGTGCGCAGCAGCCAGTGCTGGCCGCCCTCCCCCACCATCATGTCCATGGCGTTGTCGGGCGTGGCCTCGGTGCGCAGCGAGGTGACCAGCACGGTGCGCGGGCCTTTCGCCTGCAGGGCGGCGATGGCGGATTTGGCATCGGCCACCGTGTTCAGCTTCGTGCCGAGCAGGCGTTCCACCTCGTAGCGGTTGGGGGTGATGATGTCGGCGGCGGGCACGGCGTGGTCGCGCATGAAGTCGGCGATGCCCGGGCGGACATAGTCGCCGGTGTCGTCGTCGCCGATCACGGGGTCGCAGCAGAACACGGCGTTCGGGTTGGCGGCCTTCACGCGGCGGGCGGCGCCGAGGATGGCCTCCCCGATCGAGTGGTCGCCCATGTAGCCGGACAGGACGGCATCGCAGCGGGCGAAGGCGCCGCGGGCCTCGATGCCCTCGATCACGCCGGCCACCTGGGCGCCGGTGAAGACATCCCCGGTCCAGGCGCCGTAGCCGGTGTGGTTGCTGAACTGGACGGTGTTGACGGCCCAGACCTCGGCGCCGAGGCGCTGGAGGGGGAAGACGGCGCTGGCGTTGCCGACATGGCCGTAGGCGACCCAGGACTGGATGGAGAGGATGTTCATCCCGGGATGATTACGGGATCGGGG
>CANHCJ010000474.1 GCA_947458025.1 Rhodospirillales bacterium | reverse complement strand
GCCCGGCCGAGATCACGCGCGAGCTGGTCGCCGGCTGAAGCGGTCCGCCGCTTCTATCCCGCCACGCCGGAGGCAACGCGGCGCGGCGGCGCCGCCGGCTCCGGCGCGCTGCTGCTGCCGGCGGGCGCATCGGGCAGCAGGTACTTGAAGATGATCTCCTCGCCGAGCGGGATGTCGCGCACCACGGCCGCGCGCACGCCCGCGGGATCGTCCTCGCGCAGCGCCTCGATCATGCGCAGGTGCTCGTCCACTGTGCGGCCGCGGCCGATATAGGGCGGCTCCAGCATGCCGGACTCCGGGTCCTGGTAGAGGAACACCACGTAGGGGCTGGTGCCCACCCATACGGTGGAGATCAGGTCGCACAGCGTCGGCATGCCGGCAGCCTCGTAAAGCGTGAAATGCAGGTCGCGATGGGCGCGCAACGCGCCGGGGATGTCGCCCAGCTCGCGGTTGCGCAGCAGCTCGGCATACAGGCGGTACATCTCGGCCACCAGGCCGGGCGGGCGCCGGCGCGCGGCACGCTCGGCGGCCTCCGGCTCCAGCATCAGGCGGATATCGCGCAGCTCGGCGAACTTGGCGCGGGTCAGGCGCGGCACGGTGATGGTGCGGCCGGGCTCGGCATGCAACACGCCCTCGGCCACCAGCTGCAGCAGCGCCTCGCGCACCGGGGTGACGGAGGTCTGCATCCGCGCGGCCACGTCGCGGAAGGTCAGCCGGTCACCGGGGCGCAGCTCCCCCAGCATCAGCGCCGCGCGCAGCTGGTCATAGAGGCGGCGGCCGAGGATGTCGCGCGGGGCGCCGGCAGGGCGCAGGGTGGGGAGGGCCATGGCGGAATCTCCTGCGCCCTTCTGGGCCGATGCGGTCCGCGGGGCAAGGGCCGGGGCTACAGCGCCGCCACGTAGGCGGCCACGCCCGACAGCGCGCGCTCCCCATGCGGCTGGCCCAGCAGCTGTACGCCCAGCGGCAGGCCGGCGACGGTCAGCTTCGGCAGCGAGATCGCCGGGCAGCGCAGCGCGGAGGCCGGCACGTTGAAGATCGAGTTGCCGGTGAAGGCCAACCCCACCGGCGCCGGCCCCGGGGCGGCCAGCGCGATGCAGGCCTCGGCCTCGTCCGCCAGCAGCGCCAGCCGCTCGCGCATCACGTCGCGCCGGTGCAGCAGCACGCGGTAGTCGTCGATCGTCATGCCGCGGCCGGCGGCGATGCCCTCGCGCAGATGGGCGCTCACCGCCTCGCCATGGCGGGTCTCCAGCTCGGCCAGCGGCCAGGCCTTCTCCCAGTGGTTGATCGCCTGGGAAACGGGGCCGGCCTCGGCGATCGCCTCCTCCAGCAGCGCCACGCGCGGCGAGGTGGTGCGGTCGATCAGGTGCACGCCCTGGGCGGCCAGCCGGCGCAGGAAATCCTGGAAGGCATCGATCGCGCCGGGCTCGGCCAGCGGCCAGCCCGCGGTCTGCAGCACCGCCAGCGTGGCCGGCTTGCGCGGCGGCAGCGGCACCGCGCCGCCCACGAAGGGCAGGTGCCCGGGGTCGCCGCCGGCGATGCTGGCGATGGCGTGGCACACCGCCCAGCCATCCTCCAGCGTGGCCGAGAGCGTGCCGAGCACGTTCTGGCTGAACTGGTCGCTGATCCCGCCCCGGTTCAGCGCGCCGAAGGTGGGCTTGAAGCCCACCACCCCGCAGAAGCTCGCCGGCCGCAGGATGGACCCGCCGACCTGGCTGCCGATCGCCACCGGCACCATCCCCGCGGCCACCGCCGCGGCCGAACCGGAGGAGGAGCCGCCGGGTGTCCGCGTGGGGTCGTGCGGGTTGGTCGTGGGCCCGGCCACCATGTCGGCGAACTCGGTGGTCACCGCCTTGCCCACGATCACCGCCCCGGCCCGGCGCAGCGCCCAGGCCACCGCCGAATCCCGGCCGCTGTGCTTGCCCTCGAAGATCGGCGAGCCGAACCCGGTCGGCAGGTCGGCGGTTTCCAATATGTCCTTCAGCGCCACCGGCATGCCGTCGATCGGCGACAGCGGCGTTCCGGCCCGCCAGCGCGCGGTGGCGGCATCGGCGGCACGCCGCGCGGCCTCGGCACCGATCGCGGCAAAGGCGCGCACCACCGGCTCGCGCTCCTCGATGCGCGCCAGGCAGGTCTCCAGCAGGTCGCGCGGGGAGCCGAGCCCCTCGGCGAAGCCGCGGCTGAGCGTGGCATAGCTGGACATACCGGTTCCCCCATCTGGTGCGGCGCGGATGGTAGGCGGCGCCGCGGTGCCATGCCAGGGTACGCGCGGGAGGATCGGCGCGATGCACCTGGGGATCGATCTCGGCACCTCGGCGGTGAAGGCGGTGCTCACCGGCATGGACGGCGCGCTGCTGGCGCAGGCCTCCGCCCCGGTGCCCAGCGCCTTCCCCCACCCGCTCTGGAGCGAGCAGAACCCCGAGGACTGGTGGCGCGCCACCGGCCAGGCCCTGGCCGGGCTGGGCACGGATCTCGCCCGCGTGCGCGCCATCGGGCTCTCCGGCCAGATGCACGGCGCGGTGCTGCTGGATCGCGCCGACCACGTGCTGCGCCCGGCGATCCTGTGGAACGACGGCCGCTGCGCCGCCGAATGCGAACTGCTGGAGGCCGCCGGCGTGCGCGCGGCCACCGGCAACCTCGCCATGCCCGGCTTCACCGCGCCGAAGCTGCTCTGGGTGCGCGCCCACGAGCCGGCGGTCTTCGCCGCCACACGCCGCGTGCTGCTGCCCAAGGACTGGCTGCGCCTGCGCATGACCGGGGAGGCGATCACCGACATGTCGGACGCCGCCGGCACGCTCTGGCTGGATGTCGGCGCCCGGCGCTGGTCCGCGGCAATGCTGGCGGCCACCGGGCTTTCCCCCGCGCACATGCCGGCCCTGGTGGAAGGCACCGCCCCGGCCGGGCGGCTGCGTGCCGAAGTCGCCGCCGCCTGGGGCCTGCCGCCCGGCATCCCCATCGCCGGCGGCGCGGGCGACCAGGCGGCCGGCGCGGCGGCGCTCGGCTGCGTGCGGCCGGGCCAGGGCTTCGTGGCGCTGGGCACCTCCGCGGTCCTGTTCGTGTGCGACGCCGGCTTCCTGCCAGACCCCGACCGCACCGTGCACGCCTTCTGCCACTGCGTGCCCGATGTCTGGCACCGCATGACCGTCTCGCTCTCCGGCGCCTCCGCGCTGGCCTGGATCACGCGCGCCACCGGCGCCGCCAGCGAGGCCGCCCTGCTGGCCGAGATGGAGGCCAGCACCCTGCCACCACCGGTGTTCCTGCCCCACCTCACCGGCGAGCGCACCCCGCACAACGACCCGGCGGCCGAGGCGGCCTTCATCGGCCTGCGCGCCGCCCACGGCCGCGCAGACCTCGCCCGCGCGGTGCTGGAAGGGGTGGCCTTCACCCTGGCCGAGGGGCTGGAGGTGCTGGCCACGCGCGGCGCCCCCGCGGCACCGCT
>CANHCJ010000473.1 GCA_947458025.1 Rhodospirillales bacterium | reverse complement strand
TGGCCGCCGTGCGCGCCTTCTTCCGCTTCCTCGCCCGCCGCCATGGCGTGGCCAACCCGCAGCTGGCCCTGCTCGCCACCCCCAAGGCCCGGCCGCCCCTGCCGCATGCGCTGACCCCCGGGGAGGCCCGCGCCGTCGCCCAGGACATCGGCGAGGCCACCGACACCGCCTTCACCCAGGCGCGCGACACCGCCCTGTTCAGCCTGCTCTACGGCAGCGGCCTGCGCATCGCCGAGGCGCTGGCGCTGAACGTCGCCGAAGCCCCCCGCCCCGGCAGCGACGACATGCTCCGCGTGCTCGGCAAGGGATCGAAGCCCCGCATCGTCCCGGTGCTCCCGGCGGTGCGCGAGGCCATCGCCGCCTGGCTGCGCCACCACCCCGAGGCCGGCACCCCCGCCGCGCCCCTCTTCGTCGGCGTGCGCGGCGAGCGCCTCAACCCCGGCGTCGCCCAGCGCACGCTGCGCAACTTTCGCCGCCTGAACGGCCTGCCGGAACACGCCACGCCACACGCGCTGCGCCATTCCTTCGCCACCCACCTGCTGGCCGAGGGCGCCGATCTGCGCACCATCCAGGACCTGTTGGGCCACGCCAGCCTCTCCACCACCCAGCGCTACACCGCGGTGGACACGGCGCAGCTCATGGAGGTTTGGCGCAAGGCGCATCCGCGCGGCTGAACACCCGGAACGCCGCCAGCGCCACCAGCGCCAGCAGGCTCGCCCCGGTCATCCAGTAGAACCGGCTGGTCATCACCGCGGCCACCGGGAACAGCAGCGCCGCCCCCAGCACCGCCACCTCCGGCCAGCCCAGCCGCCGCGCCGCGCCCGCCTCGTCGCGCGCCAGCATCAGCACCGCGGCCACCAGCACCGGCAGGTCGTACACGAAGCCGTAGGGCGTGGCCGCGAACCCGGCGGCCAGCAGCAGGGCGATGCCCCAGGGCGTCACGCCCCCCGCCCGGGCCTGGTGCCGGAAGGCCAGCGCCACCAGCACCGCCAGCGCGGCGGCCAGCGCCCACTGCACCTGGTAGGCCAGCGCGCGCGGCAGGCCGGCCAGGGTGAGGTTGGCGGCGATCGTCGCCTTGCGCAGGTCGCCCACCCAGGGGTCGATCGCCCCGGCATGGCCCAGGATGGTGGCCAGGAAGCGCGGCCAGGCCTCCCACCCGAAGGCCAGGGAGGACAGCGCCACCAGCCCCAGCAGCGCCGCCGCCCCGCCGGCCAGCGCCCGCCACTGCCCCCCGGCCAGCAGCGCCAGCGGGATCAGCAGGCCCAGATGCGGCTTGATCGTCGCCGCCGCCAGCAGCACCCCGGCCCAGCCGGGATGCCGCCCCAGCAGCCGCAGCCCGCCCAGGATCAGCGCCCCGGTGAGGAACCCGTTCTGCCCATACCCCGCCGCCACCACCGCGGCCGGCGCCAGCGCCAGCAGCCCCGCATCGCGCCACCGCCCCCCGGCACACCCCGCCACCACGAACAGCAGCAGCGTCCCCCCGCTCCAGGCCGGCCACACCCAGCGCGGATCCAGCCACCCCAGCGGCCACACCGCGAACAGGTAGTGCGGCGGATAGGGAAACGGAAACGTCTGCCGCAGCGGCGGGAACAGCCCCTGCTGGAACGCATGCAGCGCCGCGCCGTCGTACAGCCCGGCGGCCGGCCGCTCCATGGCGAAGCGCGCGAAGCTCCACTGCGCCGAGCTGTCGTTGAAGAACAGCCACCCCGCCCAGGCCGGCGGCAGCAGCCGCACGCCCAGCCACGCCGCCAGCGGCACGGAACACGCCAGCACCGCCAGCACCGCCACCGCGCGCCACGGGCCGCCGGCGGGCAGGCCGGCGCGCCACAGCTGGGCCAGGAATGCCATCCCCCCTCCTCCCACACCGCGCGCCAAACCGGAAGCCGCTCCCCGTCTGGCGGCACGAGGCGCCCGGGGCGATACTGGCGCAAACACGATCGGAGGCCGCCATGCAGTTCACCATCTCCCCCGAGATCGAGGCCAAGCGCCTCGCCATCCGCACATTCGTCGACGAGCGCCTGATCCCGCTGGAGCGGGACCGCGCCAGCTACGACGCGCACGAGAACATCCGCCACGGCCTGCTGGCGGAGCTGCGCCAGGAAACCCGCGCCATGGGCATCTGGGCCCTGCAATCCCCCAAGTCCCGCGGCGGCGGCGGCCTGCCCATGGCCGACCAGGCCGTGCTGTACGAGGAGATGAACCGCTCCATCTTCGGCCCGGTCTGCTTCAACTGCGCCGCCCCGGATGACGGCAACATGCGCGTCATGGCCCAGGTCGCCACCAAGGCCCAGCAGGACTGGTGGCTGCAGCCGGTGATCGACGGCAAGATGAACTCCAGCTTCATCATGACCGAGCCGATGGACGAGGACGGCCGCGGCTGCGGCAGCGACCCCTCGCTGACCAACACCGAAGCCGTGCGCACCAACACCGGCTGGAAGATCCACGGCCGCAAGTGGTTCATCACCGGCGCCGAGACCGCCGAGCATTTCATCCTGATCGCCCGCACCTCGCCCGATGACCGCCGCGGCCTCACCAGCTTCCTGTTCCACCGCGACCAGCCCGGCTGGCGCATCATCCGCCGCATCGAGATCATGGGGCCGGAGGAACATGGCGGGCATTGCGAGATCGAGTTCGACGGGCTGGAGATCCCCGACGAGAACCGCCTGATGGAGGTGGGCGACGGCCTCAAGCTCACCCAGATCCGCCTCGGCCCCGCCCGCCTCACCCACTGCATGCGCTGGACCGGCCTGGCCCGCCGCTGCCTTGAGATCGCGATGGAACACGTCAAGCAGCGCCGCAGCTTCGGCGGCCGGCTGATCGACCATGAATCCGTGCAGACCCTCATCGGCCAGGCCGCCATGGAGATCGAGATCGGCCGCCTGCTGACGATGAAGGCCGCCTGGCTGCTCGATCAGGGCGACTTCGCCCGCAAGGAGGTCTCGATGGCCAAGATCGTCGTCGCCGACGCCCTGCACAAGGCGGCGGACACGGCCCTCCAGCTCCTCGGCGCCCGCGGCTATTCCAAGGACACGCCGGTGGAGTGGATCTACCGCTACGCCCGCCAGGCCCGCCTGGTGGATGGCGCCAGCGAGGTGCACCGCATGGTGCTCTCCAACTTCATGACCCGCGAGGGCGGCGATTTCTGGAAGTGGCGCGCGGAGTAGGGCGCATCGCTTTACCGGGCCGGGCGGGCTGGGCTATGCGATGCGGGCCGACATGATGCCGCATCGCGCCCCCGCCCTGGCCGCCTGGCTTGCCGCCCTGCTCGTGGCGGTGCTGGCGCTGCTCGTGCCGGCCCCGGCTGCGGCGCATGGCGGGCATGCCCATGCGCCTGTCGGCACCGAGGCGGCCGCGGTGCCGGAGGCTCCCGCGGGCATGCCCCACGCCGAGGCCTCTGCCGAGGCCGCCATGCCCTGCGCCGGCGTTGCCTGCTGCACGGCCG
>CANHCJ010000472.1 GCA_947458025.1 Rhodospirillales bacterium | reverse complement strand
TGCTTGTCTTCCAGGCGCTTGATGTAGCGGAGCATCTCGTGCTCGGCGTGGTGGGAGTGGAAGACGGCGGCCTGGAGGAAGGCGGATTTGCGGGCCAGCGCTTCCGGGATGGAGGCGGGGGCGTTCTTCAGCTCGCCGCCGAGGATGAGGGCG
The DNA here is from genome assembly GCA_947458025.1 of Rhodospirillales bacterium. GTDB lineage: Bacteria > Pseudomonadota > Alphaproteobacteria > Acetobacterales > Acetobacteraceae > CAMDGX01. Next base: position 3,291 of record CANHCJ010000472.1, on the reverse strand, counting down.
AGGCGGGCGAGTTCCTCGCGGGTGACGGATTCGTCGAGCGCGATGGCGACGCCGGTGGCATCGAGGCGGCGCAGGTTGATGCCGGCCTTGAGGGCGGATTCCATCAGCGCGTCGGCGCGGGTGCCGGCCTCGATGGCGATGGTGTCGAAGAAGTGCTGGTGGCGCAGCTTGAGGCCGGCCCCTGCTGCGGCGGCGGCGAGGAGGCGGGCCTGGAGGTTCACGCGCTTGGCGATGCGCTTGAGGCCTTCGGGGCCGTGCCAGACGGCATACATGCTGGCCATGACGGCGAGCAGCACCTGGGCGGTGCAGATGTTGGACGTGGCCTTCTCGCGGCGGATGTGCTGCTCGCGGGTTTGCAGCGCGAGGCGCATGGCCGGCGCGCCGGCGGCATCGACGGAGACGCCGACGAGGCGGCCGGGCATGGCGCGCTTGAAGCTGTCCTTGGTGGCCATGTAGCCGGCATGCGGGCCGCCGAAGCCCATCGGCACGCCGAAGCGCTGGGCGGAGCCGACGACGATGTCCGCGCCCATTTCGCCGGGGGAGGTGAGGAGGCAGAGCGAGAGCGGGTCGGCGGCGACGATGGCGAGCGCGCCGGCATCGTGGGCGGCCTTGATCTCGGCGGTGAGGTCGCGGACCTGGCCGCTGGTGCCGGGATACTGAAGGACGAGGGCGAAGGGCTTCGCGGCGGCGATGGCGGCGGCGTCGCCCGGGGCGACATCGACCAGGGTGATGCCGAGCGGCCAGGCGCGGGTTTTCAGGACGGCGCGGGTTTGCGGGTGGACGTCTGCCGCGATGGCGATGGTGTCGGACTTGGCCTTGGAGAGGGCGTGGGCCATGGCCATCGCCTCGGCGGCGGCGGTGGCCTCATCGAGCAGGGAGGCGTTGGCGATCTCCATGCCGGTGAGCTCGGTGATCATGGTCTGGAAGTTGACCAGGGCTTCGAGGCGGCCCTGGGCGATTTCGGCCTGGTACGGGGTGTAGGCGGTGTACCAGCCGGGGTTTTCGAGGATGTTGCGCAGGATGACCGGGGGGGTGATGGTGCCGTGGTAGCCGCAGCCGATGAGCGACTTCTCGCCGGTGTTGCGAGCGGCGATGCCGCGCAGTTCGGCGAGCGAGGCGGCCTCGTCGATGGCCGAGGGGAGGTCCATCGCCTGCTGCATGCGGATGGTGCCCGGGACGGTGCGGGCGGCCATCTCGGCGAGGCTGGCGACGCCGACCGCGCGGAGCATGGCGGCCACTTCGGCCTCGGTGGGGGCGATGTGGCGGGCGACGAAGCTGTCGGCGGCTTCCAGGGCGGCGAGTTCGCGCAGGGCGTCGGTCATCTGTGGGCTCCTTGGCAGGAAGGTAGACTCTTCTTTTTCTGAAGAAAAAGAAGCAAAAAGACTTTATCCGCTTGCGCCTCGATCTTGTGACGAAAGTCCGGGGCGCAAGGGAGGAAAAGTTTTTTGGTTCTTTTTTTCAAAAAAGAACGCGCTTGCTTTCTCTAGAGGGTCTCGAGGAACGCCTTGTAGCCGGCCTCGTCCATCAGCCCGTCGAAGTCGCTGTCGTTCGCCAGCTTGAGCTTGAAGAACCAGGCGCCGGAGGTGGCTTCGCGGTTGACCATGGCGGGGTCGTCGACGATGGCCTGGTTGGATTCGGCGATGGTGCCGGCGAGCGGGGAGTAGACATCCGACGCGGCCTTGACGCTTTCGACGACGGCGCAGGCTTCGCCTTCCTCGACCTCACGGCCGGCTTCGGGGAGCTCGACGAAGACGACGTCGCCGAGGGCTTCCTGGGCGTGGTCGGTGATGCCGACGATGGCGACACCGCCCTCCATCCGCACCCATTCATGTTCCTTGGTGTAGCGCACGGTGGTCATTGCTCGGGCTTCCTTCAGCGGACGTAGCGGTGGGGGACGAAGGGGGTGGGGGCGACGCGGGCCGGGAGGGGCTTGCCGCGGACGAGGAGGGAAATCCTGGTGTCGTTGGCCGCGAGGTCGGTGCGGATGTAGCCCATGGCGCAGGGGGCGTTCAGCGTGGGGCCGAAGCCGCCGGAGGTGATTTCGCCGAGCTGGGTGCCGGCTTCGTCGACGATGGGGGTGTGGCCGCGGGCCGGCGCGCGGCCTTCGGGGAGGATGCCGACGCGCTTGCGGGCGGGGCCGGCGGCCAGGGCGGCGAGGATGGGGGCGGCGCCGATGAAGTTGGCCTCGGCGCGGCGGCGCTTGGGGATGGTCCACATCAGCGCGGCCTCGACGGGGTTGGTGCCTTCGTCGATGTCGTTGCCGTAGAGGCAGAGGCCGGCTTCGAGGCGGAGCGAATCGCGGGCGCCGAGGCCGGCGGGCATGACGCCGGGCTGGGCGAGGAGGAGGCGGGCGACTTCCTCGGCGCGGTCGGCGGGGATGGAGATCTCGAAGCCGTCCTCGCCGGTGTAGCCGGAGCGGGAGGCGAGGCACGCGGTGCCGGCCAGGGTGATGTGGGCGACGCCCATGAAGGGCAGGGCGGCGGCCTCGGGGGCGAGGGCGGCCATCACGGTGGCGGCGGCGGGGCCCTGCAGGGCGAGCAGGGCGCGGTCGTCGTGGGGTTCCAGCCGCAGGCCGGCGGGGAGGTTGGCGGCGATGTGCGGCAGGTCGATGTGCTTGCGGCTGGCGTTGACGACCAGGAAGAGGCGGTCGTTGCCCAGGTTGGCGACCATGAGGTCGTCCATGATGCCGCCGTGGTCCATGGTGAGCAGGGTGTATTTCTGGCGCATGGCGGCCAGGCCCTGCATGTCGCCGGGGACGAGGCGTTCCAGGGCGGCGGCCGCGCCGGGGCCGTGGATGCTGGCCTGGCCCATGTGCGAGACGTCGAACAGGGCGGCGTGCTGGCGGCAGTGCAGGTGCTCGGTGAGGACGCCGGCGGGGTACTGGACCGGCATGGAATAGCCGGCGAAGGGGACCATCTTGGCGCCCAGTTCGCGGTTCAGCGCGTCCAGCGGGGTGGTCTTCAGGGTGTCGTCCGTCATTCAGGCCTCCGCACGCGGGTCGCCGACCGGCGGTTGCCGGCAGGGTGCGACCCCCCTCTGTCTGCGGGACCTGAGAGATTCGGGCGAGAGGATCTCGCCGTTACTCCGTCGGTGCGGCCAAAGCGGCAGGCCGGCTTTCCAGAGGTTCGTGCCTACGAGCGGTCCTGGGTGCCTGAGCGTTTCCGGGGGCCGGTTGCGCCTTCGGCGGCGGCACGAAGGGCAGGTCTGCCCCCCAAGGCCGCTCTCTTCCGCCCGGAGTGATCCGAACCCCTGCTGTATGGCTGAAGCCGGCGGCGCGTTCAAGCGGGGGCG
>CANHCJ010000471.1 GCA_947458025.1 Rhodospirillales bacterium | reverse complement strand
CGGTCTGCGGCGCGGCCGGCGGCGGTGCCTGGCGGGTTGGAGCCGGCCGGGGCGCAGGCGGCGAGGCCGGCGAGGACCAGGGCGCAGGCGGTGAGGCGCGTGGCGTTCATGTTGGCTTGTCCTTCGGTGCTTTGGCCGCGGCGCGGCGGATGTTGCGCCACCGGATTGCTTGCGCGAACGGCATCCAGGCGGCCCGGGGTTGCAACGCGGCGGGCGGGCGGAAGTTGCAGGGCAACCGCGATGCCGGCTGGGGCGTTGGCCGGGAGGAAACCGGAAGGGAGACCACGATGCGCGGGATTCTGTTGTGGCTGATCGGGCTGCCGATACCGATCATCATCCTGCTTTACCTGTTCGGGGTGCTGTAGCGGATGTGGAAACGGGCGGTGCGGGTGGACCCCGCACCGCCCGTTTCCTGCCTGCCGCCTCAGCCGCGGCGCAGCGTGTCGTAGCTGAAGGCCGGGCGGCCCTGCAGCGTTTCCTTGCTGGCGTTGGGCATGACGATGCGCTCGCGCTCGACATTCCACTGCAGCTCGCTGAGCGGGACGGCCACGAGGCGGCCGCCCATGCCGAGGAAGCCGCCGATCTGGATGACGGCCACCGCGCCCTGCATGGGGCCTGTGGAGGTGCCCGACGGGGTGGTGCTGCCCATGGTGCCGATGGGGGCGGCGATGATGACGTCGTCCACCTCGCCGATCGTTTCGTTGCGGTCGTTGTAGACGTTGGTGCCGATCAGCTGGGAGAGGCGCGGGCGGTACATCACGACGGAGCCGGCGCCGGGGCCGGGGATGGGCGTGACGGCGGTGGTGCCGGGCATGGGAGTGACAGCGGTGGTGCCGGGCATGGCGGTGCCTGGCGTGGTGGTGCCGGTGCTGCCGCTGGTGCTGCCGGGTGACTGGGCGAGCGCCGGGACGGCGACGAGGGCGGCGGCGAGTGTCATCGGCAGCAGGTGCAGAAGGAACTGGTCCTTGCGCTTCATGGTGGAGTCCTCTCTGGAGTTCGGCAGCCCGGGCTGCGGCGCGGGGCATGGGACATGCGGCCCCCGGTGCGGGGCGCAGGAAGCTGCGTGCAGGGCCAACGCAGGAGGCGGGGCGGAGTTGCATCGGCAGCGCTTCGGCGGCGAACACGAAACCGGCCCGGCGCGCGGGGCGGCCGGGCCGGGCCTCGGTTGGGGTTCAGCGGCGTTGGACGGCGCGGACGAGCGACTGGGCGATGCTGCCGCCGAGCGTGCCCGCGGGGCGGTCGCGGCGGACGAAGCGCACCATGTCGCCCAACATGGTTGCGGTGCCGATCTCATGCAGGGCGCGGCGGCGGATGCGCAGGGCCTCCATGGCGATCGGGTCGGTTTTCCTGCGGCCGAGGGCGAAGACAATGGCGGCGAGGATGATGTCGCCGAGTGCCACCCACAGGGCCGCGGCCAGGGTACCGGTGTGGGGGGCGAGCCAGACCACGGCGGCGACGTGGAGCATTGCGAGAGCGAACAGGACGAGCAGCGCCGCGGCGGTCATCAGGGCCGCGTTGCGCCCGAGCCGCTTGCCTTCCTGCTTCAGGCGCAGCAGCTCGGCCTGGGCGGCGACCTCCAGCAGCTTGGCGCTGGTGAACACCGTTCAGCGGCGCATCAGTGCGGCGACCACGAAGCCGGCGAGGGCGGCGACGCCGATGGCGGTGAGCGGCTGCTCGCGCACCGTGTCGGACAGGCGGTTTACCTGGTGGCGCACCGTGTCGCTGGCGGCATGGGCGGCGGCCTCGGCCTGGTCGGCCAGGGCACTGACGGCGGGGGCGACGCGGTTCTGCATCAGCAGTTCCACCTTCTCGCGCAGGGCCGCGATTTCCGCATGCGCGTCGTTTTCATAGGGGTTGCCTGTCGATTGGCTGGCCATCAAATCCTCCTGGGTGGGTGGGCGCCGCCGAAGCGGCGGGTGGGCGATCGGCGCGATCAGCGGCGGTTGATGTCGGGCTCACGCGGGGTGGTGAGCGCGCCGGCGACGCCGCCGGCCACGCCGCCGATGGCGGCCCCGCCGAGCGCGCTGCCGCCGGTGGCCGCGCCTATCGCGGCCCCGCCGAGTGCGCCGAGGCCGGCGCCGGAGACGAGGCGCTCGCCGGTGGTCTGTCCGCATCCGGAAAGGACGAGGGCGACGAGGCCAGAGGCGGCCCAAAAGCGCATCATTCTGCAATCTCCTGTCTGGATCCGGACGAAGGCGCAACGCGCCGGATCGGTGCGCGTTGCATCCCGGCCCGAATGATTCGGGGGGAAGGGTTCCCGGATGGCTCCGTTCCGACGCCCGCATGCGGCCGCCGAGATGAGTTGGCCCGGTCGGCTGATGCTGATCGTGGGGGTGCTCGCGGCGCTGTATTTCGGGCGCGAGCTGTTCGCGCCGCTGGCGCTGGCGATGCTGCTGACGGTGGCATCGCTGCCGCTGGTGACGTGGCTGGAACGGCGCCGGGTGCCGCGCATCGCCGCGGTGCTGCTGGTGTTGCTGCTGCTGCTCTCGCTGGTGGGGCTGGTGGTGTACGTGCTGGCGACGCAGGCGCTGGCGCTGGCCGACGAGCTGCCGCGCTACGAGGAGGTGCTGCGGCGCAAGCTGGTGGCGCTGGCCGAGGGGTCCGGCCCGATCGAGCGGGTGATGGAGCTGATGCACCGGCTGGAAGGCGCGATGGCGACGCGGGCGGCCTCGCCGGTGGCGACGGTGGTGATGGCCGCCGCCCCGGAGGCGCCGCTGGCGAGCCTGCTTGCCCTGGGCACTTTGGTGCTGGCGCCGGCGGCGACGCTGGCGGTGACGGCGCTGCTGATGGCCTTCATCCTGGCGCAGCGCGAGGATGTGCGCGACCGGGCGCTGCGGCTGGCCGGGCTGCACGAGATGCACCGTACCACGATGGCGATGACCGATGCGGCGGGGCGGGTGGGGCGGTTCCTGCTGATGCAGACGGCGATCAACGGGCTGTTCGGTACGGCGATGGGCGTGGGGCTGTGGCTGATCGGGGTGCCGAACGCGCCGCTGTGGGGCGTGCTGGGGTTCGGGCTGCGCTTCGTGCCGTATCTGGGCGCGCCGCTGGCCGCGCTGTTCCCGCTGCTGCTGGCATTCGCCACCACCGAGGGGTGGGGCACGGTGCTGCTGGTGCTGGCGCTGTTCCTGGTGGTGGACGGGCTGGTGAGCTACGCGCTGGAGCCGTGGCTGTACAGTGCGAGCATCGGCATCACGCCGCTGGCGCTGGTGCTTTCGAGCGCGTTCTGGGTGGTGCTGTGGGGGCCGGTGGGGCTGATCGTGGCGCCGGCCTTCACCGCCTGCATGGTAATCCTGGGGCGGCACGTGCCGGCCTTCGGCTTCCTGGAGGTGTTGCTGGGGGACGCGCAGCCGCTGCCGGCGCCGGCGCGGTTCTACCAGCGGCTGCTGGCCGGCGACCCGATCGCGGCGGCGCGGGTGCTGGCGCGCGAGAGCGAGCGGCTGG
>CANHCJ010000470.1 GCA_947458025.1 Rhodospirillales bacterium | reverse complement strand
CTCCCCCGCGCCCATGGCTGGGTCATCAAGCGCATCCCCGAGGCCGGCGAGCAGGCCGCCCACCTCCACCACCTCCTCCAGCAGCCCGACACGCGCCAATTTGTCGAAGCGGCCCCCCGGGCCGCCCGCCACCTTCGCCCCCTCTGCCGCGCGCTGGGCGTCGACCAGCCCGACTGGCTGAAACTCCCCCCGCGCCCGCGCAAACCGCGCAAGCCCAGGCCGCGCGCACCCCGCCCCGAGCGCCCGCTCCCCCTCACGCACCCGGACTTGAAGCTCCGCCCCTACGAGATCCGCGCCATCCGCTACTGGCGCAAAAAATACGGCCGCGACTGAGGCGGGAGACGCGCGCCCTCATTGTTCCACTATCGTAAACACCAGCCACCCACCCCCCCGCAGTAGCCAAACCGCCGCCAATGTGGATAACTCCGCCCCAACACCGCCCCCATGGACTTGCCACCGGGGGCGCGACGGGAGCGAGACCGCGATGACCACCACCTGGACCCCCGAATCCTGGCGCCAGCGCCCGATCAAGCAGGTCCCGTCCTACCCCGACCAGGCCGCCCTCGAAGCCATGGAAGCCCGCCTGCGCCGCTACCCGCCCCTGGTCTTCGCCGGCGAGGCCCGCAACCTCAAGGCCTCCCTCGCCCGCGTCGCCAACGGCGAGGCCTTCGTCCTCCAGGGCGGCGACTGCGCCGAATCCTTCGGCGACTTCACCGCCAACATCATCCGCGACACCTTCCGCGTCATCCTCCAGATGGCCGTCGTCCTCACCTTCGGCGCCGGCGTGCCGGTGGTGAAGATGGGCCGCATGGCCGGCCAGTTCGCCAAGCCGCGCAGCAGCGACACCGAAACCATCGGCGACACCACCCTGCCCTCCTACCGCGGCGACATCATCAACGGCCCCGAATTCACCCCCGAAGCCCGCATCCCCGACCCCGCCCGCATGGAAACCGGCTACTTCCAGTCCGCCGGCACGCTCAACCTCCTGCGCGCCTTCGCCACCGGCGGCTACGCCGACCTGCACGAGGTCCATCGCTGGAACCTCGATTTCGCCGCCCGCTCCCCGCTCGCCGAGCGCTACCAGCAGCTCGCCGGCCGCATCGACGAAACGCTCGCCTTCATGTCCGCCTGCGGCATGACCAGCGCCAGCATCCCGCAGATCCGCGAGACCGATTTCTACACCAGCCACGAGGCCCTGCTGCTCCCCTACGAACAGGCCCTCACCCGCGTCGATTCCACCTCCGGCGACTGGTACGCCTGCTCCGCCCACTTCCTCTGGATCGGCGACCGCACCCGCCAGCCCGATGGCGCCCACGTCGAATTCCTCCGCGGCGTGAAGAACCCCCTCGGCCTCAAGGTCGGCCCCACCACCACGGTGGACGACCTCATGAAGCTGATCGACGCGCTCAACCCCGCCAACGAAGCCGGCCGCCTCACCCTCATCAGCCGCATGGGCGCCGAGAAGGTCGAATCCCTCCTCACCCCCCTCGTCCGCGCCGTGAAGCGCGCCGGCCGCAAGGTGGTCTGGCTCTGCGACCCGATGCACGGCAACACCATCTCCACCGCCGACAAGGTGAAGACCCGCAACTTCGAATCCATCCTCCAGGAAGTCCGCGGCTTCTTCGATGTCCACGCCGCCGAAGGCACCTGGGCCGGCGGCGTCCACGTGGAAATGACCGGCCGCGAGGTCACCGAATGCATCGGCGGCGCCCACCAGCTCACCGCCGCCGACCTCGGCGACCGCTACGAAACCTTCTGCGACCCCCGCCTCAACGCCAGCCAGTCCCTCGAACTCGCCTTCCTTGTCGCCGAGGAGCTGAAGGAACGCCGCGCCCAGCCCGCCCTGCAACCCATCGCCGCGCAGTAAGATGAACGACGGCGGACCCAGCGACCTGGCGCGCGAGATCGCCGGGCGCACCGACGTCTACTTCAACCGGACCCGTGCGGTGGTGGAACGCTTCGGGGACAAGCGCGTCACCTACGCCATCTTCCTGCGCCGCCCGGTCATCTCCGCCCCGCGCCTGATGCTGGATTGGCTGGCGGAGGTGGCCGCCGAACGCGGCACCACCTTCGACATCGACGTCACCCACCCCGAAGGCTCCTGGACCGGCGCCGGCGAGCCGCTGGCCTACATCGCCGGCAGCTTCGCCAAGCTGGCGGACCTCGAGACCATCCTGCTGCAGAAGCTCGGCCCCGCCTGCGTCGCCGCCCACAACGCCTACCAGATGGCCCTCGCCCTGCCCGATGTCGGCTTCCTCGCCATGGATGCCCGCCACTGCGCCGGCGCCGAGATGCAGCAGATGATGGCCTACGCCGCCTCCGTCGGCAGCCGCGCCGCCCAGGCCGAGGGGGCGAAGGGCTTCATCGGCAACGCCAACGACTTCACCGCCCACTGGTTCGGCAACGCCGCCGGCCGCGGCACCATGCCGCACGCCCTCATCGGCTACGCCGGCAGCACCGTCCGCGCCGCCGAGATGTTCCGCGAAACCTTCCCGGACGAGATGCTCACCGTCCTGGTGGACTACTACGGCCGCGAGATCACCGACGGCCTGGCCGTCTGCCGCCGCTTCCCCGAGCTCGCCGCCGCCGGCAACCTGGCGCTGCGCCTCGATACCCATGGCGGCCGCTTCCTCGAAGGCCTCGACCCCGCCGAAAGCTACGCCGTGCTGGAACGCCACGCCCCCGGCGCCATCCGCCGCTACCGCAGCGAGACGGAGCTGCGCTACCTCGTCGGCACCGGCGTCTCGGCCGCCGCCGTCTGGCGCATGCGCGAGGCCCTGAACGAAGCCGGCTTCCCCGCCGTGCGCCTCGTCGCCTCCTCCGGCTTCGGCGTGGCCAAGTGCCGCGTGATGTCCGATTGCCGCGCCCCGGTCGACGTGGTCGGCACCGGCAGCTTCATCCCGGACATCTGGAGCGAAACCTACGCCACCGCCGACATCGTGGAATACGACGGCACGCCGATGGTGAAGGTCGGCCGAGAATTCCTCCTCCGCCGCAACGGCGCCCGCCGCAAGGGAGCCTGAACCAACCGGCATTGCAGCGGCAGGATCACCTCCCTATAAGGGCGCCCTGCCGCTTGGCCTGGAGAGGTGACAGAGTGGCCGATTGTGACGGTCTCGAAAACCGTTGTACGTGCAAGCGTACCGTGGGTTCGAATCCCACCCTCTCCGCCACCCGCCATTTCGCCGACATCCGCGACACGTCCGGCGTCCGTCCTAGCCGGCCGCCGCCGCCGTAAGCACGGCCGCGACGGCCTCGCTCTCGGCACGTGCGACAGCGAGCCGCGCCGCGTCGATCTCCGAAACCGCCAACGCCGCATCCAGCGTGGCCGACAGGTCGGCGAGCCCGGCCCGATACGCGGCCTCCGCGCGCTGCCCGGCGCGCTGCGCGGCGTCCCTGGCGCGGGCCAGTGCAGCCTCCTTGGCGCGTGAAGCAGCAACCGCCGCAAGGCCGCGG
>CANHCJ010000469.1 GCA_947458025.1 Rhodospirillales bacterium | reverse complement strand
TGGGCGGGGCCTGGCTGGGGCGGCGGGCGCTGCTGCGCGGGCGGGCGCTGGCCTTGCCGCCGCGGTGGGACCGGGCGGTGACGGTGGGCGCGGTTTCGGTGCTGGCGGTGGGGCTGGGGACGCGGGTGGCGCTGCATGGGGCGCTGCCGGAGATCGGGCTGTGGGCGGCGCCGTTCGCCGAGCCGTGGTGGGTGACGCAGAAGGCGACGCTGCCGGTGACGGCGCTGGTGCATGCGCTGGCGCTGGCCTGGCTGGTGGCGCGCTTCGTGCCGCGGGATGCGGGCTGGATGCGCGGGGTGGTGGGCGAGTGGCTGGCGGCGATCGGGCGGCGGAGCCTGGAGGTGTTCTGCCTCGGGCTGTTCCTGAGCTGGGGGGCGACGCAGGTGCTGGCGCTGGTGCCGGGGAGTTGGGTGGTGGACCTGGGGCTGACGGCGGTGGGGGCGTTGCTGCTGGGCGGCTGGGCGCGGTGGCTGGGGTCGCGCGGGGCGCGGGGGGTGGCGGCGCCGGTGGTGGTGCGGCCGTGAGGGCGTTCAGCGCCGGGGTGCGGGCCAGCCCGGCGGGGCGGGGAGGTGGGCGCGGTCGCTGCCGTGGGTCCAGGCGGCGTGCTGGACCGCGGGGTCGCGGGCGGCGCGGGTGCTGAGGTAGCGGGAGTTCGGGCGGATGCCGAGGCGGGAGAGTTCCAGCCGGTCGGCGTCCCAGCAGCAGCCGATGGTGGGGTCGGCGGTGGTGTCGCCATCGGTGTGGCGGGCGCAGGCATCGGCGAGGAGATCGAGGCGCGCGGTATCGAGTGCCAGCAGGGTGGCGGCGGCGAGTTCGCGGGCCAGGGCGGCGGCGCGGGGGCCGTGCTCCGGGTCGTGGTCGTCGTTCAGGCGGCGGCTGTCGTGCAGGAGGGCGAAGAGTTCGACCACGTGGGGGTCGGCGCCCTCGGTAAGGGTGGCCAAGGCGAGGGCGTTGGCGCGGACGCGGCGCCAGTGGCCGGGGCCGTGGATGCCGGCGAGGCCGAGGCGGTAGCCGCCCATCACCCGCGCGACCAGCGGGCGGGTGATGAGCGCGGCGGCGGTGGCCGTTTCCGGCATCAGGCGGCGATGCGGACCTTCATCGCGCCGTAGCCCTTGATGAAGGTGGAGTGGATGCGGCTGGGTTCCTCCAGCACCTCGATCTCGTAGCCGCGCTTCAGGATTTCTTCCCACACGATGCGCAGCTGCATCTCGGCCAGGCGGTTGCCGACGCAGCGGTGGATGCCGAAGCCGAAGGAGAGGTGCTGGCGCGGGCGCTTGCGGTCGATGATGAGGTCCATCGGGCGCTCGATCATCTCCTCGTCGCGGTTGCCCGAGACGTACCACATGATGACCTTGTCGCCTTTCCTGATCTGCTTGCCGCCCAACTCGGCATCGGCGACCGCGGTGCGGCGCATGTGGGCGAGCGGGGTTTGCCAGCGGATGATCTCCGGCACCGTGCTGTCGAGCAGGGCGGGGTTGGCCTTCAGCTTGGCCCATTCGGCGGGGAATTTGCTGAAGGCGTAGAGGCCGCCGGTGAGGGAGTTGCGGGTGGTGTCGTTGCCGCCGACGATGAGCAGGATGATGTTGCCGAGGAATTCCTGCGGCGACATCTCGCGCGTGGCGGGCGAGGATTGCAGCATGCGGATGAGGTCGTTCCCGCCCGGCTTGCCGAGGCGTTCGTTCCACAGGTTCATGAAGTAGCCGAGGCATTCGCGCAGCTCGGCCTGGCGCTGTTCCTCCGTGTCGACGATGCCGTAGCCGGGCACGGCGGTGGCGACATCGGACCAGCGGGTGAGCTTGCGGCGGTCCTCGAAGGGGAAGTCGAACAGGGTGGCGAGCATCTGGGTGGTGAGCTCGATGCTGACGCGGTCCACCCAGTCGAACGCCTCGCCGCGGGGCAGGGCATCGAGGATGGTTTGCGCGCGCTCGCGGATGATGCCTTCGAGCGTGGCGAGGTTGGTGGGGGCGACGATGGGGGAGACGGCCAGGCGCTGGGCGTCGTGCCGCGGCGGGTCCATGGCGATGAACATCGGCAGCGGGAAGTCGGCGCGCTGGTCGCGGATGGAGATGCCGCCGAGGGTGGAGAGGGAGGAGTAGACGGCGTGGTTGGTGTCGACCGCCATGATGTCCTTGTACTTGGTGACGGACCAGTACGGGCCGAACTCGCTTTCCTCGGTGTAGTGGACGGGGTCTTCGCGGCGCAGGCGCTCGAAATAGCCCCAGTGGGCGTCGGCGGCGAAGGCCTCCGGCCGGGCGGGGTTCAGCTGGCTGAGCGGGAGCGTGTAGGGGTCGGCCAGGGGGGGGATGTGCGGGGCGTCGTTCATGGCCGTGTCTCCTCGGGTCTTGCCCCGTGGTCGGGGTGGTGGGGAATGTATAACGCGGATCCGGACGGTTTCGAAGCAAATCGGGTTGCTTGCCCGGGGGGCGTGGCTTGGCGCAGTCTTGGGGGGAAGGGGAAACGCCATGCTCACCAAGGACTTCGAGGTTTACGACGCGCGGTTTGTCGGGCTGGTGTTCGGCAACGTGCATGTGGACAAGCTGTACACCGGCTGCCGCTGGGCGGAGGGGCCGGCGTATTTCCCGGCGCACCGGTACCTGGTGTGGTCGGACATCCCGAACGACCGGATGCTGCGCTGGGACGAGACGGATGGCTCGGTGAGCGTATTCCGCCAGCCGGCGGAGAATTCCAACGGGAACACGGTGGATCGGCAGGGGCGGCTGATCACCTGCCATCATCGTGCGCGCCAGGTGGTGCGCACGGAGCATGACGGCAGCCGGACGGTGCTGGCGAGCCACTGGCGCGGCCTGCGGCTGAACTCGCCGAACGACGTGGTGGAGAGGAGCGACGGCTCGCTGTGGTTCACCGACCCGAGCTACGGGATCGACTTCGACTACGAGGGCGATGCGGCGCCGAGCGAGATCGGGGCGTGCCACGTGTACCGGATCGACCCCGGCACCCTGGAGGTGCATGCGGTGGCGACCGATTTCGCCAAGCCGAACGGGCTGGCCTTCTCGCCCGATGAGCGGTTCCTGTACATCGCCGATACCGGCTTCTCGCACGGGCCGCAGTATCCGCGGCACATAAGGCGGCTGCGGGTGGAGGGCGGCACGCTGCTGGACAGCGAGGTGTTCGCCACCTGCGACGTGGGGATGTTCGACGGGCTGCGGGTGGACCGGCACGGCAATGTGTGGACCTCGGCCGGGGACGGGGTGCGGTGCTATGCGCCGGACGGGACGCTGATCGGGCTGGTGCGGATTCCGGAGGTGGTGGCGAATTGCTGCTTCGGGGGCATCAAGCGGAACCGGCTGTTCATCTGCGGGACGACGTCGCTGTATGCCGTGTACCTGAACACCGCCGGGATCTAGGCGCGGCGGCCGATGCCCCAGTCGAGCCCGGCGGGCGGGGCGGGGGCGGTGCCCTTGGCGGCGCCGTGGGCGACGACCTGGGAAAGGCGGGCCTCGGCGCTG
>CANHCJ010000468.1 GCA_947458025.1 Rhodospirillales bacterium | reverse complement strand
AGGAGGGGCCGGAGGATGGCGGGCGCAAGCTGGCCGGGGTGATGCTGGTTTATGGCATGGCGGCGGCGCTGCCGTGGCTGGAATCGCTGTGGGGGGCGGCGCGCGACTGGGGGATGGCGCTGGACCTGCTGGGCGGCATGCGGCTGGTGGGGGTGTGCTGGGGGGCGCAGGCGGCGGCGTGGCTGCTGAGCGAGGCGGCGCCGTTCGTGGCGCGGCTGGTGCTGGAGACGCAGGTGCGGGCACGCGAAAGCCGGCTGCGCGATGCACGCAGCCGGCTTCGGGAGGAGTGGGGGATGGAGGCGAAGGGCGAGTAGACGCCCCTCGCCCTTGCCTGGCGGTCAGGCCCGGATGGGCAGGCTGGTGCGGCTGGCGGCCTCGCGGCGCTGTTCGACCACGGCGGCGTGCATGGCCTTCTGCAGCTTCTCGAAGGCGCGGACCTCGATCTGGCGGACGCGCTCGCGCGAGATGGCATATTGCTGCGAGAGGTCTTCCAGCGTGGTGGGGTTGTCCTTCAGGCGGCGCTCGATGAGGATGTGGCGTTCCCGTTCGTTCAACGTTTTCAGGGCGTTGGCGAGCAGGGCCTTGCGGCCCGTCATTTCCTGGCGCTCGGCGATCGCCTCTTCCTGGCTTTCGCTTTCGTCGACCAGCCAATCCTGCCACTCGCCCTCGCTGTCGGTGCGGACGGGGGCGTTGAGGCTGTGGTCGGGCGCCGAGAGGCGGCGGTTCATGTTGACCACGTCCTGCTCCGGCACGGCCAGGACGCGGGCGATCTTGGCGACCTGCTCGGGGTGGAGGTCGCCGTCGTCGATGGCCTGCATCTGGCCCTTGAGGCGGCGCAGGTTGAAGAACAGCTTCTTCTGGGCGGCGGTGGTGCCCATTTTGACCAGCGACCAGGAGTGCAGGATGTATTCCTGGATGGCGGCGCGGATCCACCACATGGCGTAGGTGGCCAGGCGGAAGCCGCGATCGGGGTCGAAGCGCTTGACGGCCTGCATCATGCCGACATTGCCCTCGCTGATCAGCTCGCCGAGGGGCAGGCCGTAGCCGCGGTAGCCCATGGCGATCTTGGCGACGAGGCGCAGGTGGGAGGTGACGAGCTTGTGGGCGGCGTCCATGTCCTCCGAATCGCGCCAGCGCTTGGAGAGCGCCAGCTCCTCCTCGGCGGTGAGCATGGGGAACTTGCGGATCTCCTGGAGATACCGCGTGAGGTTACCCTCGGGGGCGACGTTGATGACGGCAGCGACCATCTCAGGCTCCTTCCACCGGCACGCCCATGCCGCACCGCTGCACGGTGCGATGAGGCACGTTCCGGTTGTGGCGGCCGCACGGGGCGGCCCGGGTTCAGAAAGCTCCACCGGCGTGGTTTGGTTGCCCGTTCCGGCGCAACCTGTTCCTTGCCGGTGCCGGTCCCCACGAAGGGCGCCCGGCACAAACCGGAAGCGCTACATTCTGCGAATCAGCGTCGTTCCGGCCGTGGAGGTATTCATAGCCTCTGCACCCTGGCAGGGTCAAGATACCGGACCAATTAAGTCAGGATTAACTCGGCGACATGTCGGGCAGGGGCAGGCCGAGCCGGACGAGCAGGGCCTGCATGTCGGGCGGGGGCGGGGTGGTGAAGCTGAGGGCGGCGCCGGTGCGCGGGTGGCGGAAGCCGAGGCGGGCGGCGTGCAGGGCCTGGCGGGGGAAATCGAGCAGCATCGCGCGCAGGTCGGGCGACAGGGCCTTGGCGCCGGCGGGCAGGCGGCGGAGGTAGACGGGGTCGCCGACGATGGGGTGGCCGCAGCTGGCGAGGTGGACGCGGATCTGGTGGGTGCGGCCGGTGGCCAGGCGGCATTCGAGCAGGCTGGCCGCGCCATCGTGGTGGGACAGCGTGCGGTAGCGGGTGAGGGCTTCCTTGCCGCGGCTGCTGCCGGGGCGGACGGCCATGCGCTTGCGGTCGCGCGGGTCGCGGGCGATGGCGCCCTCGATCTCGCCGGCGGCGGGGTTGGGCAGGCCCCAGCACAGGGCGAGGTAGAAGCGATCCAGGTCGCGGGCGGCGAAGGCCTGGGTGAGGGCGGCGTTGGCCAGTTCGGTCTTGGCGACGACCATGACGCCGGAGGTGTCCTTGTCCAGCCGGTGGACGATGCCGGGGCGGCGTTCGCCGCCGATGCCGGTGAGGGTTTCGCCGCAATGGGCGAGCAGGGCGTTGACCAGCGTGCCATCCTCGTTGCCGGGGGCGGGGTGGACGACGAGGCCGGCGGGCTTGTCGAGCACCAGGAGGTCAGCATCCTCGTAGAGGATCGGGAAGGGGATGGCCTGGGGTTGCGGCACGGAGGGGGCGGCGGCGGGGTAGTCGAGCGTGTAGGTGGCGTGGGCGCGCACGGGCTCGGCGGGCTGGGTGACGGGGAGGCCGTCGCGCTGGACGCGGCGTTCCTCGATGAGGGTCTTGACGCGGGAGCGGGAGAGGCCGCCGATGGCCTCGGCCAGGAAGCGGTCCAGCCGCTGGCCGGCCTGCGCCTCGGTGGCGACGCGGGTGAAGACGGTTGCGTCGGTGGGCAATTCGGCGGACATGGCGCTGGATAGCGCGAAGGGGCGGTTTGCAGAAGCGGCCGCGGCGCGGGGGAGGGGATCGGGATGCAGGCGCTGCGGGTTCTGGTGGTGGTGATGGGGGTGATGATCGTGGCGGGCACGGTCGCGCTGGGGGTGGCGCTGTCGCAGCGCCTGGGCGGCGGTGCCGCGGCGCGGGAGTGGAGCCTGGCGCTGGACGAGCCGCCGGGGACGCAGGTGGTGGCGGCGACGGCAGCGGGGGATGGGCTGGCGCTGACGCTGCGCGGCGGCGGGGCGGAGCGGGTGGTGGTGGTGGATCCGCGGGCGGGGCGGGTGCTGGGGCGGATCAGCGTTACGAAATAGGCGCATCGGGGCCGCGGATTTCGTGCGCGGACGGCTTGATGCCGGCGGCCAATCGGCCTAGAAGGCGCGCCTGCCTCGGCATGCTTTGCTGTCCCGTTCGTCTAGAGGCCTAGGACACCGCCCTCTCACGGCGGTAACAGGGGTTCGAATCCCCTACGGGATACCAATTTCCTCCATGATTTGAATGTGCCGGCGGGCGGTTGGCCCGGGCGGCTGGCTTGCGTTGTGCGGATGGCGCGGGGCCGGCTTGTGGCTGGGGCGCATGGGTGGGGGTGATGCCTCCTGCGGGGCTGGGTCAGGGCTGCATCCGGGGTGGCCGGGTGGGACATCGCGCGTGAGGGGGGGGGCGGAGGGGGCGGTGGTGGGGGTGGATGCGGCGTGGCAAAGCCTTCGCCACTCGCCGGTGCAGCCGGCGCCGTGGATTGCGCTGGCGCAGGATTATGCCGCGGCCGGGCTTTCGTGGCAGGCGGGGTATGCGGCGCGGCAGGCCGTGCGGCTGGATCGGGCGCTGGCGGGGCGGCTGGATGCGCTGGGGATCGGGGCGTGGCGCGAGGCCGCGGCAGGGGATGCAGGGCTGGGGCGGGCCGTGGT
>CANHCJ010000467.1 GCA_947458025.1 Rhodospirillales bacterium | reverse complement strand
CGCCAGGGCGACATCACCGCCAGCCTTTCGACCCAGCAGCAGGGCGCGATCGGCGACCGGGTGCGCGAGTGCTGGACCAAGGACGAGGGCCAGCTGGGCATCGAGAACATGACCGTCCAGCTGATCGTGACCTTCGACGAGACCGGCACCGCGCGCACCGCCGAGGTGGGCGATGCCGACCGGGGCCGGATGGGCGACCCGCGCTTCCGCGCCTTCGCCGAGCGCGCCATCCGTGCCGTGCGCAACCCGCGCTGCGCCAGCCTGCCGATCCCGCGCAGCGAGCTGGGCAAGATCGGCACGCTGACCTTCCGGTTCCGGCCGTGAGGCGCGTGGCGCAGGTGCTCGGGCTTGGCCTCGCGCTCGCCGGCTGCGCGGCGGAGGTGCCGGGCGGCACCGCGGCGCCTCCTGTGCCTCGCGAACAGGCCCTGCACGACCTGATGGAGCGCCTGGCCGTGGCCACGCCGCGACGGCAGGAGCAGGCGCGGCGGGAGCTGGCCAGCCTGGAGGACGTGACGTGGCGGCTTTCGCCGACGGAGCAGGCGGCGATCGCGGCGCGGCTGAAGGAATGCCATTCGCGCGAGGACCACCAGGCTGCGCAGGCCCCGGTGCGGCTCGTGGCCGGCTTCGATGCGCAGGGCGAAGTGCGCCAGGTGGTGCTGGCCGACCCCGACGGACCGGACGCCACCAGCCCCTCGCCGGAGCGACGGGTGTGGATCAGGCGCCTGATGCACGCCGTTGTGATGCCCAAATGCAACCCGCTGCCTTTGCCGCCCGGTGTGCTAGGAAGGCCGGGACGGATCAACCTCCGATTCAGCCCCTGAGAGAGACCGCAGATGAACAGCATCCCCGGGCAGGCCGCCCATGGTGACGCCGCCATCACCCGCACCGACCTGCCGCCGCGGTATTTCGGCCGCCGCTCGCTCGTGGCGGCCGGGGCAGGGCTGCTGGCCGGAGGCGGGCTGATCCTGCCCGGCCGGGCGCTGGCGCAAAGTGCCGAGATCACGGTGGACCGCGCGCGCGCGGAGCCGATCCCGATCGCGATCCCGAACCTGGTGGGTGCGGGCGGCGAGACGGCGCAGCTGGGGCGCGATATCGCCGGCGTGATCACCAACAACCTGGCGCGCTCCGGCCTGTTCCGGGCGATCGACCGGGCGGCCTTCGTGAGCCAGGGGGCGGGCGACGTGCCGAACTTCGCCAACTGGAAGGTGATCGGCGCGCAGGCGCTTGTGACCGGCAAGGTGGACAGCCAGGGCGGTGACCGGGTGCGGGTGGAGTTCCGGCTGTGGGACATCCTGCCGCAGACGCAGATCCAGGGCACCGCCTATACCGCCACCACCTCCAACTGGCGGCGCATCGCGCACATCATCAGCGACGTGATCTATGAGCGGCTGCTGGGCGAGAAGGGGTATTTCGACACCCGCGTGGTGTACATCGCCGGCTCCGGCCCGCGCGACCGGCGGGTGAAGCGGCTGGCGATCATGGACCAGGACGGGGAGAACAACCGCTTCCTGACGGATGGCAGCGCGCTGGCGCTCTCCCCGCGCTTCCACCCCACGCGCGACCAGATCGCCTACATGAGCTACGTGAACAACCGGCCGCGGGTGTACACCTTCGACCTCGGCAGCGGGCGGCAGCAGATGCTGGGCAATTTCGAGGGCATCACGCTCTCGCCGCGCTACTCGCCCGACGGCAACAGCATCATCATGGCGCAGACGCGCGGCGCCGGCAGCGAGATCGTGCAGATCCCGGTGGCGGGCGGTGCGCCGCGGCGGCTGACCGATGCCGGCGGCGGGGCGATCGACGTGTCGCCGTGCTTCAGCCCGGACGGGCAGCAGATCGTGTTCGAGTCGGACCGCGGCGGGGAGCAGCAGCTCTACGTGATGAGCGCCTCCGGCGGCGGGGTGAAGCGGATCAGCTTCGGGCAGGGGCGCTATGCCACGCCGGTGTGGTCGCCGCGCGGCGACCTGATCGCCTTCACGCGCATGACCGGCGGCAGCTTCGCGATCGGGGTGATGCGGCCGGACGGCTCGGGCGAGCGCATCCTGTCGGAGAGCTTCTATGTGGAGGGGCCGACCTTCGCGCCGAACGGGCGGGTGATCATGTTCTGGCGCGAGACGCCGGCGCGCGATGCGCGCGGGAGCGGGTTCAGCTCGCGCCTGGTCTCGATCGACATCACCGGGTTCAACGAGCGGCAGATGACGACTCCGACCGACGCTTCGGACCCGGCCTGGTCGCCGCTGCCGGCCTGATGCGCGCCGGGGCGGAATGGATGATATGTTTCGCAGGGATGCGACGAGTCCTTGACCTTAGTCGTTTCAACGGGCTAATCGACCGCAGACAGATCGCCGTGAGGCCCCGCAAGGGACTCTCTCGTCGATTCGTGACTGAAACCCGCCTGCGCCCGCCGTGACGTCTGCCCAGTGGGCACCCCCAAGCTGCACACTCCTTCCAGGGATCACACTCGAATGAACATCAAGATTCTGGGCACCGTTGCCGCCGTGGCGCTCCTGGCGGCCTGCTCGAACCAGGCTGCCACCAGCACCGCCCCCGTGAGCTCCGGCCCGGTCCCGGGCAGCCAGGAGGACCTGGTGGCCAACGTGGGCGACCGCGTGTTCTTCGACTTCAACAAGAACGCCCTGCGCTCCGACGCGCGCATCACGCTGGAGCGCCAGGCGGCGTGGCTGCAGCGCTGGTCGCAGAACAACGTGCAGATCGCCGGCAACTGCGACGAGCGCGGCACCCAGGCCTACAACATCGCCCTGGGCCAGCGCCGCGCCAACGCCGCGCGCGACTTCCTGGTGGCCAAGGGTGTGGCGGCCAGCCGCATCACCACCATCTCCTTCGGCAAGGACCGCCCGACCGCCCTCGGCTCGAACGAGCAGGCCTGGGCGCAGAACCGCAACGCGATCACCTCGGTTCGCTGATCGCCTGCGGCGCGGGGCGGCCCCCTCGGGGCGCCCCTGCCTTCGGATGACGATGATGCCGGCGGTCCCTCGGGGCCGCCGGTTTCGATTCCGGGGGCCGGCCGGCCCGGGCGGCGTTCCGTTTTCGCCGGCGATGGGCGATATTGCCGCGGTCCAACTTGATGGGAGAGTCCGGGTGATGCGGTGGATCGGCGGGCGACCGGGACGGGTCTTGGCTGGGCGGGCCTTGGCTGGGCGGGTCTGGGCGGCATGGGTGCTGGCGGCCCTGGTGGCGATGGCGGCGGTGCCGGGCACGGCGCGGGCGCAGCTCGACAGCCGCGAGGCGATCCAGCTGCAGAACCAGCTGCTGGAGCTGCGGCGCGACGTGCAGGCGCTGCGCGAGCAGGTGCGCAACGCGGGCAGCGGCGGCAGCAGCGGCGGCTCGATATTCGGCGGGCGCACCGGTGGGTCCGGCAGCACCGGCGGCGGGGAGATGACGGCGGCGCTGCTCGACCGGGTGACGGCGCTGGAGGACCAGCTGCGCCGCATGCAGGGCCGGCTCGACGAGGCCGAGAATGCGCGCCAGCGCCAGGG
>CANHCJ010000466.1 GCA_947458025.1 Rhodospirillales bacterium | reverse complement strand
GCTCGGCCGAGAGCTGCTGCAGGGCGGGCGGCGGCGCGGCCGGCTGGGCCTGGGCCCAGGCCAGGCCCGGCAGGGCGAGGGCCAGCACGAGCGGGGCAAGCGCCAGCCAGAGCGGGGCGAGCAGCCAGGTGACGCCCATGCGGGGCTTGGGGTGAGATCTCATGGCGCAAGCCCCATCATGGCATGGTCGGCGGTGTCAATGGCGGCGTTTGTCGGTTTCGCGATCCGTCAACCCGCCGCCGCGCGCCGGGCAGCCCCGACGGATAAGCGTTGCCCGGTTCGCGCCTGCGTGCCTAGCTACCGGGCATGAAGACAGCGCTCATGGTTCTTGTTGTCCTTGCCATGCTGGCCACGCTCGGCGTGCTGTTCGCCGGGCTGCTGGGGCTGGCGCGCAACAGCGACGGGGCGCGGCAGAACCGGCTGATGCAGGCGCGCATCGGGCTGCAGTTCGTCGCCCTGCTGCTGTTCGGCCTGCTGCTGCTCATCGCCCGGGCCTGAGCGCGCGGCCTGATGCCAACCCGCCTTGGTGTTGACCCATGAAGGATGGGTCAACGCGGGCCGGCATCGATCTTTGCTTTGCGCGCGGCCGCCGGCCAGCCCCGCGCGCCTTGCCTGACCTGCCCTTCCGGCGTTTGACAGGCCCGCAAGGCCGCAACTATGGTCCGGCCCACCAATTTCGCAGGTGCGAACGCACGGGCGCGGCCTATTCCTGGCGACCGGCGAGCGGCCCGCACTCATCCAGGAAACGGCACGTCAGCCCATGAAAATCCTTGTCCCCGTCAAGCGGGTGGTCGACTACAACGTCAAGGTGCGGGTGAAATCCGACGGCACCGGCGTGGAAACCGCCGGCGTGAAGATGTCGATGAACCCGTTCGACGAGATCGCGGTGGAGGAAGCCGTGCGCCTGAAGGAAAAGGGCGTGGCGACCGAGATCATCGCCGTCTCGCTGGGCGTGGCCGCCTGCCAGGAAACCATCCGCACCGCACTCGCCATGGGGGCCGACCGCGGCATCCTGGTGGAGTCGGACGCCGACCTGCAGCCGCTCGCCGTGGCCAAGATGCTCAAGGCGATCGCCGAGAAGGAGCAGCCGGGCCTGATCATCCTGGGCAAGCAGGCGATCGACGACGACATGTCGGCCACCGGCCAGATGCTGGCAGCCCTGCTGGGCTGGCCGCAGGGCACCTTCGCCAGCAAGGTGACCGTCGAGGGCGGCAGCATGACCGTGATCCGCGAAGTGGATGGCGGGCTGGAGACCGTGGTGCTGAACCTGCCGGCGATCATCACCACCGACCTGCGCCTGAACGAGCCGCGCTATGCCTCGCTGCCGAACATCATGAAGGCGCGCAAGAAGCCGATCGACACGGTGAAGCCGGCCGATCTCGGCGTGGACCCGACGCCGCGCCTGACCGTGGTGAAGGTGGAGGAGCCGGCCAAGCGGCAGGCCGGCAAGAAGGTCGGCTCGGTGGCCGAGCTGGTTGAGAAGCTGCGCAACGAAGCCAAGGTGATCTGACCATGACCGCTCTTGTCCTGATCGACCACGAGGGCGGCGCCATCAAGCAGCCGTCGCGTTCCGCCATCGCCGCCGCGGCCCAGCTGGGCGAGGTGCATGCGCTGGTGGCCGGCTCCGGCGTGCAGGCCGCCGCCGATGCGGCGGCCAAGCTGCCCGGCGTCTCCAAGGTGATCCTGGCCGACGCGCCGGCCTATGCCAACAACCTGGCCGAGCCGATGGCCGCCCTGCTGCTGGCGCTCGCGCCCGGCTATTCGCACCTGATGGCGGCGACCACCGCGATCGGCAAGAACATCATGCCGCGCGTGGCAGCCCTTCTGGACAGCCAGCCGATCAGCGACATCGCCGGCGTGGTGGATGCCGACACCTTCGTGCGCCCGATCTATGCGGGCAACGCGATGGCGACGGTGAAGAGCAGCGACGCCAAGAAGGTGATCACCGTGCGCGCCGCCAGCTTCGACCCGGTGGCCAGCGAGGGCGGTTCCGCCAGCATCGAGGCCGCGCCGGCGGTGGACAGCCCGTCGGTTTCCAAGTGGGTCTCGGCCGAGCTTTCCAAGAGCGAGCGGCCGGAGCTGACCGCCGCCCGCGTGGTGGTTTCGGGCGGGCGCGGCATGCAGAACGGCGACAACTTCAAGCTGCTGGACCCGATCGCGGACAAGCTGGGCGCGGCCGTGGGCGCCTCGCGCGCCGCGGTGGATGCCGGGTTCGTGCCGAACGACTACCAGGTGGGCCAGACCGGCAAGATCGTGGCGCCCGAGCTGTATGTGGCCGTCGGCATCTCCGGCGCCATCCAGCACCTGGCCGGCATGAAGGACAGCAAGGTGATCGTGGCCATCAACAAGGACGAGGAGGCGCCGATCTTCCAGGTGGCCGACTATGGCCTTGTCGCCGACCTGTTCCAGGCCCTGCCTGAGCTCGCCGCCGAGCTGGAGCGCGGCTGATGAATGTCCAGGCGCCGGCCGCCGCGACTGACACCGCGGCGGCCAGCGCCGGGATTCCTGCCATCGACCGGGTCGGCGTGATCGGCGCCGGGCAGATGGGCAACGGCATCGCCCATGTCTGCGCGCTGGCCGGCATCCCCGTGGTGCTGCTGGACGTGAAGCAGGACGCGCTGGACAAGGCCATGGCCGTGATGGGCCGCAACCTCGACCGGCAGGTGAACCGCACCCTGATCTCCGAGCTGGACAAGCTGGAGGCCATGGCGCGCATCACCACCAGCACCGACTATGCCGCCTTCGGCGATTGCGACCTGGTGATCGAGGCCGCCACCGAGAAGGAGGAGGTGAAGCGCGCGGTGTTCCGCACGCTGGTGCCGCACCTCAAGCCCTCGGCGATGGTGGCCACCAACACCTCCTCCATCTCCATCACGCGGCTGGGCGCCAGCACCGACCGGCCCGAGAAGTTCATCGGCATGCACTTCATGAACCCGGTGCCGGTGATGAAGCTGGTGGAGGTGATCCGCGGCATCGCCACCGAGGAGCCGACCTTCCTGGCGATCCAGGCGCTGGCCCGCAAGCTGGGCAAGACCACCGCGGTTTCCGAGGATTTTCCCGCCTTCATCGTGAACCGCATCCTGGTGCCGATGATCAACGAGGCGGTGTATGCGCTGTACGAGGGCGTCGGCTCCGTGGATGCCATCGACACGGCGATGAAGCTGGGCGCCAACCACCCGATGGGGCCGCTGGAGCTGGCCGACTTCATCGGGCTGGATACCTGCCTTTCGATCATGCAGGTGCTCTACGAGGGGCTGTCGGACAGCAAGTACCGGCCGTGCCCGCTGCTGGTGAAGTATGTCGAGGCCGGCTGGCTCGGCCGCAAGTCTGGCCGCGGCTTCTACGACTACAGCCAGACCCCGCCGCGCCCGACGCGCTGACCCTGCGCCGATGAGCCGTCCCGCCCTGCTTGGCATCGGCGGCCACGTGGTGGGCGCCCTGGTGGAACAGCTGGGCGCCGTGCCCGGGCTCGCCCAGGCGGTGGAGCTCCACCTGGTGCCGGAGGGCCCCGGCGGGC
>CANHCJ010000465.1 GCA_947458025.1 Rhodospirillales bacterium | reverse complement strand
GGGAAGCGCACCAGCGTGGCCGGGCCGCGCCATTCGCCGCCGGTGAAGCGGGCGGTGGCGACCACCTCCGTGGCGCCCGGGGCGGGGCCGGGGAGCACGTGGCCCGGCACCCAGCCGAGGAAGGACCAGCCGCCGGCGGTGGCGGCCAGGCCATGGCTGTCCACATGGCCGCCGGTGACCAGGCGCTGGCCGTCATCCTCCTGGCCGGGCTCGGGCGCCGTGGCGCCGGAGAGAACCAGATGGGTGAAGGCATCGCGCGCCGCGCCGGTGGCCATGGCGATGCGGGCGGCAGCACTGGTGGCGTGGTAGCGGCGCAGGTCGATATGCGCCGCCGGCTGGCGGTTCTCGCGCGCGCCGACGCGCAGGAAGTGGTCGTAGCCGCACAGGGCGCGGCCGGCGCGGACGGCCTCCGCCGCGTCGGCGTTGGCGCCGAGGTAGAAGCCCTCGTCGAACTGCGGCACCGGGGCGGCGCCGGCGGCGATGCCGAAGGCCAGGTAGTCGTGCAGCGCGCAAACCGACAGGCCGCGGCGCAGGCGCTGGGCGGCGGCGGGGGTGCGGGCGAGGTACCAGTCCGGGTCGAACCAGGGGGTGGTGACGGCGTCGCGCCGCTCGAACCAGATGCGGTCGATGAAGTGGTGCCAGGCGCCGCGGGCCTCGATGGCGGCCAGCGCCCCGGGCTCCTGGGCGACGCCGGCGCGGTAGAGCGCGGCATCGAACAGCAGGTGGCCCTGGCGCGACTGGCGGGCGCCATAGCGCAGGAAGTGGCCGTAGAGGTTCACGCAGTCGTCGTAGCCGACCTCCACCGGGTCGAGCCCGCCGGGGGCGAGGTAGAGGCCGGGGTCGAACAGCCAGTGGGCGGAGCGGCCGCGGAAGCCATCCCGGCAGTAATGCTCGAAGCCGGAGCGCAGGCGGCCGGCGGCGATGGCGGCGGCGACATCGGGGTGGCGCTGGCGGTACCAGGCCTCGTCGAAC
Source organism: Rhodospirillales bacterium (assembly GCA_947458025.1). Classification (GTDB taxonomy): domain Bacteria; phylum Pseudomonadota; class Alphaproteobacteria; order Acetobacterales; family Acetobacteraceae; genus CAMDGX01. The sequence continues at coordinate 2,553 of CANHCJ010000465.1, read as the reverse complement.
CAGCGGTTGGGGGAGAGGCCGAGGGCGGCGCCGGTTTCATGGTAGTGGCGCTGGGCCTCGTCGGCGTCCACCGCATCGGGGCCGCCGAGATGCAGGCCGGCGTACCAGGCGTGGTCGAAGCTGCGCCACAGCGGATGGATGTCGCCGGGCGGCTCCAGCCAGAGGGGGGCCTCCTGCGTCATGCGCCCGGGGTCGTGGCGACCACGCCCGCAACGGCGGGGTTCGCGGCGGGCTGGGTCATGGGGTGGCGGTCCTTGCTTCGGCGGATGGTCGGAAGAGGACATAAGTAGGTGAAAAATGCACTTCTGAGAACACGCGCCGGGGGGATGGGGGAGGGTTCGGAAACTCAGCCGCCATAGCCGCCCGGATGGGCCTCGCGCCAGCGCAGGGCGGTGGCGACGATGTCGTCCAGCGAGGCCAGGCGCGGCTGCCAGCCGGTTTCGCGCATGATGCGCGCGGGGCTGGCGACGAGGCGGGCGGGGTCGCCGGGGCGGCGCGGGGCGATGCGGTGGGGCACGGGGCGGCCGCCCGCGCGTTCCACGCTGCGGATCACCTCCAGCACGGAATGGCCGGTGGAGGTGCCGAGATTGTAGGTGACGCTGCCCTGGTCCAGCCGGGCGAGCGCGGCGAGGTGCGCGGTGGCGAGATCGGTCACATGGATGTAGTCGCGGATGCAGGTGCCGTCGGGCGTGTCGTAGTCGGTGCCGAACACGGCAAGCTCGGCGCGGCGGCCCAGCATGGCGTCGATGGCGAGCGGCACGAGATGGGTTTCCGGCCGGTGGTCCTCGCCGAGTCGGCCCAGCGGGTCGGCGCCGGCGGCGTTGAAGTAGCGCAGGCAGGCGAAGCGCAGGCCGTGGATGCGCTCCGCCCAGGCCAGGGCGCGTTCCAGCATCCACTTGCTGTCGCCATAGGGCGAGCCGGGATCGATGCTGGTGTCCTCGTCGATCGGCATGCGGTCGGGCGTGCCGAACAGGGCGGCGGTGGAGGAGAGCACGAAGCGGGGCACGCCGTGGCGCACGCAGGCATCGATCAGGCGCAGGCCGTTGCCGACATTGGCGGCGAGGTAGCCGATCGGGTCGCGCATGGAATCGCCCACCAGCGACAGGGCGGCGAAGTGGAACACGGCGTGGAAGGGGCCGCGGGCCAGCGCCGCCTCGATCGCGTCGGGGTCCTCCAGCGCGCCGGTGAGCAGCGTGGCGCCCGGCAGCACGGCGGCGCGGTGGCCGGTGAGGAGGTTGTCGAACACCACCACCTCCGCACCCTGGTCGAGCAGGGCGGCGACGAGGTGGCTGCCGACGAAGCCGGCGCCGCCGGTGACGAGATAGCGCTGGGACATGGTGAAACCCCTGAAGCGGCCCCGGCTAGCCTGCCGGGCCCCGACCGAGAATGGCCGGCTCCTGCGTGGCGATCCAGTGCAGCAGCCCTGCGGGATCGAAGGGGTCGGGGAAGGCGCGGCGCAGGTCGGGGCGGGCGCGCCAGAGCAGGCGGGCCGGGCGCGGGATGGGCGTGCCGTCGGCCCAGCGCGCATAGTGCCAGGGATGGGCCTCGACCTCCGGCAGGGTGGCGGCCTCCACCTCGCGGCGGTACCAGGCGACCAGCTCGTGCACCTCGAAGTTCTCGCCGGCGTAGCGCTCCGTCATCACGTTGCCGGGGGCGCGGGTGCCGGCCGGGCCGATCTTGGTGAAGTGGTAGAAGCGCAGCAGGCGCCCGCCGGCGGTGACCTCGCCGGCGCGGGTGATGCGCACCGGGCGGTGGGCGATGTTCCAGCTGGCGACGTTGCAGCCGGGGTCGCGCTCCACATGCACGCCGGGGAACAGGCCGGGCACGAGGTCGCAGTATTTCTGGTCGGTGAAGATGCCCTCCTCCGGCGCGTCGTAGCAGGCGGCGAGCAGGCGCTCCTCCCACCAGGCGGCGAAGTCGGCGCCGGTGCGGTCGTTGCGCACGCCGAGGAAGCCGAGGTTGTAGATGCCGTAGCGCATGGAGCCGCCCTCGTTGTCGCGCCAGGCGGCCTCGCTGGTGTCGGGCGCGGTCTGGTGCGGGGTGAGGACGATGGAGGCGGCATCCAGCCGGTCCGCCAGCAGGTCCAGCGGGGCGAAGGCGGCCATGTCGGGGTCGAGGTAGATCACCTTGCCGGCACCGCGGGCGAGCAGGTGGCGCAGCATGGTGGCCTTCACCGCGGTGCAGGCTTCCACCACGTCGTGCTTGAACATCCAGCCGGGGAAGCCGGGGATGCCGAGCGCCTCGGCCTGCAAGACATGGTCGAATTCCGCCAGCGCGCCGGGGGGCAGGCCGGCGGGCGGGTGGTCCGTGAGCAGCGCCCACAGCTCCCAGTCCGGGTGCAGGCGGCGCAGCGAGCGGGCGAGCACGCGGGCGCGCGAGAGATAGGCGTAGGTGAAGCTGGTGTAGCAGGCGATGCGCGCCATCTCAGGCCGCCCCGCTGGCCGCCAGCGGCACGCGCCGCCAGGGCGCGACGGGGGCGATCGCCAGCTCCAGCACGCGGGCGCCGGCCACGTGCAGCAGGGCGTTGCCGTCGGTCCAGCGCCAGGTGGGTTC
>CANHCJ010000464.1 GCA_947458025.1 Rhodospirillales bacterium | reverse complement strand
CGCGCCATCCCCAGCCGCGCCCGAATCGCCGCCCACGCCACCACCGCGCGCGCGCCTCCACGCGCCGCCCCTGCGCGAAACGGCGCCCACCCGGGCGCGCAAAGCCGCGCCCAATTCGTTACGATGTCAGAAAATTATCCAACCGTATTCCGCGGCACATCCCGGAACGGCTTCTTCGTATCCTCGCTCGGCTCCCGCGGCATCCCCAGCACCCGCTCGGCGATGATGTTCCGCTGGATCTCATCCGTGCCCCCGGCAATCGAAACCGCCGGCACCGACAGCAGGATCTCCGCCACCGTCCCGCCAGCCGCCGCCTCCGGCCCCGCCAGCAGCGCCCCGGCCCCGGTGATCTGCGTGTGCACCCGCGCCGAAGCCCGCGCCACCACGCTCGCCGCCAGCTTGCCCAACGACCCCTCCGGCCCCTGCGGCTTGCCCTGCTCCTTCGCCGCCCGCGCCCGCCGCGCCGTCCACTCGGCACAGCGCGCCATCACCAGCAGCTTGCCCACCTCCTGCCGCACCACGGGATCATGGATCGCCCCGGTCTCGATCGCCCGCGGCAACACCATGTCCACCCGCCCGGCCCGCGACGGATACCAACGGTAAGGCTCCAGCGCGACCGCGATCTCCTCGCGCTCCTCGGCATAGATCCGCCCCGGCCGATCCGAACCCTTCGGCTGCGCCCGCAACCCGTCCGCCCCGCGCCGCTCATGCATCAGCGTCGTATTCGTCACCGTCCACCCGTCGCCCTCGGTGGAAACGATCATCTCCGGCGGCACGATCGCATCGGTCAGGAACACCTGGTTGAAGCTCGCGAACCCGTTCATCTGCCGCAGCGGAGACACCGAAACGCCCGGCTGCTTCATGTCGATGATGAAATACGAAAGCCCCTTGTGCTTCGCCGCATCCCAGTTGGTGCGTGCCAGCAGCAGCCCCCAATGCGCCTTGTGCGCGCTGGTGGTCCACACCTTCTGCCCGTTCACCACCCACTGGTTGCCGCGGAACTCCGCCCGCGTCACCGCGCCCGCCACGTCGCTCCCGCTGCCCGGCTCGCTGAACAGCTGGCACCACGTGTCCTCGCCGGTCAGGATCCGCAGCAGGTACTTCTCCTTCTGCATGTCCGTCCCGTGCGCCAGGATCGTCGCCGCCGCCAGCGTCCGGATGCCGATCCGCGCCACCCCGATGGCACCGACCCGGTCGAACTCCTCCTCGATCACCGGCACCATCGCCTCGGGCAGCTCGCGCCCGTACCACCGCTTCGGCCAGGTCGGCATCCCCCAGCCAGACCGCGCCAGCGTCGTCCGCCATTCCACCAGCCCCAGCGCCGGGTTCCAGTGCTCCGCCAGCCAGGCGCGAATCTCCGCGCGAACCGCGTCCTCGCTCATCACGCGCCCTCCAGCATGGCCTGCATCATTCGCTCCCGATGCAGCGTCGCATCGCCCAGCATCACCTCGCTTGCCTTGGCCCGCTTGAACCAAAGGTGGGTGTCGTTGTCCCAGGTGAACCCGATCCCGCCATGGATCTGCACCGCATGGATCGCCGTCTGCAGATACGCCTCCGATGCCGCCGCCTTGGCGATGGAGGCCGCCACCGCCGCGTCCGCATCGCCCTCGTCCAGCGCCGCGGCGGCGTAGTAGGCGGCCGACTTCGCCAGCTCCACCTCCAGCAGCATGTCCGCCTGCTTGTGCTTCATCGATTGGAAGCTGGCGATCGCCTTGCCGAACTGCATCCGCATCTTCGCATAGGCCAGCGCATCCTCGCGCAGCCGCTCCGCCCCGCCCACCATCTCGCTGGCCAGCAGCACCGCCGCCTCGGTCATCACCCGCCCGAACGGCCCCGCCGCCCCGCCTTCCTCGCCCAGCAGCTCCGCCCGCACCCCGGCGAACTCCAGCCGCGCCAGCTTGCGCGTGGGGTCGATCCCCTGCACCGCCCGCCGCGCCACCGCCTCGCCCGCCACCGTGAACAGCGAAAGCCCCGAAGCCGTGCGCCCCAGCACCACGACCAGGTCCGCCATGTGCCCGTCGATCACGAAGCTCTTGTGCCCCTCCAGCCGCCAGGCCGCGCCATCCCGCACCGCCGACAGCGTGGTGCCCTCCGCATCCCAGCGCCCGTTGTCCTCCACCCACGCCAAGGTGCCCACCACCGCGCCGCTCGCGATCCCCGGCAGCAGCGCCGCCTTCTGCGCCTCGCTCCCCGCATTCAGAATGGCACCGGCCGCCAGCACGGCGCTGGCGAAATACGGCGCGCACAGCAGCACCCGCCCCATCTCCTCCAGCACGATGCCCTGCTCGGAGAACCCGAACCCCTGCCCGCCATACGCCTCCGGAATCCGCACCGCCGCCAGGCCCATCTCGGCATTCAGCCGCGCCCAGCCCTCGCGCTCCCACCCGGCCTCGGTCTCCATCAGCCGCCGCACCTCGCGCGTGCCCGACCGTTCGCCGAGATACCCGCGCAGGCTCTCGCGGAACGCCTCCTGGTCGGCGGAAAAGCTGAACTTCATGGACGGTTCTCCCTCCCCTCCAATCTAGCCCCGAAACGCCGGTTGCCCACCCCCCGCGCCGCGCCCACACTGTCGGCAACGAAACCGGAGGACCCATCCATGAAGATCGGCATCTTCTCCACCTTCATGTCGCCGCTCGCCACGCCGGCGATGATCCGCGACTTCGGCCGCCGCGCCGAGGATCTCGGCCTCGATTCGATCTGGATGGGCGAGCACGTGGTGCTGTTCGACCGCAACACCTTCCCCTACCCCTCCAGCAAGGACGGCCGCATCCCGGTGCCGGAGGGCGGCGGCATGCTGGATGTCACCGCCACCTTCGGCTTCCTGGCCGCGGCCACCAGCCGCATCCGCCTCGGCACCGGCGTCGCGCTCGTTCCCCAGCGCAACCCGATGTACACCGCCAAGGAGATCTGCACGCTGGATTGGCTCACCGACGGCCGCATCGATTTCGGCATCGGCGTCGGCTGGAACAAGGAGGAAGTGGAAGCCTGCGGCTACAGCTGGGAAGACCGCGGCGCCCGCTGCGACGAGTTCCTGGAGGTGATGCGCCGCCTCTGGACCGAGCCGGTGGTGGATTTCCACGGCAAGTGGGTCAACATCGAAACCTGCCGCCTCGATCCCAAGCCGATCCAGAAGCCGCACGTGCCGATCATCGTCGGCGGCTACGCCGGCGCCGCCCTGCGCCGCGCCGTGCGCTTCGGCGCCGGCTGGTACGGCTTCAGCCGCGACCCCGCCGGCACGAAGGAAATGATCGCCAGGCTCGATGCCGCCTTCGCCAAGGAAGGCCGCACCCGCCCGCCGGAATTCGAGATCATCATGACCCCGCCTGCCAACATGCCGATCGACGCCATGCGCGCATACGCCGATGCCGGCGTCCACCGCCTGGTCGTCAACCTCGGCAGCCAGCGCCCGGAACGCGTGGCCGACCGCCTGGCCGAGATCGCCACCCTGGCCCGCGCCTACGCCTGAGGCGGAACGCGGTCAGCCCCCGCGGGCACGCCCGCCCAGCAGCAACGCCACGCTGCCCGCCAGCGTG
>CANHCJ010000463.1 GCA_947458025.1 Rhodospirillales bacterium | reverse complement strand
GGCGGGCGGAGGACGTGCCCTGGGCCAACCAGGCGCCCAGCAGCAGCACCGGGGCGGCCATGGTTTCGGCCAGCGGGTGCGGGCTGAAATAGGCCAGCTCCACGGAGGCCAGGGCGAAGGCGCCGCACAGCACCGCTGCCGCGGGGCCGCCCAGCAGGGCACCCCAGCGCACCGCCAGCCAGACGCCGAGCGCCGACCATGCCGCCATCGCCACGCCGACGGCGCGTACCGCCTGGGTGGGTTCGTCCAGCAGCAGCCGCGCCGGGGCGAGCAGGGCGGCGACGAGGCCGGGCAGCAGCCAGGAGCGCATGCCGGCGTGGATTTCCCACGGCACCACGCCTTCATGGCCGAGCAGGCGGTGGGCCTGTTCGAGGTACTGGAAGGTCTCGTCGGGATAGACGATGCCGGGCATCGCCAGGTAGAGCGCCGCGCGCAGCAGGAAGGCGGCGGCGGCGAAGCCGAGGGCGAGCTGGGCGATCACCCCCGGCGTCGCACCGCCCAGTAGCGGGGGGTGCGCCCGGCGGCGAGCGCCTTGGCCTCGTAGCGGGTGGGGGGCCAGCCCTCGGGGCGGGTGGTGGCGGGCTCGGGCACGTCGAACAGGGTCTGGGCGGCCAGCACCTCGGCGGTCCAGGCCTGGTAGGTGGGATCGTCGCTGGCGATGCGCCATTCGGCGCCGGGCTTCATGGCGCGGGCGACGAGCTTGAGCATCTCCGGATGCACGAAGCGGCGCTTGGCGTGGCGGGCCTTGGGCCAGGGATCGGGGAAGAGCAGGAACAGGCGGTCGAGGCAGGCCTCGGGCAGGGCGCGGAGCAGCGGGCGGGCGTCGTCGTCCCACAGGCGCAGGTTGCCGGGGAGCGGGGCGGTGGCCTCCCCGCCTTCGGGCACGACGCGCGACAGCAGGGAGCAGATGCCGTTCTCGAAGACCTCGCAGGCGATGAGGCCGGCCTGCGGGTTGGCGGCGGCCTGGGCGAGGGCATGCTCGCCGCCGCCGAAGCCGACTTCGAGCCAGAGTTCCGCGGGCGGGGCGGCGAAGGCGGCGCCGGGGTTCTCGGGGTGGTCGAAGCGCAGGCGTGGCAGCGTTTCGGCCAGGAGGAGCTTCTGGCGGGGCCGAAGCGTCTGCCCCCGCTGGCGCCCGTAGAGGCGGTCCGGCGGGGGCTTGACGGTGGACGTGGTCAGGTTAGCGGCCGAAGGCGGACTTCAGGGCGGCGACCAGATCGGTCTTCTCCCAGGTGAAGGTGCCCTTTTCCAGATCCGGCTCGCGGCCGAAATGGCCGTAGGCGCTGGTGATGCCGTAGATCGGGCGGTTGAGGTGCAGGTGCTCGCGGATGCCGCGGGGGCGGAGGTCGACCAGCTCGCGCAGGGTCTTTTCCAGCTTGCCCTCGTCCACCTCATACGGGTTGCCGTGCAGCTCGACATAGAGCGAGAGCGGGTGGGAGACGCCGATGGCGTAGCTGAGCTGCAGGGTGCAGCGGTCGGCGAGGCCAGCGGCCACCACGTTCTTGGCGAGGTAGCGGCAGACATAGGCGGCGGAACGGTCGACCTTGGTGGGGTCCTTGCCACTGAACGCGCCGCCACCGTGGGGCGCAGCCCCACCATAGGTGTCGACGATGATCTTGCGCCCCGTCAGGCCGCAATCGCCATCCGGCCCGCCGATGACGAACTTGCCGGTGGGGTTGATGTAGATCTCCTTCTCCGTCGGCATCCAGCCCTTGGGCAGCACGGATTCGATGAGCGGGAGCAGCTTCGCCTTGATGGCGGCCTGCTCCATGCCTTCCTGGTGCTGGGTGGAGATGACGACCGAGGTGGCGGCGACGGGCTTGCCATCGATGTAGCGCAGCGTGACCTGGCTCTTTGCATCGGGCAGCAGGCCGGCCACGGAGGCGTCGCCGTTGTTGCGGCGGTCGCGGATGGTGCGCAGCAGCTCGTGCGAATAGTAGAGCGGGGCGGGCATCAGGGTGGGGGTTTCGCGGCAGGCGTAGCCGAACATGATGCCCTGGTCGCCGGCGCCCTCATCCTTGTTGCCGCTGGCATCCACGCCCACGGCGATGTCGGCGGACTGGGCGTGCAGGTGGACGGCGACGTCGGCGTGCTTCCAGGAGAAGCCTTCCTGGTCGTAGCCGATGTCCTTGATGGCCATGCGGGTGAGATGGGTGAGCAGCTCCGGCGTGACGCTGTCGGGGCCGCGGGTTTCGCCGGCCAGGACCACGCGGTTGGTGGTGACGAGCGTTTCGCAGGCGACGCGGGCGTAGGGGTCGGCGGCGAGGTAGGCATCGAGCACGGTGTCGCTGATGCGGTCAGCCACCTTGTCGGGATGACCTTCCGAGACCGACTCGGAAGTGAACAGGAATTCGCCCTTGTCGCGCATCGCAGGTTCCCGAAAAAATGGCGTGTCCGGCCGTGGCCGGGCCCCGAGGGAATCCGGGGCGACGCTGTGTGGCGGAAAGGGCCCCGGGGGTCAAGGCACGGTCAGGGCTTTGGCCGCCGCCGGGATATCACACGATTGCGTGGACGCTTCCTTAAGCGTGCGGAAGGTCAGCGCATGCCGAGGACGTCGCGCATGTCGTAGAGGCCCGGTGGCTTGCTGGACACCCAGAGGGCGGCGCGGATGGCGCCGGTGGCGAAGGCGCGGCGGTCCATGGCGCGGTGGGAGAGGGTGATCTGCTCCGTGGCGGAGGTGAAGAGCAGGGAGTGCTCGCCGACGATCTGGCCGCCGCGCAGGGCGGCGAAGCCGATGGCGCCGGTTTTGCGGGCGCCGGTGTGGCCGTCGCGGCCGGATTCGGTGACATCCTCCAGCCTGACGCCGCGGCCGGCGGCGACGGCGCGGCCGAGGCCGACGGCGGTGCCGGAGGGGGCATCGACCTTCTGGCGGTGGTGCATCTCGACGATCTCGGCGTCGTAGGTATCGGCGGGCAGGGCGGCGGCCATGCGTTCGGCCAGGACCATGGCGAGGACGACGCCGGGGGAATAGTTGGGGGCGTACATCACCGGGATGGATTTCGCTGCGTGGGCGACGGCGGCTTCCTGTTCGGCGTTGAGGCCGGTGGTGCCGATGAGCCAGGCGCGGCCGGAGGCGGCCATGGCGGCGGCGTGGGGCAGGGTGGTGCTGGCGTGGGTGAATTCCACGACGACGTCGGACGCGGCGGCCAGGGCGGCGAGATCGGCGAAGCTGCCGGCGGTGTTGGGGAGCGGGGTGCCGGGGGCATCGATGCCGCCGACGAGGGTGGCTTTCGCGGCGAGGGTTTCCTCGGCGAGGAGGCGGCCCATGCGGCCGGCGATGCCGGCGATGCCGATCCTGGTGGTCATGGCGGTTTCCCTCTGGCGGCGCGGTGCGGGGCGATCCTGGGGCGGGCGGGGGCGGCGTGCAAGCTGGGGAATGGTGGAATGGTTTGTTAGTGGAATGGATGGAGCGTGCGTTGGGGGTCAGGCGCCTTTTCCGAATCTTCGGCGGTTGTGGCGGGCGAAGGCGAGGACGTTTTTCGGGATGGGGTGGTCGGTGGGGAGGAGGCCTCGGGGAGAGGTGGCATTTGCGGCGACGCCCCCCTCCGTACTC
>CANHCJ010000462.1 GCA_947458025.1 Rhodospirillales bacterium | reverse complement strand
GCCCCCAGCGCCATGGCCAGCCTGCGCATCGGCGCCGGCATTCCCGCCCGGGCGGCGGAGGTGCTGATGGCCTCCGAGATCGGCCTGTCCGGCACCGTGCCGGACCCCGCCGCCATGGCCGCCGCGCTGCTGCCCGAGGGGGGCGAGGCGGCGCGCGCGGAACTGGCGGGCACGCTGGCGATGGTGCTGCGCGACCGGCTGGCGGTGTGGCAGCGCCTCGGCGTGGTGGGCTGAGCGCGCGCCAGCCATCTGCGGCCCCGGCTTTCCTTCGCGCCGCCCTGCGGCTATCCGCGCTGCCTTGTCAGCCCAGGACATTCGCATGCCCGATCTCTTCAGCCCCTTCACCCTGAAGGGCGTCACCCTGCGCAACCGCATCGCCATGTCGCCGATGACGATGTACCGCTCGGTGGACGGGAAGATGGGCGACTTCCACGTGATGCTGATGGGCTCGCGCGCCGCCGGCGGGTTCGGGCTGGTGTTCCCCGAGCAGATCGCCATCACGCCCGATGGCCGCACCGGCACCAGCTGCGCCGGCATCTGGGACGACAGCCAGATCGAGGGGCTCGCCCGCGTGGCCGCCATCATCCGCGACATGGGCGCGGTGCCGGCGATCCAGCTTGGCCATACCGGGCGCAAGGGCAGCGAGCGGAAGCCGTGGGACGGCAAGACGCAGATCGCCCCGGACGACCAAGATGGCTGGCAGGTGCGCGCGCCTTCGCCGATCACCTTCGGCGGGCGCTACACCTACCCGGTGCACGAGATGAGCGTGGCGGAAATCCACGAGATCCACCGCGCCTATGCCGATGCCGCGCGGCGGGCGCTGGCGGCGGGGTTCGAATGGCTGGAGATGCATTTCGCCCATGGCTACCTGGGCGCCAGCTTCTTCTCGCCGCTGGCCAACCAGCGCACGGATGACTACGGCGGCAGCGTGGCGAACCGCCTGCGCTTCCACCGCGAGGCGATGGACGCGGTGCGCGAAGTGTGGCCGGAGCGCCTGCCGCTGACGATGCGGCTGGGCAGCGACGACTTCCACCCCGACGGCGTGCAGTTCGACGACGCGGTGTGGGCGGTGGGCGAGCTGAAGGGCCACGGGCTGGATTTCGCCGATCTCAGCCTGGGCATGAACACGGATGACGTGCGCGGCGTGCCGTTCAACGAGGTGGGCTTCATGGTGGAACGCGCGGCGCGGGTGCGGCGGGAGGTGGGCATCCCGGTGGGGGTCAGCTGGAACCTCGGCATCCCCCGGGCGGCCGACGCGGCGATCCGGGAGGAAAAGATCGACCTCGTGCTGCTCGGCAGGCCGGCGCTGGCCAACCCGCACTGGCCGTTCTACGCCGCGCGCGAACTCGGCCAGCCCGATCCGGTGGCGCTGCTGCCGCAGGACTGGTCGTGGTGGCTGCGCAACCGGCCGGGGCCGGAGGGCATCCTGGGCTGGCCGCCGGTGGGGCGAAGCTGAGCTATTCCACCAGCCGGGCGCGCAGCACGGCCATGCGGGCATCGTCCAGGCCCAGCTGCTGGTGCAGGTAGGCGTCGATGCTGCCCCAGCCGCTGTGGATTGCCTCGTAGGCCGCCTCCAGGAAGGCCGGCTGCACCGAGAGCAGCGTATCGGCCACCACCGGCGGCAGCCCGGCCGAGACTTCCGCGTCGCGCCGCCACAGGCGGTTGGTGGCGAGGTAGTCGTGGTGGATCACCTCCTCCTCCACCCCCAGCGCGGCCAGCAGCAGCATGGCGGCCACGCCGGTGCGGTCCTTGCCGGCGGTGCAGTGGAACAGCAGCGGCGCGGGTTCCTCGTGCAGCAGCAGGTCGAACATGGCGCGGTAGCGGTAGGCCCAGTCCGTCACGTAGCTGCCATAGGCCGCGCGCATCACCCGCACCACGTCATCGGCGGTGGAGTTCGGGTCCTGCACCAGGTCGCGCAGCGAGGCGCCGATGGTGGGCTGGATGGTCAGCTCGTGGATGGCCACGCCTTCCGTGAGCTTCGTCGGCCATCGCTCGCGCTCGCCGTCGCCGCGGAAATCCACGATGTGGCGCACGCCCAGGCCGCGCAGGGCGGCGATGTCGCGCTCCGTCAGCGCATGCAGGGCGGCCGAGCGGAACACCTGGCCGCGCTTCACCGTGCCGCCCTCGCGCGTCGGCCAGCCGCCGAGGTCGCGCAGGTTGCTCACGCCTTCCAGCGCGATGCTGTGCGGCAGGTCGACGATGCGCGACATCAGGCGCCCTCCCCGTGGTCGAACTCGAAGCGGAAGCCGGCGCCGGCGCGGCGCACCCGGCCCACATGCGGGGCGCCGAAATGGGCGGGGAACACGCGGGCGCCGGTTTCGCAGCACTGCTCCAGCAGGCGCCGGCGGGACTGCTCGGCCGCGCGCGGGTCGGCGCAGAAGCGGCTGCTCCATTCCGGGCGATACACCTGGATCGGGTGGTGCATCACGTCGCCCGGGAACACGCCCTCCTCGCCGCTCGAGAGCAGGCGCAGCACCACGTGGCCGGGGGCATGGCCGGGGGCAGGCTCGATCAGCAGGCCGTCGCCGATCTGGTCGGTCATGTCGATCTCCATGGCCTGGCCGGATTCGATCACCGGCAGCACGGAGTCGAGGAAGATCGCCGCCTGGGCGGGCGCGAGCCCGGCATTGCGCGCGGGGTCCCAGTGGTTGCGCTCCACCTTGCTGAACACGTATTTCGCGTTCGGGAAGGTCGGCACCCAGCGCCCGTCGAGCAGCTTCGTGTTCCAGCCGACATGGTCCACGTGCAGGTGGGTGCAGAGCACGTAGTCCACCTCCTCCGGCTTCACCCCGGCGGCGGCCAGCCTGTCGAGATACGGGGTGTTCAGCATGTGGAACCGCTCGAAGCCCGGCCGGTCCTTGCCGTTGCCGCAGCACGTGTCCACCAGGATGGTGTGGTGCTTCGTGCGGATCACCCAGGAATGGATGGAGGAGATGAACTTGCCGGTGGCGGCCTCGTAGTAGTTGGGCGACAGCCAGCCGCCATGCTCCTCCAGCACCGCCGGGTCCCAGTCCGGCAGCAGGTGCTGCGCCGGGAAGCCGGGGCCGGCATTCTCATAGACGCGGGTGACGCTGGTCTCGCCGATCCTGCGGGTGGTCATGGGCGGTTCCTCCTGCCTGGACAGCGGCACATGACAGGAACCGGCCGCGCCGCGCAATGGCTGGGGCGAAGCGCGGGTTTCGTGTTAAGCCTGCGTTGATTGCACGGCGGCAGACTGCGTTTTCACCCCTCCCCTTTACCGAAACGCCCCGCAACCGATGACCCTGCACCACATCACCGACCTCGGCGACCAGGCCGTGATCCTGCCGCTGCTGCTGGCCGCCGGGCTGGTGCTGCTGCTGGCCGGCTGGTGGCGCGGGGCGCTGGCCTGGTTCACCGCCGTGCCGGCCACGCTGGGCGCGGTGCTGCTGGCCAAGCTCTCCACCATGGCCTGCCAGGACCTGCTGCCGCCCGTGGGGCTGCTGAGCCCCAGCGGCCACACCGCCTCCGCTGCGGTGGTGTATGGCGGGCTGCTCGCCCTGGTGATCGGCGGGCCGCGCGCGGCGCTGCT
>CANHCJ010000461.1 GCA_947458025.1 Rhodospirillales bacterium | reverse complement strand
CGGGGTGGAGGCGCTGGGGCGGCGGGTGGCGGCGCGGCGGATCGTGGCGGATGTGCAGTCGCTGCCGCACCGTCGGATCCGTTGGCGGTTCGGGGCGGCGGGGATCACCACCGTCTCGGCGGCGGCGGAGCGGCTGGTGGCCTGGCGCGACATCACGCACGCGGTGGAGACGCCGGAGGTGCTGGTGCTGGCGTTGCGCGATGGGAGCCAGCTGCTGCTGCCGGGCGGGGTGGCAGGCGAGGCGGCGCGCGCGGTGATGGCGGCGCATGGCGTGGTGCCGGAGCGCGTGAAGCCGCCTTGACCGCGGCGGCGCGTGGTGCCTTCACTGGCCCGGAGCAACCTAGTTTCGGGGATATCGCCATGCGTGCCTGGGCCGTCGTTGAGAACGAGAAGCCGCTGCAGGAAATCGAGCTGCCGACGCCGGAGCCGCAGGGCACCGAGGTGCTGCTGGAGACGACGTATTGCGGGGTGTGCCACTCCGACATCCATATCTGGGAGGGGCGCTACGACCTCGGCGGCGGGAAGGTGATGACGCTGACCGACCGGGGGCTGTCGCTGCCGGTGGCGATGGGGCATGAGATCGTCGGGCGGGTGGTGAAGCTGGGGCCCAAGGCCGAGGGCGTGAAGGTGGGCGATATCCGCATCGTGTTCCCGTGGGTGGGATGCGGGACCTGCGAGGCGTGCCTGGCGGAGGAGGACAACATGTGCCTCCAGGGCAAGGCGCTGGGGGTGTTCCAGAACGGCGGGTATGCGACGCACGTGGTGGCGCCGCATCCGCGGCACCTGGTGGACCCCGGCCGCGTGCCGCATGCGATCGCGGCGACCTATGCGTGTTCCGGCATCACGGTGTTCTCGGCGATCAAGAAGGTGATGCCGATTTCGCCGCAGGAGCCGATCGTGCTGGTGGGCGCGGGCGGGCTGGGGCTCAACGCGATCGCAGTGCTGAAGGCGATGAAGCACGAGAACATCGTGGTGGTGGATATCGACGCGACCAAGCGTTCGGTGGCGGCGCAGGCGGGGGCGACGAAGACCGTCGACGGCTCCGGCGAGGGGGTGACGCAGCGGATCATCGAGGCGTGCGGCAAGCAGCCGCTGGCGGTGATCGACCTGGTGAACGGAACGACTTCCTCCAAGTTCGCGTTCGACAGCCTGCGCAAGGGCGGCAAGCTGGTGCAGGTGGGGCTGTTCGGCGGCGAGCTGAACGTGCCGCTGCCGCTGATGCCGATCCGCGCGCTGACGATCCAGGGCAGCTACGTGGGCAACCCGAAGGAGCTGCGCGAGCTGGTGGCGCTGGCCAACGAGGGCACGCTGCCGGCGCTGCCGGTGCAGACGGTGCCGCAGCACGAGGCGAATGACGCGCTGATGCGGCTGCGGGACGGCAAGGTGATCGGGCGGCTGGTTCTGAAATCCGAGGTGGCGTGATGGCGAATGACCTTCAGCGTTCCGTTGTCCTGAAGAAGCGGCCGACCGGGGAGCCGGGGCCGGAGCATTTCGAGGTTGTCTCGGGGCCGGTGCCGCAGCCGGGGCCGGGGCAGGTGCTGACGCGGACGATCTGGCTTTCGATCGATCCCTACATGCGCGGGCGGCTGCGCGAGCAGCAGACCTATGCCGCGCCGGTGATGCCGGGCGAGGTGATGACCGGGGAGACGATCGGCGAGGTGATCGCCTCGGGCGACCCGGGCTTCGCGGTGGGGGACATCGTGGGCGGGTCGCGCGGGTGGCAGAGCCATACGGTGTCGGCCGCGGGGGCGCTGTACAAGGTCGCGAAGGGCTCGGCGCCGCTTTCGGCGTATCTGGGCGTGCTGGGGATGCCGGGGACGACGGCGTATTCCGGGATGAAGGATATCGGGCAGCCGAAGGCGGGCGAGACGGTGGTGATTTCCGCCGCCTCGGGCGCGGTGGGCTCGGTGGCCGGGCAGCTGGCCAAGCGGGCCGGGGCGCGGGTGATCGGCGTGGCCGGCGGGCCGGACAAGTGCCTGTGGGTGCAGGAGACGCTGGGGTTCGATGCGTGCATCGACCATCGCGTGGGCAACCTGGACGATGCGCTGCGCGAGACCTGCCCGAACGGCATCGACGTGTATTTCGAGAACGTGGGCGGGGCGCTGCAGCATGCGGTGTTCGCGCAGCTGAACGCCTTCGCGCGCGTGGTGATGTGCGGGATGGTGGCGCAGTACAACGAGCAGCAGATGCCGGCGGGGCCGAATCTGGGCTTCGTGGTGGGCAAGCGGGTGCGCATCGAGGGGCTGATCGTGAGCGACAAGCCGGAGCGGTTCGCGGAATGGCGGGCGCTGGCGGCTCCCTGGGTGAAGGCGGGCTCGCTGCATTATCGCGAGACGGTGCTGGACGGGCTGGAGAGCGCGCCCGAGGCGCTGGGCGGGATCCTGCGCGGGGACAATTTCGGCAAGATGCTGGTGAAGGTGGGGGCGGACCCCCAGTAAGCGAGCGATCTTCTTTTTCTGAAGAAAAAGAAGCAAAAAGACTTTTCCCGTTTGCCTGGGTGCGAAGGGGTAAAGTTTTTTTGCTTCTTTTTGTTCACAAAAAGAAGACTCTTGCTTGAAGGTCTCCATGCCAGCCACCGACCATGCCCGCCCGGCGGTGCCCTTCGCCGTGGCGACGCTCGCGATCATCGTGTTCACCACCATGGACGCGGTGGTGAAGGCCATGCCGCCGGGATTGCCGACCATCCAGGTGGTGGCGATGCGGTTCGCCTTCGGCGTGCCGCTGGTGCTGCTGGCGCTGTGGTGGCTGCGGGCGGGGTGGCCGAGTGCCGCCTCCTGGCGGGCGAATGCGCCGCGCGGGTTGCTGACGGTGGCTTCCACCTTCCTGTTCTTCACCGCGCTGCGGCGGCTGCCGTTCGCGGAGGCGCTGGCGCTTTCGTACCTGGGGCCGCTGCTGATCGCGCTGCTGGCCGCGCTGCTGCTGAAGGAGCGGCTGCGGGCGGATGTGATCGGCGCGGTGCTGCTGGGGCTCGGCGGCGTGGGGGTGATCGCGTGGGATTCGCTGTCGGAGGCCGGCGAGCTCAGCGGGGACGTGCTGGGGATTGCCGCGGCGGTGGGCTCGGCCTTCACCTATGCGCTCAACACCGTGCTGCTGCGGCACCAGGCGCAGCGGGACAATGCGACCTCCATCGTGCTGATCCTGCACATCGTGCCGACGATGATCGCGCTGCCGATCGCGCTGGGCGACTGGCAGCCGGTGGGGGTTGGGGTGTGGGCGACCTTCGTGCTGGTGGCGGCGCTGGGGGTTTCGGGGCATTTCCTGCTGACCTGGGCGTTCGGGCGGGCGCGGGCCGGGGTGCTGGCGATCGTGGACTACCTGGCGCTGCCCTATGCGGCGATCGTGGGGTTCGTGTTCTTCGGCGAGGTGCCGGCGGCGGCGGTGTGGATCGGGGCGGGGCTGATCGTGGTGGCCTGCCTGATCGTGACGCGGCGGCGGGGGTGAGCGCGATGGCCGAGGCGGCGCCGGGGGCGGGGACGGTGGCGCCCTATGTGGAGGCGGCGGTGCCGGTGGCCGCGCCGGGCGACTGCGCCGGGGCGGTGCGGGCGGGGCTGGTGG
>CANHCJ010000460.1 GCA_947458025.1 Rhodospirillales bacterium | reverse complement strand
GGCGCCGGGGGCGGCGGGGGCGTGGGCCGGGGCGCGGCGGCGGACGGCGAGCGCCATCGGGATGAGCACGGCGGCGCAGATGATGCCGATGACGATGTGGCCGTTGCGCCAGCCGATGCTGTCGATCATGGCCTGGAGAACGGGCGGCCAGAGGGCGGCGGCGAGGTAGTTGCCGGCGGCGCTGATGGCGACCGCGATGCCGCGGTTGCGGATGAACCAGCGCGAGCTGTCGGCCATCAGCGGGCCGAACACGGCCGAGGAGCCGAGCAGGCCGATCGGGATGGCGTGCGCCGCGGTGAAGACCCAGATGTTGGGGGCGAGGCCAGCGATGACGTAGCCGATGCCGAGGCTGGCGCCGCCGATGGCGACCGGCACGGCCACGCCGAAGCGGTCGGCCAGGCGGCCCATCAGCACGCCGCCGAGGGCGAAGCCGATGGTGACGAAGGTGAAGGGCAGGGAGGCGTCGGCGCGGTCGAGGCCGAACTCGCGCTCGATATGCGGCAGCACGACGACGGCGGACCACATGCCGACGCCGCCGATGGTGCCGAGGACGAGGGCGAGGCCCAGGCGGTACCAGGCGTAGGGCGAATCCTCGACCGGGGCGGTGGTGGTGGGCACGCCGGCTATTCCCAACCCGGGGGCGGGGTGAAGGCGCGCCAGGATTTCTCCAGCAGGCGGGCGACCTCGATGGTGGTGCGGTCCTGGTACATGCCGCCGAGGATCTGCACGCCGTAGGGCAGGCCGGCGGCGGAGAGGCCGAGCGGGGCGACTGTGCCAGGCAGGAGGTAGAAGCTGGCCAGGCCGGCCCAGAACATCTGGTCGGTGACCGGGACGCGCTGGCCGTTGACCACGATGGTGCGTTCGTGGCGTTCGCCCTTCTGGTCGTGCGGGAAGGCGGGGGAGGCGGCCTGGGGGGTGAGCAGGACGTCCCAGTTCTGGAAGAAGCGTTCCCATTCGCGGCGCATGCGCTGGCGGAGTTCGTTGCGCTGCAGGAACTCGCGGTGGGTGAGGGAGATGCCGGTGGCCATCTGGGCGACGTAGGGGGGCGTTTTGGCGGTGATGGCCTCGCGCGCCTTGCGCCAGCGGGCGGCGCCGGCATCGTCCAGCGCGACGGCGGTGGTGGCGCGCAGCATCTCGATATAGAGGCGGTGGCCCTCGGTGAGGTCGAAATCGGGGCGGGCGGTGAGGCTGACCTTGGCGCCCTGCTTGCGGAGGAACTTGCCGAGCTTCTCGAGTTCGGCCTGCATCTCCTGCTCGACGTCGGAGCAGGGGTGGACTGTCATGATGGCGACGCGCAGGCCGGCGAGGGATTTCTGGCGCGGGGCGGGGAGCTTGAGCTGCCAGGCGGATTCGGCGCCGTCCCAGCCGGCCATGATGTCGAGGCCGATGGCGAGGTCGTCGGCGGAGCGGGCCAGCGGGCCGACCACGGCCATGTCCAGCTCGTCGAGGTTGTCGAACAGGGCGTGGCCGGTTTGCGGGCAGATGCCGTAGGTGGGCTTGTGGCCGAAGACGCCGCAGTAATGGGCGGGGTTGCGGATGGAGGCGCCGATGTCGCTGCCGGTTTCCATGCCGGTGAGGCCGGCGGCCAGGGCCGCGGCGGAGCCGCCGGAGGAGCCGCCGGGGACGCGGGTGGGGTCCCACGGGTTGCCGGTGGTGCCGTAGACGGCGTTGAAGCTCTGCCAGTCGGCGAGGTTCAGGGGCACGTTGGTCTTGCCGAAGAGCACGGCGCCGGCGGCGCGGTAGCGGGCGACGGTGACCGAATCGGCCTTTGCGCGGTGGTCCTTCAGCGCCGGGAGGCCCCAGGTGGTGGGCAGGCCCGCCGCGTCGAAGCTTTCCTTGATGGTCATGGGCACGCCGTGCAGCGGGCCGAGGGGGGACTTGGCCTTGTTGCGGTCGAGCGCGGTGGCCTGTTTGCGGGCGCGGTCGAAATCCCGCACGACCACGGCGTTGATGCGGGGGTCGAGGCGTTCGACGCGGGCGATGTAGTGGTCGAGCAGCTCGCGGGCGCCGATGCTGCCCTTGCGGACCAGGGCGGCCTGGCGCTTCGCGGACAGGAAGGTGGGGTCCATTGTTGCGTTTCCTCCGGCGCGGCGGTTCCGGGGGCACTCTGGCCCGGCTCGGCAGGCAAGGCTAGGGTGCCGGCCGGCACATCAGCCGCAACGAAGGAGAGGGTCCATGATCCACGTGCTCGCCATCATCACCGCCAAGCCCGGCATGCGGGACACCATCCTGGCGGCGTTCCGCGCCAACATGCCGGCGGTGCACGCGGAGAAGGGGTGCATCGAATACCAGCCGGTGATCGACGTGGAGAATTTCGGTGCGATCCAGACGCCGCTGGGGCCGGACAGCTTCGTGGTGGTGGAGAAGTGGGCCACCGCCGACGACCTCAAGGCGCATGGCGCGGCGCCGCACATGGCGGCCTATGCGGCCAAGACGCGCGAGCACGTGGCCAGCCGCGTGATCCATGTGCTGAAGACCGCCTGAGCGATGGACGCGGCTGCCGCCCGCCTGCTGGAGGCCGACGAGCCTTCGCCCGTGCTGCTGCACCCGCCGGGGCTTGCCCCGGCGGCGTGGGCGGGCGGGGGCAGCCCGTTCCTGCTGGCGGCCGACCATGCCGGCAAGCGCCTGCCGCGGCGGCTGGGCGACCTCGGCATCAGCGCGGCGGAACTGTCGCGCCATATCGGCTGGGATATCGGCATCTGGGGCACGACCACGGTGCTGGCGGACCTGCTGGGCACGCTGGCGATCGGGCAGGGGTATTCGCGGCTGGTGATCGACTGCAACCGCCACCCGGACTGGGCGAGCGCGGTGCCGGAGATCAGCGAGAGCACGCCGATCCCGGGCAATGCCGGGCTTGCGCCCGAAGCGCGCGCGGCGCGGGTGGCGGAGATCCATGCGCCGTATCATGACGCGCTGGCCGCCACGGTGCGGGCGCGGCTGGCGGCGGGGCTGCCGCTGCTGTTCGTGGCGATGCACAGCTTCACGCCGGTGTACAAGGGGGTCTCGCGGCCCTGGCATGCCGGGGTGCTGCACGATGTGGGCGACGCGCGGTCCCGCCCGCTGGCCGATGCGATGCTGGACCTGCTGCGCGCCGAGCCCGGGCTGGTGGTGGGGGACAACGAGCCCTACGTGCTGGCCGCGACCTCCGACCATTCGGTGCCGACCCATGCGCAGGGCAACGGCGTGCGCTACCTGGAGCTGGAGATCCGCCAGGACCTGATCGCGGGCGAGGCGGGGCAGCGGGAATGGGCCGAGAGGCTCGCCCGGCTGATCCCGGCGGCCTGGGCGCGCTGCGCGAGCTGATCCCTTTTTTATTACAGATTCGCTACAGCGCGCCGGCGGCGTGTTTCAGCGCGCGCGATTCGCTTCAAAACGGTTGATTTCGCGCCGCGCGGCGTTCCAATTTGATTAACAAAACAACCTGATTGTGCGGCGCGTGTCGCCATTATTTGTCTAGGCTCAGGACCCATAAGCGACTTGCATCGGCTCGGGAGCATGTGATTCTCGATGCGTCGGAGGTGAGCGATGTCCGACGTGGTTTTGTTGTCGCGGGCGCAGATGGCCCGCTTGG
>CANHCJ010000459.1 GCA_947458025.1 Rhodospirillales bacterium | reverse complement strand
CGGCCTCGGCGATGCGCGCCTGGGCCTCCGTGCGCGCCGTGTCGCGCTCGGTGGCCAGGCGTTCCAGCTCCTCGCGGGCGTCCTCGCGGGCGGTGTGGGTGGCGAACAGGCCCACGGCCGCCAGGGCGGCGAAGAACAGCAGCCACTTGGCGGTGTGGCCCAGGCCCTGCAGCAGGCGCTGCCGGCGTTCGCGGGCACGGCGGACGCGCAGGCTCATGGCCTGCCTGCCGGTTGTTTGCCGTGCCCGCGGTGCATCAGCCGTCCAGCGTGATCTTCTTGTCGCGGATCAGCTGGCCGTTGGCGGCGAAGTCGCGCTCGAAATAGGCGAGCATCTCCTCCGGCGTCTGCAGCGGCACGATGACGTTGATGTTTCGCATGCGGGCGGTCATGTCCGCCTCCTGCCCGATCTCGCGCAGCTTGGCGTTGAAGGCGGCGATGATCTCGCGCGGGGTGCCGGCGGGGGCCCAGACGGCGTACCAGATCGGCACGTCGATGTTGGGGAAGCCGGCCTCGGTGAGGGTGGGCACGTCGGGGAAATCGGGGTGGCGGGTGGGGTAGTTCACCGCCAGCAGCTTCAGGCGGCCGGAGCGGACATGCGGGATGACGTTGATCTCGTTCATCATCTGCACGTTGCCGGCGAGCAGGTCGTTCAGCGCGTCGGCACTGCCGCGATAGGGCACGTGCAGGATGTCGATGTTGGCGGCGGCCTTCAGCGCCTCAATGCGCATGTGGGTGGAGCTGCCGGCGCCGGCGGAACCGTAGGCGAGCTTGCCGGGGTTGCGGCGGGCATGGGCGACCAGCTCGGCCATGGTGTTGATGCCGAGGTCGGCGCGGACGGTGAAGCCGCAGACGAGGTCGCCGACGCGGCCGACGGTCACGAGGTCCTTGGGCACGGCATAGGCCACGCGGCGCAGGTGCGGCAGGACGGTGACGGGGCCGGCGGGGGTGAGCAGGAAGGTGTAGCCGTCCGGTGCGGACTTCGCGACCGCCTCGGTGCCGATGCCGCCGGCGGCGCCGCCGCGGTTGTCGATCACGAAGGGCTGGCCGAGCACCTGGCCGAGGCGGTCGGCCCAGGGGCGGCCGATGATGTCGGTGGCGCCGCCGGGGGCGTAGGGCAGGATCAGCTTCACCGGCCGGTTCGGCCAGGCGCCCTGGGCCCCAGCGCGCGAGGTGGCGAGGATGGCGGGGGCGGCCAGAGTGGTGGCGAGAAGGCGGCGCCGGTTGAGCATGCGTGGTCTCCCTGTCGGTGGCCGGTTTCGTCCGGGCCGGTTGCGGATGCGCACATGCCCATTTATGCGCCCGTCTTCAAGCGCAAGCTGGACAGGGTGGCGCGCCGGGAGGAAAAGACGGCCGCAAAACGAAGGGCAGGGGGCCTGGGGTGGATGAGGCACGGGCAGGTGGCGGCGTGAGCGGGCGCAAGCCGGGGCTGCGCAGCGGGCAGGACCTGCTGTGCGGGGCGCTGTTTGCCGCGGTGGGCGCAGGTGCGCTGTGGATCGGGCGCAACTATCCGATGGGCACGCCGGCGCGGCTGGGCAGCGGGGTGTTTCCGTGGCTGCTGAGCTGGGGGCTGATCGGGGTGGGGGCGACCATCTTCGTGAAGGGGTTGCTGACCGACGGCAAGCGGCTTGAGGGCTGGGCGTGGCGGCCGGTGCTGCTGATCACGCTGGCGGCGGTGGCCTTCGCGCTGCTGATCGAGCCGGCGGGGCTGGTGGCGACGATGCTGGTGGTGATGACGCTGGGGGCGCTGGCGGGCGACGGGCATACGCTGCGCGAGCTTTCGGTGTTCATGGCGGTGATGATCGTGCTGGCGATCGGGATCTTCATCTGGGGGCTCGGCATGCCGATCCGCGTGTTCCCGTGGAGCTGAGTGACCTCGGTTCCAATCTCGCGCTCGGGTTCTCCGTTGCGCTGACGTTGCAGAACATCTTCTGGTGCTTCGTGGGCGCCGTGGTGGGCACGGCGATCGGGGTGCTGCCGGGGGTGGGGCCGGTGGCGACGATGGCGCTGCTGCTGCCGGTGACGTACTACCTGCCGGCGGAGGGCGCGCTGATCATGCTCGCTGGCATCTACTATGGTGCGCAGTACGGCGGCTCGACCACGGCGATCCTGGTGAACCTGCCGGGCGAGAGCAGCTCGGTGATCACGTGCCTCGACGGCTACCAGATGGCGCGGCAGGGGCGGCCGGGGCCGGCGCTGGCGATCGCGGCGATCGGGAGCTTCTTCGCCGGGACGGTGGCGACGGTGCTGATCGCGGTGGCGGCGCCGCCGCTGACGCGGGTGGCGCAGCAGTTCGGGCCGGCGGATTACTGTTCGCTGATGGTGCTGGGGCTGGTGACCGCGGTGGTGATGGCGCATGGCTCCGTGATCAAGGCGGTGGGGATGATCCTGCTGGGGCTGCTGCTGGGCATCGTGGGCACGGATGTGCAGAGCGGGGCGCTGCGGTTCACCTTCGGGATCGACATCCTGTTCGACGGGATCAACTTCGTGCCGATCGCCATGGGGGTGTTCGGGCTGAACGAGATCATGGCGAACCTGACCAACAAGGAGCGGCGGGAGCTGCTGACCAGCAAGGTCTCGGGGCTGATGCCGACGATTGCGGACCTCAAGGCCTCGTTCGGGGCGATGGTGCGCGGGACGGGGCTGGGGAGCATCCTGGGCATCCTGCCCGGCGGCGGGGCGGTGCTGGCGAGCTTCGCGGCCTATACGCTGGAGAAGCGGATTTCCAAGACGCCGGAGAAGTTCGGCACCGGGATGATCCAGGGGGTGGCCGCACCCGAGAGTGCGAACAACGCGGCGGCGCAGACCAGCTTCATCCCGATGCTGACGCTGGGCATCCCGAGCAATGCGGTGATGGCGATGATGGTGGGCGGGATGATGATCCACGGGATCATCCCCGGGCCGCAGGTGATGACGGACAAGCCCGGGCTGTTCTGGGGGATGATCGCCAGCATGTGGCTGGGGAACCTGATGCTGGTGGTGTTCAACCTGCCGCTGGTGGGCATCTGGGTGAAGATGCTGACGGTGCCGTACCGGCTGCTTTCCATCGCGATCCTGTTCTTCTGCTGCATCGGGGTGTACTCGCTGAACAACTCGGCGCAGGAGGTGCTGCTGATCGCCTTCTTCGGGTTCCTCGGCTACCTGTTCTACAAGCTGGACTGCGAGGCGGCGCCGATGCTGCTGGGGTTCATCCTGGGGCCGATGATGGAGACCTACCTGCGGCGGGCGATGCTGCTCTCGCGCGGGGATGCGACGGTGTTCGTGACCTCGCCGCTGAGCCTGACCTTCCTGGTGCTTTCGGTGCTGCTGCTGCTTCTGGTGGTGCTGCCGGCGGTGCGCAGGAAGCGCGAGGAGGCGTTCCAGGAGGAGTGAGGTTGTTCCGATAACGAAACAATTAGGGCATGCGGAAGCGGCCCCTCGTGGAGGGGTTGGACAAAGATTGGCTGATTGCCGGATGGGCGCGTTTTGACCCTACCCCTCACCCAACTCTTGATCCGCTTCGCGGCTCAAGCCCCCAAGGGGAGAGGGCTTTTTGGGCGCGACGGCGGGGCGCGGGCCGGGCGGAGCGGGGGATGGGGG
>CANHCJ010000458.1 GCA_947458025.1 Rhodospirillales bacterium | reverse complement strand
GGGCGCGGGCGATCAGGTCGGCCAGCAGGGAGAGGGCATCGCTCATGCCGCCAGCCTTTCGCGGATGCGCACCACGTCCGGCACCTGGCCGGCCGGGCCCATGGCCGCCAGGGTGGGGGCGGCGCGGAACACCCGGGCGGCGGCGCGCTGCACGTCGGCCACGCCCACCGCCTCGATGCGCTGCACGGTCTCGGCGGTGGGGATGACGCGCCCGAACACCTGGATCTGCCGCGCCAGCTGCTCGCAGCGGCTGCCGGTGCTCTCCAGCGACATCAGCAGCCCCGCCTTCACCTGGGCGCGCGCCCGGCCCAGCTCGGCCTGCGTCACCTCGCGCTGCACCTTCTGCAGCTCGTCCAGCGTCACCGGGATCAGCTCCGCCGCCTCGCTCTCGCCGGTGCCGGCATAGATTCCGAACAGCCCGCCATCCATGCAGGGCGCGGTGAAGGAATAGACGGAATAGACCAGCCCGCGCTTCTCCCGCACCTCCTGGAACAGCCGGGAGGACATGCCCCCGCCGAGCAGGGTGGAGAGCAGCATGGTCGGGTAGAAATCCGGATCCGCATACGCAACCGAGGGGAAGCCGAGCACGATGTGCACCTGGTCGAGGTCGCGGTCCTCGCGGAACTCGCCGCCGCCATAGATGCCGGGCAGCGCCGGCGGGGGGGCATGGGTGGGGAGGTCGGCGAAGTGGCGGGCGGCCAGCTCCACGAAGCGCTCGTGCTCCAGGTTCCCCGCCGCGGCCACCACGGTGTTGGCGGCGGTGTAGTGCCGGCGCATGTAGCCCATCAGCGCGTCGCGCTTCATGGTGCGGATGCGCTGCTCGGTGCCTAGCACCGGGCGGCCCATCGGCTGGCCCGGGTAGGCGGTTTCCTGGAAGTGGTCGAACACGATGTCGTCCGGCGTGTCGTTCGCCTGGCCGATCTCCTGCAGGATCACGCCGCGCTCGCGCTCCAGCTCGTCGGGGTCGAAGGTGGAGTGGGTCAGGATGTCGCCGATGAGGTCGGCGCCCAGCGCCATGTCTTCCTTCAGCACCTTCACGTAGTAGGCGGTCTGCTCGCGGGCGGTGTAGGCATTGATGTGGCCGCCCACCGCCTCGATCTCCTCGGCGATCTGGGCCGCGGTGCGGCGTTCGGTGCCCTTGAAGGCCATGTGCTCCAGGAAGTGGCTGGCGCCGTTCTCGTCCGCGGTTTCGTGCCGCGTGCCGGCGGCCACGTAGGCGCCGAGCGAGACGGTTTCCACGCGGTCCATCCGCTCCGTGACCACCGTGAGGCCGGAGGGCAGGCGGGTGACGCGGATCGTGTCGGACAATGTCTCGCTCATGCGGCGTTCCTCAGCACGGTGGCGCGCACGCGGGCCTCGATGGCGGCGAGGTCGGCGGGCAGCCGGGTGTAGCGTTCGGGGCGGTCATACAGGTCGGCAAGGGATGCCGGCAGCGCCGGGCGCTGGCCGGTGGCGCGCTCCATCGCGTCGGGGAACTTGGCCGGGTGGGCCGTGGCCATCGCCACCATGGGAATGCCATGGCCGGGCATGTGGGCCCGCGCGGCGGCGATGCCAATGGCCGAATGCGGATCGGCGAGGTAGCGCGCGGCTTCGTGCAGCCGGCGGATCTCGGCCAGGGTGCCCTCGTCGTCCAGGCTGTGGCCGTGGAACACGGCGGTGGCGCGCCGCCAGGAGGCCTCGGGCACGTCCATCCGACCGTTGGCGCGGAAATTCGCCATGGTGGCGGCGGTGGCCGCCCCGTCGCGGTCCAGCAGCTCGAACAGCAGGCGCTCGAAGTTGGAGCTCACCTGGATGTCCATGCTGGGCGACAGGCTCGGCTCCACCGCGCGCATGCTCATGTCGTTGCCGGCCAGGAAGCGGCTGAGGATGTCGTTGCGGTTGGAGCCGATCACCAGGCGCGCCACCGGCAGCCCCATGCGCCGCGCCGCCCAGGCGGCCAGCACGTTGCCGAAATTGCCGGTGGGCACGGCGAAGGCCACCTCCCGGTCCGGCGCGCCCAGGGCCAGCGCCGCGGCCACGTAGTAGGGGATCTGGGCGGCCACGCGGGCCCAGTTGATCGAGTTCACCGCCGACAGCGCCACCTCCTGGCGGAAGGGGGCATCGGCGAACATCGCCTTCACCAGGTCCTGGCAGTCGTCGAAGCTGCCGGCCACGGCGATGTTGCCCACGTTCGGGGCCAGCACCGTGGTCATCTGCCGGCGCTGCACCTCGCTGGTGCGGCCATCGGGGTGCAGGATCACGATGTCCACCCGCTCCCGCCCGGCGCAGGCCTCGATCGCCGCCGAGCCGGTGTCGCCGGAGGTGGCGCCCACGATCGTGACGCGCTCGCCGCGCTCGGCCAGCACGTGGTCGAACAGCCGGCCGAGCAGCTGCATCGCCATGTCCTTGAAGGCCAGGGTGGGGCCGTGGAACAGCTCCTGCGCCCACAAATGCGTCTCCAGTTGCACCATCGGCACCACGGCGGGGTGGCCGAAGCCGGCATAGGCCTCCCGGCACAGGCGCTGCAGGGTGGCCGCGGGCAGGCTTTCGCCCACGAAGGGGGCCATCACGCGCGCCACCAGTTCCGGATAGGAGAGGCCGCGCATCGCCCGCCAGTCCGCCGGGCCGAAATGCGGCCAGGCCTCGGGCACGTACAGCCCGCCATCCTCGGCGAGCCCGGCCAGCAGCACGCCGGCGAAGTCGCGCACGGGGGCCTGGCCGCGGGTGGAGATGTATTTCATCGGTGTTCCGGCCGTTCTGATCGAAGCTGCCCTAGATGGGCCAGGAACGGCGCAGGATCAATGCCGGGGGCGGGCAGGGCGCCCGGTTCAGACCCGCACGATCTCCTCGGCGATGCGGTCCAGCGGGAACTCGGCGTCCACCGCCCCGGCCTGCATCGCCGCCTTGGGCATGCCGTACACCACGCAGCTTGCCTCCGTCTGGCCCAGCGTGCGCGCGCCGGTGCGGCGCATCTCCAGCAGCCCGGCCGCGCCGTCGCGCCCCATGCCGGTGAGGATGATGCCCAACGCCGAGCGCCCCGCCGCGGCGGCCACCGAATGGAACAGCACGTCCACCGAAGGCCGGTGGCCCGAGACCAGCTCGCCGTTGCGCACCCGGCATTCATGGTGGGAGCCGGTGCGCACCAGCTCCAGGTGCATCGCCCCGGGCGCGATATAGACATGGCCGGGCAGCACCCGCCGCCCGTCGGTGGCCTCCTGCACCGTCACCGCGCATTGCGTGTCCAGCCGCCGGGCGAAGGAGGCGGTGAAGCCGGCCGGCATGTGCTGCGTTACCAGCACCGCCGGCGCCGTGGCGGGCAGGCGCATCAGCACCTGCTGCAGCGCCTCCACCCCGCCGGTGGAGGCGCCGATCGCCACGATCCGCCCCACCGTGGACAGCCGCGGATCGACCGCCAGCGCCGATCGCGGCGCCGCGGCGCTGCTGCGCCCCCGCGGCCGGGCGCGCGCGGCGGCCTTCACCTTGGCCACCAGGTCCTCGCCCAGGGCCTGCATGCCGGCGGTGATGTCGGCCAGCGGCTTGGGCACGTAGTCCACCGCGCCCAGCTCCAGCGCGCGCAGCGCCGCATCGGTGTTCTTCTGCGT
>CANHCJ010000457.1 GCA_947458025.1 Rhodospirillales bacterium | reverse complement strand
TCGCCACGCCCCCGGCCGAAACCCGCTGCGCCCCGCCCGACAGCAGCGTGGCCGACAGCGCCACCCCGCCCGACAGCACCGCCTGCACCCCGCCGCCGCTCACCAGCGCCGCCACCGCGCTGCCGCCGGAAGACACCGCCTGGCTGCCGCCCGAGAGCAGCACCGTCCCGCTCGCCACCCCGCCGGAGAGCACCGCCTGCGTCCCCCCGGAACTCACCGTGGTCAGCGAAGCGCTGCCGCCCGCCACCTGCTCCGTCCCGCCCGCGCGCACGATCGTCCCGTCCGCGCTGCCACCGGAAGACAGCGCCAGCACCCCGCCGGAAGACACCAGCGCCGCGCTGGCGAACCCGCCGGAGGACACCGCCGCCGACCCGCCGGCCAGGATGCGCGTGCCGCTCGCCGTGCCGCCGTCGCGCACCGCCTGCGTGCCGGCGCTCGAGACCACCGTCCCGCCGGCAAACCCGCCGGAGGACACCACCTCCAGCCCCCCGGCCGACACCGTGCCGCCCAGCGCGGTGCCGGAGCTGAGCACCGCCTGCTCGCCGCCGCTGCGCACGATGCTGGCACTCGCCGTCCCGCCGCTCGACACCAGCGCGGCATCGCCCGACAGCAGCACCAGCCCGCTGCTGACCACGCCGGAGCCGATCGAATACACCGTCATGCCGCGCTACCGACGGCCAGCAGCCCCGGCACGCGCCCGATCGTGCGCACCACCGCCTCGCCGGTGATCAGCCGGGTGCACTCGAAATGCCGGTCCGTGCCGGCATGGCGCGGGCACCACAGGAAATCCTTGTGGTCGAAGCGCAGCTTCGGGTCGTTCCAGCAGGAATTGCAGGCATGCCAGTTCACCACCCTATACGGCGTGGCGAACTCGTTGGTCGGGTGCGTGAACCCGCTGATCATCACCACCGGCGTCCCGCACGCCCAGGCGAGCCAGGCCAGGCCCGAGGAAAGCCCCACGAACACGTCGGCATGCAGCAGCCAGCGCGCCCGCTCCGCCAGCGGCCTATCGCCCGTTTCGTCCTCGGCGCCGTTGGGGATATGCGTCCACATCAGCCCGGTGCCATGCACCGGCTTCTGGTCGATGCACACCACGCGGTAGCCGCGCGCGCGCAGGTCGGCCACCACGGCGCGCCAGCCCTCCGGGTTGTTCCACATCTTGCAGCCGCTGCTCGCCTGCACCGCGATCACCGCGTAGCGCTCCGGGATCGGCCGGCTCGTATCCGGCAGGGAAAGCTTCGGCGCCACCTCCGCCGGGTCCACGCCCAGGATGTAGCCCGCCGTCCGGTGCAGCCCCACCAGCCGGAAATCCGTCGGCTGCCACAGGCAGTCCACGTCGTCGAAGAACAGCCCGATCGAGTAGGTGGCGTAGAACGTCTCGGCCAGCTTCTCCGCCACCATCTCCTCGTGCGTCACCATGCGGATCTGCGGATAGGCGTCGCGCAGCAGCGGGATGATCAGGCCAGACATCGCCACCGTCAGCCGGCAGCCATGCACCTCCGCGAAGCGCGCGGCATAGGGAAACCACCCCATCGTGTCGCCCAGCGTGCCCACCGGCAGCTGCACCAGCACCTCGCGCCCCGCCGCGTCGTATGCGTGGTCCAGCACCAGCGTCTCCGCGCCGGCCTCGTCGATCTCCCACACCGTCACCCCGAAGCGCACGAAGAAGCGCTTGGCCGACGTCACCACCGCGCCCTGGTTCTCGCTCTGGAACAGGATGTTGCCGGTCTCGAGGTCGCGCAGCCGCACCCGCCAGCGCCCGGCGGCGCGCTCAGGCAGCACCACCCGCGCACCCTCGTTGAAGTCGAAGCGAACCTCCTGCGGCCCCGCCTGCGTCGGCACGCCGGCGGGGGGCGGATAGGCCGGGGGAGGATGCGCCGGCGCCGGCCCGGGCGCACCCTGGCTTCCGGCACTGGCAGGGGTCTCGTCTGAAATGGTCTGAACCACAACACAGCTTCCAAGCGGCCCAGGCCCACCCTGCGCCGCACGAGCGTCAGGCCGGCCCGGAAGTCGAGAGAAATCGCATTAATGAAACGCGATGAAACTCACTGATACAAACAACGGAGTCAAGAAACATTTTGGACAGCCCGAGGGTAACCTATTCTTCACCCACGCAACACCATCCAATACGCACCGATGGAGGACATCCGCGGCACCCGCGTCATGTCCGGCTCGCCGGCCGCCTCCACCGCGAACCGCCCGCGCAGCAGCGCCGCCACGTCGATCCCGTCCGCCGCCCACAGGAACCGCGCCTCGCGCCCTTCCTCCTGCACCGCCGGCACCGCCCGCCCCGGCATGTTCAGCACGAACACCCGCCCGCCCGGCGCCAGCGCCCGCCCCAGCCGGTCGATATCCTCCGCCGGCGCCAGGCAGTGCTGCAGCACCCACACCGCCAGCGCCGCATCGGCGCGCAGCCCGTGCCGCACCATCCCGTCCAGCTGCGCCGGCGACACCGCCAGGAACCGCTCGTCGGCCACATGCTCCGCCGCCATCGCCCGCATCCGCGCGCTGATGTCCACCCCGATCACCCGGCAGCCGGTGGCCTCGATCAGCGCCCGCGCCATCCGCCCGATCCCGCAGCCATAGTCCAGCACTAGGCTCTCCGGCCCCAGCCGGACATGCTCGCGCACCAGCCCCACCAGGTACGGCGTCTCGCGCGCCCAGCGCGTTGCGGTATCCGCCCCCGCGCCCTCGTCGGTCAGGATGATCGCCCGCGCCGCCGCCTCGTCCGCGGCATCGAACACCTGCGGGTAGTACACCGCCATCTTCCAGCCTCCCGTTACGCCGCCAGCGCCCGCGCCACCTCGCGCGCCACGCCGGCCCAGTCCCCCAGCCGCTTCTGCCGGAACAACCGCACGGAGGGGTACCACCCCGTCGCCTCCCCCGCGAGCCCCCAGCGCCAGTCCGGCCGCCGCGCCAGCAGCAGCCAGCACGGCCGCCCCATGGCGCCCGCCACATGGGCCACGGAGGTATCCACCGTCACCACCAGGTCCAGCCCGTCCAGCACCGCCATCGTGTCGGCATAGCCGCCGATCTCCGGCCCCAGGTTCACCAGCGGCGCCCGCCACGCCGAGGCCCCCAGCTGCGCCGCAGCCGGCCCTACCTGCAGCGCCACCCATGCCACGCCCGCCACATCCCCCAGCGGCGCCAGCCCGGCCAGGCTCGCCGAGCGCGCGAAGTCGAACGGATGCTCCGGCCGCCCCGCCCATACCAGCCCCACCCGCCGCATCCCGCGCGGCAGCAGCTCCGCCAGCCGCGCCTCCCAGCGCATCCGGTCCTCATGCGCGCTGGCCAGGTACGGCATCCGCCCGGCGGTCTCCGTCCCCGCCAGCCCGGGCAGGTCCGACAGCGCCGCCCAGGCCCCGAACGCCCCCAGCCGGTCCCACGCCGTCACCCGCTCCGCCACCTCCGGCACCTGCGCGATCACCGGCTGCATCTCCGGGCTTGCCGCCACCACCAGCCGGCCGCAGCGCGCAGCCGCCCAGGGCAGGTAGCGCGCGAACTGCACCACGTCCCCGAACCCCTGGTCCGCCACCACCAGCAGCGTCCCCTCCATCGGCCGCCCCTGCCAGCGCCGCACCCGCCG
>CANHCJ010000456.1 GCA_947458025.1 Rhodospirillales bacterium | reverse complement strand
TCAGGTACTGCGCGATCACCGCATGGAACAGGAACGCCTCCCCGCGCAGCATCGCGTCCTGGTAATCCCCGAAGCTCGGCAACCCCAGCCGCAGGAACCGCGCGAACGCCGCCTCCGCCCCCGCCCGCGTCACCGCGAACCAGAACGGCCGCAGGTCGCCGAACCGGTCCGCAAACCGCCGCTCCACCAGATCGAGCACCGCGCCGGTCACCGCATCCGGCTCGAACCGCAGCGGCTCCGGCATCGCCATGCCCCGCTTCGGCGGCTTGCGGTTCTCGGCATCGAAGTTCCACCGCCCGCCGGCGGGCTCGTCCCCCTCCATCAGCAGCCCG
Organism: Rhodospirillales bacterium; assembly: GCA_947458025.1. Classification (GTDB taxonomy): domain Bacteria; phylum Pseudomonadota; class Alphaproteobacteria; order Acetobacterales; family Acetobacteraceae; genus CAMDGX01. The sequence goes on along the minus strand of CANHCJ010000456.1, from coordinate 3,270 downwards.
GTCGCGCGGCGCATCTCGCGGTAGAAGAACTCCATCCGCAGCGCCTTCTTCCCCCCCGCCCAGGCCGCGAACCGCGCGGCGGAGCACAGGAACCGGTCGTCCTCCAGCAGCGCCACCTCCACCCCCAGCGCCGCCTGCCAGCCACGCATCGCCTCCAGCAGCCGCCACTCCCCCGGCCGCGTCGCCACCACCCGCCCGGCTCCCAGCCGCGCCACCGCCCGCGCCACCTCGCCGCACAGGCTGCCCGTGTTCGCCGGATCGTCCAGCGCCACATACGCCACGCGCCACCCCAGCCCGCGCAGCTCCTCGGCGAAATGGCGCATCGCGCTGAACACGAAAGCCAGCTTCTTGCGGTGATGCGGCACATAGCCGGCCTCCGCCGCCACCTCCGCCATCAACACCACCGACGACGCAGGGTCGGCCGCGCGCAGCGACGCGAGGGAGGGCGAAAGCTGGTCGCCCAGGACGGGGATGAGGGTGAGCATCGGCATGGGCCAGACGTGGGGGCATCCCAAGGAAAGGGAAGAGTCTTCTTTTTTCTGAAGAAAAAAGAAGCAAAAAAGACTTTATCCGTTTGCGCGCGGCCGCCCGTGCAAGCACAACGCAAACGGGGAAAAGTTTTTTGGTTCTTTTTTTCAAAAAAGAACGCGCTTTCTTGAATCCCCCCAACGCTTGGCCTACTCCTGCCGGATGCAAGATCGCGCCAACCTCCCGCCCCGCCCCGCGCTCGTCCTCGGCGCCGCCGGCCTGCTGCCCACCGTGGCCGCGCTGCTGGTGATGCTGTTCGCCGGCCGCGCCAACCAGGACATCGCCTTCCGCGCCGCCGGCACCTATGGCGCCATCATCCTCAGCTTCCTCGGCGGCGCCTGGTGGGGCCTGGCCGCCGCCCGCGGCCACAAGCGGGACCTGATGTTCTGGCTCGGCCTCGCCGTCCTGCCCGCGCTCGCCGCCTGGGGCGTGGTCTTCGCCCTCTCGCCGCGCAGCGTCGCCGTGCTCTCCGGCCTGTTCCTGCTCTGCCTCTGGACCGACCGCGAACTCACCCGCCGCTTCGTCGCCCCCGAATGGTGGCTGGCCATGCGCCTGCCGCTCTCCCTCTGCATGGCCGGATTGCACATGATCATCGCCGTCGTCCGCTTCGTCCGCACATGACCCCGCTCGAATCTTCCCTGCTGCCCGAAGGCATCCGCGCCCGCCACGTCCCGGCCGGGGACCTGTCCATGCACGTGCTGGAGGCCGGCGACCCCGCCGCCCCGCTGGTCCTGCTGCTGCACGGCTTCCCGGAGCTGGCCTGGTCCTGGCGCCACGTCCTGCCCGCCCTCGGCCGCGCCGGCTACCACGCCGTGGCGCCCGACCAGCGCGGCTACGGCCGCACCACCGGCTGGACCGCCGAATATGAAGGCGACCTCGCCCCTTTCCGCATGGCCAACCTGGCGCGCGATGCCGTGCTGCTCATGCACGCCCTCGGCCACCCCCGCGCCGCCTGCGTCGTCGGCCACGATTTCGGCGCCTCCGTCGCCGGCTGGTCCGCCCTGCTCCGCCCCGACCTCTTCGGCGCCGTGGTGCTGATGAGCGCCCCCTTCACCGGCGCCCCGGGCCTGTCCCCCGCCGCCGCCGGCCTGGGCGATGCGCTGGATGCCGCGCTCGCCGACCTGCCGCGCCCGCGCAAGCACTACCAGCGCTACTACGCCACCCGCCCGGCCGATGCCGACATGCGCCACGCCCCGCAGGGCCTGCACGCCTTCCTGCGCGCCTACTACCACCACAAATCGGCCGACTGGCCCGACAACCGCCCCTATCCGCTCGCCGGCTGGACCGCCGCGGAAATGGCGAAGCTGCCCACCTACTACGTGATGGACCTCGCCCAAACCATGGCCGAGACCGTCGCTGAACACATGCCCACGCCCGATCAGGTCGCCGCCTGCCGCTGGCTCACGGAGCCGGAGTTGGCCGTCTACACCGCCGAATTCGCCCGCACCGGCTTCCAGGGCGGCCTCAACTGGTACCGCTGCCGCTTCGAACCCGCCCTGCTGGCGGAGCAGCAGCTCTTCGCCGGCCGCACCATCGACCTGCCGGCCATGTTCCTCGCCGGCGCGCAGGACTGGGGCATCCACCAATCCCCCGGCGCGCTGAACCGCATGTGGACGCGCAGCTTCACCAACATGGGCCCGCCCGTGCTGGTGGACGGCGCCGGCCACTGGGTGCAGCAGGAACAGCCCCAGGCCGTCACGGCGGCGCTGCTGGCGTTCCTGGGCCGGGTGGCGCCGCCTCCGCGGGCGGCGTAGCGGCCCCGGCCACGAAGCGCCGGAACACCGCCCCCAGCCCGATCAGGCTCAGCCCCAGCCCCAGGAAGCTCAGCACCCGCCACAGCCCGCCCAGCCCGGCCATGTCCCACAGGAACACCTTACCGGCCACCAGCGCGATCACCGCCAGCGCCGCCAGCCGCAGCACCCGCGCCTGCCCCACGATCCCCGCCGCCATCAGCGCCGCGCCATAGCCCAGCCACACGCCGGAATAGGCCCACAGCTCCGCATCCCCCACATCCGGCCGGCCCAGCCGCACCCCGGGATGGAACAGCAGCCGCACCTCCAGCGTCAGCCAGGCGAACCCCGCCACCAGCGCATACAGCCCCAGCACCCGCAGCCCGCTCTGCCGGAACGCCAGCCCCGCCAGCAGCGCCGGCACCAGGTAGGCAAAGGCCAGCGCCGCCTGCCCGGCCCGCAGGTCCAGCACCATCGGGTTGGCCAGCAGCAGAACGATGCCCCCGGCCAGCGCGAGCCCGCCCTGCAGCTTCCACGCCACCTCCGGCACGCGCCGCCCCAGCCGCCGCGCCAGCACCATCCCCGCCAGCGCCTGCGCCCCCAGCGCCGAGACATGCAGCCCCGCCTCCAGCAGCGTGGGATCGCCCGCAAGCTGCCCGCCCCCGGCCCAGTGCCGGATCTCCAGCGCCACGAACACGCTGGCGAACGCCGCCGCGCCGGCCTCCAGCACTCCCACCAGCAGGTCGTCGCGCCGCCGCAGGAACATCCGCGCCGCCACCCAGAAGCACGAAGCCGGCACCGCATAGGCCAGCCACAGCCCGTTCACCACCGGCGCGGAGCCGAACGCATAGTCCAGCACGTACCAGTTCAGCAGCAGCCGTACCAGCACCAGCGCGGCCACCGCCAGCGCCACCCGCCGCAGCGCCGGCAGGTCGGCCCGCGCCTCGATCCAGGCCAGCGCCGGCAGCAGCAGCGCCACCGCCAGCGTCACCCAGTGGTCGTGCAGCACGAT
>CANHCJ010000455.1 GCA_947458025.1 Rhodospirillales bacterium | reverse complement strand
GTATAGTCGACGATCCCGGTGGTACCGGCGGCAATGCCGGTGACGATCAGCGGCATGCCGCGATATTGCTGGGCGGTGGTGCCGAAGGGCGTGGCGGCAGTGACCGTCGTGGTGGTGCCGGCCGTGGCGGCGGTGGGTGCGCCGATGGCGGACGCGGTCACCAGTTCGGAGAAGGTGCTGCAGCGCAGCAGCTTGCCAAAGTCCGGCGCGGTGCCTGCGGTGCCGGAGCCGCGCAGGGGCATGCGCAAGCGCAACCGTGGCTTCAGGCCGCCGACCACCGAGGATGCCTTGTCGAGTGAGCCGGTGAGCTCGGGCAGTTCGATGATGGTGGGGTCGAACTGGACCTCCATCTCGGACGCAATCCAGTCCGCAGCCGCGGGCGTGCCGCCGATGGCGTCGGTGCCGGGTGCCACCTCGATCTTGGCCGCGACCGCGGCGAATTTCATGCGCACGAGGTTGGTGCTCACTGCGGAACTCCTTGGGAGTTTCGCAAGCCGGCGTCAGCGGCGGCCCTTGCCGTCGCGATAGCCGGCCTGCTCAGGGAAAGGGGAAGGTCAGGGGAGGTAGGGCGAGCCCAGGGGCGCGATGGCGAGCATCGAGAAGCGGGCAAGAACCTCGCCGGCTGGCTTGCTGCTCTCGTCGGTGTCGTAGAGCCGGAACTCGGCGCCCTGCTCGGAGAGATCGCCGAGGCCGTCGATCGCGGGCGTCCAGCCGGCAAGCGCCGCGATCAGGGACGCATGCAGCGCCGACAACCCCTGTTCGACACCGAGGTCCGTCACATCCCGAATGTAGCCCGCTACGGCAAAGCCGAGGCTGTAGTGGGTGCTGCCGGGTTCGGCGCTCTCGTCCGCCTCCCAATCGGTGCCTGTCAGCACCAGACGGGGGAGCGGCTCCTTGTCGGTGTCCACCGGGGCACGGCGCGCACGTTCCAACACGACGCCAGGCAATTCGGCGGTGAGGCGTTCGGCGATCGCCGCCAATGCTGCTTCGCGGATGGGAGTCGGCATGGTCAGATATCCGCCAGGATGAGGCGCCAGGACAGACAGAGCGGGTCACGCTCGGCGTCGTCGACGCGATGCACGGTGCCGTGGAGCAGCACCTCGTCGCCGCGCTGCGGTTCGATTGGCGCGATGTCACCGGCGAGGATGGTGGCGGCCAGGCTGCCAGCCCGGGTGCCGGGGCCGCCCAGCCCGCCGATGGTGTCGGTGGGTCCGGACAGTACGACACGGGCCGGCACCCACGGACCGGGCGGACGACGGAAGTCGGCAGGGGTGCCGATGTTGGTGTCACCATGCACGGCGGCGAGCGCCGCGGCGAAGGCCGACATCAGCCGGTCCCAGCCGGATAGGCATCGCGGTTGAGTTCGAAGTGCGGGCCGTCCCGGAAGCGCGGCCAGTCGCCACCCCAAACCATGGCGATGCCACGGGCCTGCGCCGCATCCTTCATCACCTTGGCCATGGGGTAGAACAGGGGCCAGTCCCAGCGGACCTCGCCATCGACGGTCGGGGCGACATCGACGGCGTGCCCGGTGAGGTGACGGCTGTCCATGGTGCGGCTGGCGCCGGATTTCACCAGCTGCGCCTGGCGCTCGCGTGTGCGCAGTCCCTCCACCACGATGAAGGGGAGCTGCTGGCGGGCCGCCGCGACGACTGCCACCAGATCGGGATGCACACCGGCGAGCCGGGTGCGGTCGCGGGTGGAGAGCAGGTCGGCGACCTTGGTTGTGGCGACCACCATGATCAGGTTCCCGCCGGGGTGGAGCCGGAGAGGCGCACCCTTGCTGTGGTGTCGGCCGAAGCTGCGGCCACGACGGCATGGCCGATGGCGACATTGCCGGTGGCGGTGGTGGTGACGCGCTTGTTGGTGTTGTCCCAGAACACCCGGGCGCCGACGGCGATCACCAGCGGTGCTTCCTTGGTGATGTCGAACACGCCGTTCACCGCGACCTCGGCGGAGACACCGGTAAGCGCATCGACGGCGACGACACCGAACAGCGCACCGACCAGCACACCCTGGCCGGAGGTGCGGTCGTAGGGCATGGGCAGAAGGACCGAGAGGCCCGGCTGGACGAAATTCTTCATGGATGGGGATGTCCCTGAATGCGCGAAGGGCGACCCGAAGGCCGCCCATTCGCGAGACGATGAGGATGATAAGGAAAGTCAGGGGAGCGGGATCAGCCCGGCATCAGGTCCCCGGGTTGAACCAGGCGCCGCGCCAGTCGATGGCACCGACGCCGAAGTCGAAGATCACGGACACCTCGACGCCGTCGACGCCCGAGACGGGGCCGGTGGTCACCTGCGGTCCCTCAGCGCCATTGAGGTAGCCGTAGACATAGACCGGGGCGGACACCGCGTCGGAGAACAGATACCAGCGGTTGGACGGGATCAGCGGCTCGACCAGGGGCTGGATGAAGCCGGCGTAGATGTTGACGTTGCTGGTCTGTGCCGCCTGCACCGACACGGTCAGCTGCCGCGCCGCCAGTTCCTGGTTCGGCCCCACCACCAGCTGCATGCTGGAGCCGACCGAGATGGGCAATCCGTCCAGCGTCTTCTGCTTCATCACCGCCGCCCGGCCGGCGGCCAGGTTGGTCAGGTCCAGCGCGGTGCCGGAAGCCGCCTTGTTGGCGCGGGCTGCGCCGGTGGCGAACACCGCGGTGGCACCGGTGGTCAGCGTCGGACCATCGCCGTTGGCGGTGTTGAGCAACCCATAGGCAGTGACGTTCTCGAAGTCGGCCACCCTGCGGCCGATCATGGCGGCGAAGTCGGTGAAGGCGCCGAGGTCGTCGTTCACCAGCATCGGCCGGGTGACACGGATACGCCGGGCGAAGGTGGTGAGCGTCACCAGTTCCTGGCTCTCGGACATGGTGCCGGCCTGGATCTCGCCGCTCTCGGACAGCGGCACCAGATTGGGGAAGTCGCCGACGCGCAGGTGGCGGTGCGGCTTGAAGTCGCGGAAGTCGCGCCGCAGGAAGATCTGCCGGTAGGTCGGGTTGGCGGGCGCATAGGCCGCCAGCAGCATCTTGTTGGCCGCGGCCGAGAGCAGCAGCGGGAAGTCGCTGGTGGTCTGGAAGGCACGTTCGGCCAGCTTAGCGGTGTCACGCGGGATGTTGCGCTCGCCGCGGACGCGCATCAATTCGGCGACCATCTCTGACGGGCGCCAACCCAGGAACTCGGCGTGACGACCGGCGGCACCACCGGAGGCCTGGTAGCCGGGCATCGCCCGCACAGCCAGCGCCTCGGCCATCGCGTCGCGCATCACCTCCGGGTCCTGGGATGCGGGGCCAGCGGTGGGGTTGGCCGGCAGCGTCGGTGCCGTGGCGCGGCCGCGTTGCGCGAAGGCATCCCACAGGCGGCCGCGCAGCACATCGGCCGAGACCCGCTCGCGGATGGCGGCCCGGCGCTGGGCGTCGATCTGGTCGTCGGGCAGCAGGCCGCGTGCGGCGGCAAGCACCGGATCGTAGCTGGCGATGCGCTCGGTGGCGGCGCGGTCGGCCTCGGCGCGAATGGCATCGAGGTCTGGTGCCGCGGGCTGCGTCACCACCGGTGTGGATGCCGGATTGGGGGCGGTCATGGTGGTGGCCTCCTGGGCCGGGCCGATGGTGGTCGCGGTG
>CANHCJ010000454.1 GCA_947458025.1 Rhodospirillales bacterium | reverse complement strand
TGCGGCACCACCGAAAGCCCGTCCGGCAGCCCGGCCTCGGCCAGGTCCTCGCCCAGCTGGTTCCGCGCCGCGGCCAGCGCCGCCTCCAGCCCCGGGCCGGTGCGCAGTTCCTTGCCGACCACGTGCAGCACGGCGAGGCTGTCGCCGGCGCGCTGGGCCAGCAGCGCCGCGCGCGAAAGCGCCCGGTCGGCATGGGGCGAGAGGTCGGTGGCGAGCAGGATGTTGGGCATGGATGGTCCTCCGGCGTGTTTCACCCCCCATCGTATCGCACACTTCGCCCCGGGCAGGTCTTGACCTGTCGCAAGCCGCGTGCGCTTCACATCCGGCGGCGTCGGGCCGATCCCCCCTCCACCCGGCCGGCGCGGCATGTCATGTTCACCATTCTCCGGTATGGCGCACGCCATGCGGTGGCCCCGCCCGGGCCGCGAAACCAACAGGATGCGCGCACACACATGCGGATCTCGATCTTCGGCGTGGGCTATGTCGGCGCCGTCTCCAGCGCCTGCCTTGCCTCCCTCGGCCACGAGGTGGTGGCGGTTGACGTGGCGGCCGACAAGGTCGCCCTGGTCAATGCCGGCCGCTCCCCCATCGTGGAGGAGGCGATCGACGGCCTGATCGCCGACGCGGTCGCCGCCGGCCGGCTGCGCGCCACCACGGATGTGGCCGCCGCGGTCGCCGCCACCGAGGTGTCGTTCATCTCCGTCGGCACGCCGAGTGCCGCCGATGGCAGCGTCTCCATGGTGGCCGTGCGCGCCGTGCTGGCCGAGATCGGGCGCGCCATGCGCGGCAAGCAGGGCCACACCGTGGTGATGCGCTCCACCGTGCCGCCCGGCACGGCCGAGGAGGTGGCGATCCCGATCCTGGAGCAAGAATCCGGCCTCACCGCCGGCCAGGGCTTCCGCTACTACGGCAACCCCGAGTTCCTGCGCGAAGGCTCCTCGGTGAAGGATTTCCACGCCCCGCCCTTCACCCTGATCGGCGCGCCGGCGGGCGACGATGCGGAGGTGGTGCGGGCGATCTACGCGCCGATCCAGGCGCCGGTGCACGTGGCGCCGCATCGCGTGTCCGAAAGCACCAAATACCTCTCCAACGTGTTCCACGCGGTGAAGCTCGCCTTCGCCAACGAGGCCGGCGCGATCCTGGCCGCCCATGGCGTGGATGCGCGCGCGGCGTTCCGCCTGTTCTGCGAAGACCGCGTGCTGAACATCTCCACCGCCTACCTGCGCCCCGGCTTCGCCTTCGGCGGCTCCTGCCTGCCGAAGGATATCCGCAGCTTCCTGGCACTCGCCGCGTCGCGCGACGTGCCGGCCCCGTTCCTGCGCCAGGTGCTGCCGGGCAACCAGGCGATCATCGACCGCGCCTTCGAGATGGTGACCGCCCATGGCCGCCAGCCCGTGGCGCTGTTCGGCCTGGCCTTCAAGCCGGGCACGGACGACCTGCGCGAATCCCCCTTCGTGCTGCTGGCCGAGAAGCTGCTGGGCCGCGGCTGGGAACTGCGCATCCACGACCGCCACGTGCAGACGGCTCGCCTCACCGGCGCCAACCGCGCCTATATCGACCGCGAGATCCCGCACCTGGAACGCCTGCTGGCCCCCACGGCGGAGGCGGCGCTGGAGGGTGCCGGCCTCGTCATCGTCGGCCATGTCGGCGCGGAGGACCGCCCGGCCCTGCGCGCGGCGCTGGCGGGCAAGCGCGTGATCGACCTCGCCGGCATGACGGATCTGGCCGAGATCCCGGGGGTGGCCTACCAGGGCTTCTGCTGGTGAGCACGGCCCGGCCGCGGCTGCTGTTCGTCAGCCCGCGCTTCCTGTTTCCCGCCAACGAGGGCGGCAAGATCCGCACCGCCAACATCCTGCGCCAGATGAAGGGCGGGATGTTCGAGATTACGCTCGCCGCCCCCGCCCCGCCCGATGCCGCCGCCCATGCCGCGGAGGTCGCCGGCATCTGCGACCGCTTCCTCTCCTGGCCCGCCACGCCCCCTTCCACCTTGCGCCGCGTGCTGGCCCTGGCCGGCCGCATCCCGGTGGGCGCCGCCACCGACCGCTCCGCCGCGGGTGCCCGCGTGGTGGCCGCGGCGATCGCCGAGGCGCCGGACGTGACGGTGGTGGATTTCCCGCATGCCGACGTGCTGGTGCCCGGCCCCCTGCCGGCGGCCAGCGTGATGTTCACCCACAACGTCGAGGCCGAGATCTTCGAACGCCACGCCCGCCTCGCCCGCGGCCTGTGGCGCCCGGTCTGGGCCGACCAGGCACGCAAGATGCGCCGCTTCGAGGCCGAGGTGCTGGCGCGCTACCGCACCCTGATCGCGGTGTCGGAGCGTGATGCCAAGGCCCTGCACGCGCGCTACGCCCACCCGCGCATCGAGGCGATCGAGACCGGCGTGGACCTGGAGTATTTCGCCGTCGCCCCGGACTCCGAAGCCGGCCCCGTGCCCCCGGATGGCGGTACCATCGTCTTCACCGGCGTCATGGACAGCCCGGCCAACACCGACGGCATCGCCTTCCTGATGGACGAGATCTGGCCCCTGGTGCTGCGCGCCCGCCCGGCCGCGCGCGCGCTGATCGTGGGGCGCAACCCCCGCCCTTCGCTGATCGAGGCCGTCCGCACCCGCGCCCTGGCCTGGACCGTCACCGGCTCGGTGCCCGACATCCGCCCGCACATGGCCCAGGCACATCTCGCCGTGATCCCGCTGCGCGTCGGCAGCGGCACGCGCATCAAGGCGTTCGAGGCGATGGCGATGGGCCGCCCGGTGGTGGCCACCGCCGTGGGCATCGAGGGGCTGGACATCACCCAAGGCGAGCATTTCCTGCAGGCCGACACGGCACAGGATTTCGCCGCCGCCATCCTGCGCCTGCTGGAAAGCCCCCAGGAACGCACCCGCCTCGCCCAGGCAGCCCGCGCCCGGCTGGAGGCAAGGTTCTCCTGGGCCCATGTGGCACGGCAGTTCGAGGCGATCTGCGACAGGGCCAGAAAGTAAGACTCTTCTTTTTCTGAAGAAAAAGTAGCAAAAAGACTTTCCGACCTTGCACCCGTGCCAGGTCGGAAAAGTTTTTTGGTTCTTTTTTCAAAAAAGAACCTCTTTCTTCCTACCCCCCTGCCGCCGCCCGCGCGAGATTGGCCAGCTGCGTCTCCAGCCCCGCCTGCCCTGCCAGGAACTCCTGCAGCAGCAGCTGCGCCCATTCCCGCTCCCGCGGCCCGATCGGGCTGTGCGGGAACTGCAGCGAGGCGGCCACCAGCACCGGCGCGGCATTGCTGCCGACCACGCTGTTGCGCGCCTGGCGGATGCGCTCGGCCAGCCCGCCGCGGCTCGGCCCGCCATCGAGCCACAGCAGCGTGGCGGCCATCGCGGCCGGGTTGGCGCTGGTCGCCAGGCGCCAGTGGCCCTGGCCGGGCACCGCGAGCGAGCCGAACTCCATCTCGTCGGCCAGTTCCTCGCGCGCCAGGGTGCGCCGCGCCTGCACGATGGCCGAGGGGTTGGCGCGGGTGGAGAACACCTGCACCGTGACGGTAAGGCGCACCGGCCCGCAGATGAATTCCGCCACGCTGCGGCTGCCCTGCGGATGGGCCGCCCCGGGCGTGCCGGGCGGGTGGTGCACCGGCGGCCCCGCCGCGACGCAGC
>CANHCJ010000453.1 GCA_947458025.1 Rhodospirillales bacterium | reverse complement strand
CGGAGGCGCTGGACGCCCTGCCCGCCCTGGCGCGGGCCGCCGGGCGGCCGACGGCGCCGCGGATTCCCAGCGTCGGGGATGCCCGCCGCGAGGCCGACCGGGTTGCGGCACTTGGCGGCACGCTGCTGTTCCAGGGCGATCCCGCCTACCCCGCCCTGCTCGCCCGGCTGGAGGATGCGCCGGCGGTGATCGCGGTGCTGGGCGACCCCGCTTTGCTTTCCCGCCGGGCGGTGGCGGTGGTGGGCAGCCGCAATGCCTCGGCCAACGGGCAGCGCCTGGCCGAGACGCTGGCGGCCGACCTCGCCCAGCAGGGCCTGGCGGTGGTCTCCGGCCTGGCGCGCGGCATCGACGCGGCGGCGCATCGCGGGGCGCTGCGCACCGGGGTGACGATCGCCTGCATCGCCGGCGGGCCCGATGTCGCCTATCCGCCGGAGCATGCCGAGCTGCAGCGCCGCATCGCCGAGCAGGGTGTGGTGGTGGCGGAGCTGCCGCCCGGGGTGCAGCCGCAGGCGCGCCACTTCCCGCGCCGCAACTGGGTGATCGCCGGGCTGTCGCTGGGCGTGCTGGTGGTGGAGGCCGCGCCCCGCTCCGGCTCGCTGATCACCGCGCGGCTGGCGGCCGAGGCGGGGCGGGAGGTGTTTGCGGTTCCGGGTTCGCCGCTGGACCCCAGGGCCCGCGGCGCAAATGGCCTGATCCGCGACGGGGCGCACCTGACCGAGACGGCCGAGGACATCCTGGCCGCCCTGCCCGAGGATGCCGCAAGGCTGCGCGGCCAGCTGGGCCTGGCCGAGGCCCAGGAGCCCGTGGCCGCCCCCGAATTCCTGCCGGAAGGTGAGCATGCCCGTGCCATCGACGCGGTGCTGGCCCTGCTCGGCCCCGCGCCCACACCGGTTGACGATCTCATCCGGCGCTGCCAGTTACCCGGTCCCGCCGTGCTCACGGTCCTGCTGGACCTGGAAATCGCGGGACGCATCGAGACGCTGCCGGGCAACCGGGTGGCGCTGCTGGGCGGGGGCTGATCCCCGCCGCCTTCTCGAGGATTTCGGATGTCGGACGTCGTCGTCGTCGAATCGCCCGCCAAGGCCAAGACCATCAACAAGTACCTGGGCAGCGGCTTCACCGTGCTGGCCAGCTTCGGGCACGTGCGCGACCTGCCGCCCAAGGACGGCAGCGTGCGGCCGGACGAGGATTTCGCGATGGACTGGGAGGCCGATGAGCGCGGCTCCCGTCAAATCTCCGCGATCGCCAAGGCGCTGAAGGGGGCCAAGACGCTCTACCTCGCCACCGACCCGGATCGCGAGGGGGAGGCGATCAGCTGGCACGTGCGGGCGGCGCTGGAGGAGAAGAACGTGCTGAAGGGCGTGCGCGTGGAGCGCGTGACCTTCAACGAGATCACCCGCAACGCGGTGCGCCATGCCATGGCCAACCCGCGCGACCTCGACCAGCCGCTGATCGAGGCCTACATGGCCCGCCGGGCGCTGGACTACCTGGTGGGCTTCACGCTCTCGCCGGTGCTGTGGCGCAAGCTGCCGGGCAGCCGGAGCGCGGGGCGCGTGCAGTCCGTCGCGCTGCGGCTGATATGCGAGCGCGAGGCGGAGATCGAGGCGTTCCGGGCGCGGGAATACTGGACGATCGAGGCCGGGCTGCTGACGCCCAGCGGCGCGCCGTTCACCGCGCGGCTGACGCATCTGGACGGCAGGAAGCTCGACCAGTTCGACCTCAATACCGCGGCGCTGGCCGAGCGGGCCCGGGCGCTGGTGGCGGCCGGGAGCTATTCGGTGGCCGCGGTGGAGCGGCGCCGGGTGCGGCGCAACCCGCCCGCACCCTTCACCACATCGACCCTGCAGCAGGATGCCTCCGGGCGGCTGGGCATGGGGGCGCAGCAGACGATGCGCGTGGCGCAGGGGCTCTACGAGGGCGTGGACATCGACGGCGATACCACGGGCCTGATCACCTACATGCGCACCGACGGCGTGCAGATGGCGCGCGAGGCGATCGATGCCATTCGCGGCTATGTGCAGGAGGGGTTCGGCGACAAGTACCTGCCGGCCCAGGCGCGCGAATACACCTCCCGCGCCAAGAATGCGCAGGAGGCGCACGAGGCGATCCGGCCGACGGACGTTTCCCGCACGCCAGAGAGCGTCGCCCGCTATCTGAGCCACGACCAGCAGCGGCTGTACGAGCTGATCTGGAAGCGGGCGGTGGCCTCCCAGATGCAGTCGGCCGAGTTCGACCAGGTGGCGGTGGAGATCGCCGATCCCGCGCAGCCGAACGGGCCGCGCCTGCGGGCCAACGGCTCCATCCTGGCCTTCGACGGCTACCTGAAGCTGTATCGCGAGGACGTGACCGAGGACGCGACGGGCAAGGACGACGACAACCGGATGCTGCCGCCGATGGGCGAGCGCGATCCGCTGAAGCGCGGCGAGGTGACGGCAGAGCAGCACTTCACCCAGCCGCCGCCGCGCTATTCCGAGGCTTCCCTGGTGAAGAAGATGGAGGAGCTGGGGATCGGGCGGCCCTCCACCTATGCCTCCATCCTCTCGGTGCTGCAGGACCGGCAATACGTGAAGCTGGACAAGCGGCGCTTCGTGCCGGAGGACCGCGGACGGCTGGTGACCGCGTTCCTGACCAGCTTCTTCGAGCGCTACGTGGATACCGGCTTCACCGCCGGGCTGGAGGAGCAGCTCGACGACATCTCCGGCGGGCGGGCGAACTGGCGCCAGGTGATGCATGCGTTCTGGGCGCATTTCTCCAAGGCGGTGGAGCAGACCAAGGACCTCAAGATCAGCGACGTGATCAACGCGCTGGATGAGGAGCTGGGCCAGCACTTCTTCCCGGCGCGCGACGACGGCACCGATCCGCGCGAGTGCCCTTCCTGCAAGGCGGGGCGGCTGGGGCTGAAGCTGGGGCGGCATGGCAGCTTCATCGGCTGCTCCAACTATCCGGGCTGCCAATACACCCGCCGCTTGGCTGTCGATGGCGGGGAGGAGGCCAACGACACGCTGAAGGAGGGCATGCGCGTCCTCGGCCACCACCCGGAGACGGGCGAGGAGGTTGTGGTCCGCCGCGGGCCCTATGGGCTGTATGTGCAGCAGGGCGAGCAGGTGCCGGGCAGCAAGACCAAGCCGCGCCGGACCTCGCTGCCGCGCGGCGTGGATGGCGAGACGATCACGCTGGAGCAGGCGATCGCGCTGCTGTCGCTGCCGCGGCTGGTGGGCATCCATCCGGAATCCAAGGAGCCGATCGAGGCCGGGCTGGGGCGGTTCGGGCCGTTCGTGAAGATGGGCGGGGTGTTCGCCTCGCTGGAGAAGGACGACGACGTGCTGGTGGTGGGCCTCAACCGCGCGGTGGACCTGCTGGCGAAGAAGCTGGCCTCGGTGCGGACGCTGGGGCCGCATCCGAAGGACAAGGAGCCGATCCTGGTGCGCAAGGGGCGGTTCGGGCCCTATGCGCAGCATGGCAACACGGTGGCGAACCTGCCGCGCGACATGACGATGGACGACATGACGCTGGAGGATGCCGTCGCGCTGCTGGCGGAGAAGGGCAAGGCGCTGAAACCGCGCGGCGGGGCGAAGAAGGCCGCGCGGGGCCGGGCCGCCAAGGCCGCGCCGGCGGAGGCTG
>CANHCJ010000452.1 GCA_947458025.1 Rhodospirillales bacterium | reverse complement strand
CATCTGGAGGACCCTAGCGAGACAGGCGGGTGCCCGCATAGAGTTCGGCGCGCACCAGCCCGGGGGACCCGCCGATGAAGATCTTCTTTGCCAACCTCGCCACCGAGACCAACACCTTCTCGCCGATCCCGACGGGGCATGCCGGCTTCCACGAGGTGGGCTACTACCGCCACGATGCCAGCCGGAAGCCCGCGGGGCATGGCAACATCGCGCAGATCGAGTGGCGCCGGCTGTGCGAGCGCGACGGGCATGCGATCGCGGAGAGCATCAGCGCCTTCGCCCAGCCGGCGGGGACGACGCTGAAGAACGTGTACGAGGCGCTGCGGGGCGACCTGCTGGCGGATCTGAAGGCGGCGATGCCGGTGGATGTCGTGCTGATGAAGATGCACGGCGCCATGGTGGCCTATGGCTACGACGACTGCGAGGGCGATACCTGCGCCGAGATCCGCAAGGTGGTGGGGCCGGATGCGGTGATCGGGCTGGAGCTGGACCTGCACTGCCACCTGACCGAGACGATGCGCGCGGCGTGCGACGCGATCGTCACCTACAAGGAATACCCGCACGTGGACGTGGGTGACCGGGCCACGGAGCTGTACGACCTCTGCGTGGCGGCGAAGCAGGGCCGCGTGAAGCCCGCCATGGCGTACTACGACTGCCGCATGGTGAGCATGTGGCGCACGCCGGTGGAGCCGATGAAGAGCTTCGTTGCGAAGATGAAGGCGCTGGAGGGCAAGGACGGGGTGCTGAGCGTCTCGTTCGGGCACGGCTTCCCCTGGGGCGACGTGGCCGAGGTCGGCGCCAAGATGGTGGTGATCACCGATGGCGACATGGGCAAGGCCGAGCGGCTGGCGAAGGAGCTGGGCGAGGAGATCTTCAGGATCCGCAACGAGACCAACCCGACGCACGACACGATCGACGAGGCGATCGACCGGGCGCTGGCGGCCCCTGCGGGAAGCAAGCCGGTGGTGTTCGCCGATGTGGCCGACAATGCCGGCGGCGGGGCGCCGAGCGACAACACGGAGATCCTGGCGCGGCTGGTGGAGCGCGGCGTGACCGGGGCGGCGATCGGCTGCTTCTGGGACCCGATCGCGGTTTCGTTCTGCCGCGAGGCGGGGCTGGGGGCGAGCTTCGACCTGCGCATCGGCGGCAAGTGCGGCGTGGCCAGCGGCGCGCCGGTGGACCTGCGGGTGACGGTGATGGGGCTGGCGGATGCGCACACCCAGGGCGGGCTTTCCGGCGGTCGGGCGCATCTGGGGGCTTCGGCCTGGGTGCGCGCCGGCGGGATCGACATCATCCTGAACAGCAACCGCAGCCAGGTGTTCCACCAGGATGCCTTCACCGGGCTGGGCTGCCAGCTTGCCGACAAGCGGCTGGTGGTGGTGAAGAGCACGCAGCATTTCTATGCCGGGTTCGCGCCACTGGCCTCCGAGGTGCGCTACGTGGCGACGCGGGACGGGGCGATCGGGCCGGACTTCGCCAACATCGCCTACACCAAGCGCACCCTGCCCTTCTGGCCGCGGGTGGCGGACCCGTTCGCGACCAACAGCTGACGGGCCGCGTTCGATTTCACGCTGGCTCACGCCGAACTTGCGCGGCGTGACGCGCTTCTCACCCCTGTCACGGGCGAATCCGTTGCAAGCTTTCAGCGGATTCGCGACGGAACGGTGGTGCGATGGACGGGATCGATGCGGCATGGCGGAGCCCGGCGCGGCAGGCACGCGCGCCCGCCTACGCCTCCGAGGCGCAGCCCCTGGTGCTGGTGGCCGAGGAGAGCGCGGTGCTGACGCCGATGGTGGACGAGCTGTGCGGGTTCCTGCGCGTGCGGGCGCTGCAGGTGGCGCCGGCGGGGCTGGCGGTGGCGCTGCGGGCGCATGGGCCGGTGGGGGTGCTGTGCCATGCCGAGCGCACCAACCGGGCGCTGGCCGAGGCGCTGCGCGCGGTGGTGGCGGTGGACCCCGGCATGCCGGTGATGGTGGTGACGGAGCAGGATGCCAGCCGGCAGGCGCGGCTGGCGGTGGCGGCGGAGATCATCCGGCTGGACCACCTGGTGTGGCTGGAGCGGCTGCCGGACCTGCGGCGGATGGTGGATTTCCTGTTCCTGGCCGAGCGCCGCGGCGGGCGGGAGCGGATGGCGGCGGGATAGGCGTTCAGGCCGGCGCGAAGGGGCACTCGGCGCGACGGCGGCGGCGGGCGGCGATGGCGTATTGGCCGGTGCTGCGCTCCCCGCGCAGGGCGGGGCCGGCGACCGCGGTTTCGTAATCCTCCCAGTCCTGGGCGTCGAACTCCTCCGGGCGGGGGGTGAGGGCCATGGCGGACAGCGTGGGCTCGGCATAGGCGGCGCGCGGCAAGGGCTGGGCCTGCAGGAAGGGCTGGTCGGGGCGCAGGCGCACGGGCACGCCGGTGCGGGTGAGGCGCAAATTGGTGAACAGCGGGCCGAACCAGCGATCCGCCTCCAGGATGCCCTCATAGGCCACGTAGCCCGGCCCCGGCGGCAGGTTGGCGGGGGCGCGCAGCAGCAGGCTCCAGCCCGGGGCGGTGCGGGCGAACAGGCCGGTCCAGATCTGCACCAGGCCCGGCTCCGGCAGGGCGGTGAGCATCGGCGGGGCGGTGCCGCGCAGATGGGCCGGCGCGGCGGCATCGAAACGCGGGCGCAGGCCGGGATACTGCGCGGCCTCCAGCGGCAGCCAGGAATCGTTTCCGTCCCAGGTCCAGTGGATCTGCTCGCCGTCCCACAGCAGGGTGAGGGCGAGCGGGGGGTAGAGCCACCAGCCGAAGGCGCTGGCCTGGGTGACGGCGTCGCAGTACTGCGCGGCGCGGGCCGGCAGGGTGCCGCCGGCGGCGCGGTCGGCGCGGTGCGGCGGGCGGGCCTGTTCGATCACCTGGTAGAAGCGGGCGACCGGCGGGGCGGCGGGCTGGTCCATGGCGGTGTCTCCGGGTGGGGGTCGGCGGCCGGGGGGAAGCCGGCCGCCTTCCGGCGTGTCAGCGCTTCACGGGGCCGCCGACGGCGGCGCCGAGGCGGATCAGGCCGGGATCGGCCACCTCGCGCGGGGCCGCGACGGGCGGCAGCATGCGGGTGGCGGGCTGGGTCTGGGTCATGGCTCGTTCTCCTGTTGCGCGTTGCCCTGCCCGGCCGCGCGCATGCGGACGCGCCGCGCCCCCGGGGAGGGAGGCGCGGCGCGGCAGGTGCGCTGCGGGGTGTGGGACAGGGGGCCGGGGTTCGTTCCGCCGGCAGGGGCAGAATGGCGCCTGGAGGCCGTGGCTGTCAAGGGATTTTTTCTTGGTTGCGAGGAATTTTCTCTCTCGACGCGAAATCTTCCATGCGAATCCTCAACGAGATTGCGCGCCGCGCCCTGCATGCCATAGTGTGACAGCGTCGTGATTCCGCGGCGCAATGGCAGGAACTCCAGCGATTCCCACCCTTCGGGCAGAGACCAGGTTCGCGACCCCGCCAATGCCGACGCGGGCGCCGTGCCTGCTGCGGGTGCGGCTTTCCGGGCAGGTGGTGGCCACCGGCGAGGGCGGGCGGGATACCCTGCCGCGCGGGCGCAAGGCGCGGGCGATGCTGGCGCTGCTGGCGCTGGCCAGCCCTGCCCCGATGTCGCGCGAGCGGCTGTGCGGGCTGCTG
>CANHCJ010000451.1 GCA_947458025.1 Rhodospirillales bacterium | reverse complement strand
CCCGTTCTATCCCGTACCGCGGGCGCCGCGGTGGGACCGCGCCGAGCTGCGCGCCGCGCTGGAGGCAACGCGGGCGCTTCCTCGCGAGGCGATGGCGGCGCGCCGCATGGCGAAGCTCGCCGCCAGCCGCGCCGCGTAGCTGGAACCTGGCCCGATGGCCCGTGCGAACCTTCGGGGGGTGGTTAACCCGGCAAGCAATGCGAAGATGCGATCCGCAGCCAAGCAACGGGCGCGGCTTGCAGACCCCACAACCTATGCCGCGATGGACGCGGCGACCCGAGCCGGAGAAGCGCGCTTTGGCGCAGCCCTGAACGCAATCCGTTCGGAGATAGAGACGCTGCTTGCGGGACGACATCCGAAATCTCTAGCTGGTGTCGAAGCCGTTTCACTGATGGGTTTGTTGGCAAAATTCAACGCCCGTTCCGTGGAGCAGCGGGAATTCATCATGGCGGACCTATGGGCGAGGTTGCATCCCCCCACGGGTGGCGAGACTGTCGATGCATAGCGGCATCCCGCCAGTGTTCGTGTCGCGACGCGCGGAGCTGGAGACGCTGTGCGACAGGCTGGCCCGTGCGGGCGCGCCTTGCCTGCCTCTGGCCCGTGCTGCCGCCGATGGGCTGCTGTCCCTTGTCAGCCTGCATGATCCCTCGGCCCCCTGGCCCGCCAGCGCGCTCGGCCGGATGGTGCGGCCGGTGGTGGTCATCATCGGCGACGATCCCGGCCCCGACCTGGCCCGCGGCCCCGCCGGATGGAAGGCCGCGCGGCGACTGCGGCGCTGGTGCGCTTGGGCCATGATCCACGGCGCCGGAGGCGAGCCGGCGCACTATTCTGCCGTGCTGGGGGCTGCGGCCCTCATGCATCGCGCGGTGCTGGTGGAGACTTCCTCGGCCCTCGGGCCGGCCTGGCGCCGCTTCCTGGGTGCGCCGGGCCTGACCATTCTTCCGCCGCCGGGGCTGCCGCATCCGGTGCGGCCGGTGCTGCAATGACCGCCGCCGAGATTGCCGCCCGGCATGGCCTCAAGCCGTCGAGGCGCGGCGAGTGGCGCGGCAACTGCCCCGCCTGCGGCTACAAGAATGGGCTGACCCTTTCGGAAAAGGGCGGCCGGCTTCTGTGGGTGTGCTCAAGCTGCGCGGACCAAGAGGCAGTCGGCAAGGCGCTGTTGGGCGGTGCCGCCCCGCCGCGCCCCGAGGCCGACGCGGCCCCGGTCTTGCGCGAGGATCGCCGCGGCGCCGTGCGGGCGATGCTGGAGCGGGCGCGGCCCTCGCCAATCATTCCGGCCTACCTCGGCAACCGGGGCCTGCGGCTGCCGCCCTCGGCGCCGCTGCTCTACCTCGCCAACGCCAAGCATCCGAGCGGCCGGGCGCTGCCCTGCATGCTGGCGCTGCTGCATGACCTGGCCGGCGAGGTGGTGGCGGTGCATCGCACGTTCCTGGCCCCCGGCGGCACCGGCAAGGCGACGGTGGAGCCGGTGCGGATGACCCTCGGCGACGTGCGCGGCGCAGCCGTGCGGCTGCATGCCGTGGCGCCGCATTTGGTCATTGGCGAGGGTATCGAGACGACCCTTGCGGCATCGGAGCTGCTGGGCTTTCCGGCCTGGGCTGCAACCTCCGCCGGCAACCTCGGCGATGCCCTGGCCCTGCCGGCGGAGGTTCGCGAAGTCACCATCGCGGCCGACAACGATCCGCCCGGCCGACGCGCGGCGAAGGCTGCGGCGGCACGCTGGCGGGCCGAGGGCCGCGCGGTGCGGGTGGCGATGCCCGACAAGCCGGGCGCGGACTTCAATGATCTTTTGCTGGAGCGCAAGCGCCATGGCTGACGGCGAGGGCTACTCCATCGCCGAGCCTGACGACGAAGGCGACGGCGCCGGCAATGCCGAGGGCGCGCCGCAGAAGGGTGGCAAGCGGGGCCGCAAGCCGCGCCAGAAGGATGAAATGACGCGGGCGCTTGCCGAGCTGCATTTCTGGCGCAATCAGGACGGCATCGCCTTCGTGTCGGTGCCGGTGTGGGGGCACAAGAGGCGCGAGCATATGCGGGTGAACTCCCGCGAGTTTCGCCAGTGGGTGACGCTGGCCTATTTCCGGGCAACGGAGCGGGGCCTTTCCGGGCAGGCCCAAGCGGAAGCCGTGTCACTCGCCGAGGCGCGGGCGCTGGA
Organism: Rhodospirillales bacterium; assembly: GCA_947458025.1. Lineage (GTDB taxonomy): Bacteria > Pseudomonadota > Alphaproteobacteria > Acetobacterales > Acetobacteraceae > CAMDGX01. The sequence continues at coordinate 1,474 of CANHCJ010000451.1, read as the reverse complement.
TTCGGGCGAGACGCGCCACGCTTGGCGCCGCGTGGCCCTCGGCGACGATGGCGCAACCATCTTCCTGGACCTCGGCGGTGGAGATCCCCGCGGCGAACGGCGCGCCGTGAAGATCACCGCGGCGGGCTGGGAGGTTGTCGACCCCGAGGCGGTGCCGGTGGCGTTCCTGCGGGCGGCCGATGCCCTGCCGCTGCCGAAACCGGAGGCCGACGCGGCGAAGCTCGGCGACCTCCGCCGCTTCGTGAACGTGGCGGGGGATGACGACCTGGCGCTTGCTTGGGCCTGGATTGTCTGCGCCCTGCGGCCCTTCGCTGCGGGCGGGGCTTATCCAATGCTCTGCGTTCATGGCGAACACGGCACCGGCAAATCGCAGGCAACCCGGTTCCTGCAAGGCATCCTTGACCCTTCGACCCTGACTGGCCGGGCCACGCCGCGCGAGGAACGCGACCTCTTTGTATCCGCTGGCAATCGGCATGTGCTGGCCTATGACAACCTCTCGAACATCCCCGAGGGCTTCGCCGATGCCTTCTGCCGCATCGCCACGGGCGGCGCCTTCTCCAGCCGCGCCCTTCACACGGATGCGGATGAATCCATCCTCTCGGCCCTCAAGCCGATCCTGCTGAACGGCATCCCGGCGACCCTGACCGGGCGGCCCGACATGGCCTCGCGCGCCCTCTCTCTGGAGCTGGCGCGCCTGACCGAACGGCGCCCGGAACGCGAGCTGATCGCCGACTATGAGGCCGCCTTGCCCGGCCTGTTGGGCCTGGCCTGCGACGGGCTGGCCTCGGCGCTGCGCAACCTCGGCCGGATCACGCTGGCCGAGGATGTGCGGATGATGGATGCCGCCATGTGGGCAGAGGCCGCGGCCGAAGGGCTGGGCATCCCCGCTGGCACCATTGCCGCCGCCTGGGTGGCGAACCGCACCGCGGCTGACCGGGCGCTTGTGGAGTCGGACGAGCTGGCGCTTGCCGTGGCGAAGCTGCTTGGCGATCCCGAATCCTGCACCGGCCCCGGCGAGTGGCGCGGATCGCCTGCCGACCTGTTCTTCAAGCTTGGCGTGCATGCCTCGGATCAAGCCAAGCGCGGGCCGCAATGGCCGCGCTCGCCCTCCGGCATGGGCACGCGCCTGCGGCGCCTCGCCCCGCCCATGCGCGCGGTGTTCGGCATCGATGTGCAGCCCGGCCGGGGCGGCGCCGAGGGCGCCCGCTTCTGGGTGCTGCGCAAGGTGTGACCATGGGCACCGGGCGCGGCTGCCGCCCGGATCGTGCCCTGTAGCAGCCTGGAGACTTCCCTATGCATCCCGCAGACAGGTTGATGATGGAAAACGAAATGACCGCCGCGGCGGTGGCCGGGTGCCTCGCGCATGCGGCCCGCCAGCGTGGCGGAGTGCTGATGGCCGACGCCGCCGAGCTGCACAAGCTCGGCAACGGCCCTCTCTGGCCGCGCTCGGCACTGGAAATGGAGCGGGTGCAGT
>CANHCJ010000450.1 GCA_947458025.1 Rhodospirillales bacterium | reverse complement strand
GGCCAGGGCGCGCAGGGCGGGCAGGGCGGGGTGGTCGGGCTGGTTCACGTAGGGCAGGCAGGTGGGCTGGATGCGCGGGGCCTCGGCGGGGAAGCGGGCGCGGAAATCGGCGGCGTTGTCGAAGTCCTCGCGGTTGAGGTGCTCGTAGTAGGTTTCGGCCCAGGCACCTTCGGCGAGGACGCAATCGTGGTCGCCGAGGTCGAGGTGGAAGTAGCGGATCTCCCCGGTGTGGGCGGGCTGGAGGATGGTGGTGCCGTTGACCAGGAGGTAGGCGCAGACGAGGTGCTCGCCGAGCAGCATGGCGTGGCCGGGGCTGACCCAGAGGTCGCTGGAGGGCTGGTTGTCGCCGAGCGCGCCGGGGCGGATGCGGACCGGGGCGAGCATGCCGCGGGCGCCGAGGGTGAGCAGGGTTTGCGTGCCGATCCAGCGGATGGGGCGCAGGCCGCCGGCGCGGGTGGCGACGCGGTCGCCCGGGTGCAGGGTTTCGACCGGGGTGGGGCCGCGGTCGGTGAGGATGCGGGTGCCGGCGAGGAAGCAGATGGTGGAGTTGAAGGCGTTGCTGCCGGAGAAGCTGGCGAAGGTGCCGTTGGCGTTGATGTTGTAGCCGGAGTCGGCGTTGGTGGTGGTGCTGTTGCTGACGTCGATCTGCAGCAGGTTGGTGGTGGTGTTGAAGCGGATCTGGATGCAGGCGGCGGCGTTGTTGCCGCCGTTGAAGGCGTAGAGCTGCGTGCCGAGGGTGCCGGAGCCGTAGTCGTGGACGGTGAAGGTGGTGTTGTTGCCCGTGGTGAGCAGTTCGAGGTTCACCGTGTCGTTCGCGCCGTCGGGGGTGGGGGTGCCGACGAGGAATTCCCGGAGGCCATCGGTGTCGTTGTAGTTGGAGATGGCGATGCGGATGCCGTCGCTGAAGGTGATGACGAAGACGTCGCTGCTGCTGTTGACGAGGACGTAGTCCGACTGGGTGCCGCCGTTGCTGCTGGCGATGGTGGTCGAGTTGAGCGCGAAACTGACTGCCATGGCCGTGGCCTTTCCCTGGGCGTGACGATCCGCCCTGCGGGCGAAAGCGGCACAGGGTGGCGCGGGAGGGTGAAGGCAGGGTTACCGGCGGGCGGTGGCGCTCAGGCGCTGGCGGCTTCCAGGGCTTCCTCGGCGGCGAGCCATTCGGCCTCGGCGGCCTGGAGCTGGCGCTTGAGGGCGGCCAGGGTGGATTGGGCGGCGGCGACCTCGCCCTTGCGGGCGCTGGCGTAGAGATCCGGGTCGGCGAGCTTGGCCTCGATCTTCTTCAGCTCGGCGGTGAGGCGGGCGATGCGGGCTTCGGCGTCTTTCGCGGCCTTGCGCAGGGGGGCGGTGGCGGCGCGGGCGTCGGCGCGGGCGCGGCGTTCGTCGCGCTGGTTGCCGGCATCGGCGCGGGGGGCGGGGCGGGCGCGTTCGGTGAGCAGGGCGCGGTAGTCGTCCAGATCCCCGTCGAACGGCTTCACGCTGCCGTCGGCGACCAGCCAGAGCGTGTCTGCCACCAGGTCGACCAGGTGGGGGTCGTGGGTGATGAGGATGACGGCGCCCTCGAAATCGGCGAGCGCGCGGACCAGGGCCTCGCGGGCGTCGATGTCGAGGTGGTTGGTGGGTTCGTCGAGCAGGAGAAGTTGCGGCGCGTCGCGGGTGGCCAGGGCCAGGAGGAGGCGGGCCTTCTCGCCGCCGGAGCAGTTCTTCACGGGCGTGGTGGCGCGGTCGGCATCGAGGCCGAAGCGGGCGAGCTGGCTGCGGACCTGGGCGGGCAGGGCGCGGGGCAGGGCGCGCTGCATGTGGTCGATGGGGGTTTCGTTGGGCACCAGCTCATCCGTCTGGTGCTGGGCGAAGTAGCCGACGCGCAGCTTGCCGGAGCGGTGGACGGTGCCGGTATCGGGCTCCAGCCTTCCGGCGATCAGCTTGGCCAGGGTGGACTTGCCGTTGCCGTTGGCGCCGAGGAGGGCGATGCGGTCGTCCTGGTCCACGCGCAGGCTGAGGCCGCGCAGGATGGGCGGGCCGCCATAGCCGACGGCGACGCGGTCCATGGTGAGGATGGGGGGCGCCAGCGCGGCGGGCTCGGGGAAGTTGAAGCGGGTGACGTGGTCTTCGACGACCGACTCGATCGCCGGAAGCTTGGCGATGGCCTTGAGGCGGCTTTGCGCCTGACGGGCCTTGCTGGCCTTGTAGCGGAAGCGGTCGACATAGGCCTGCATGTGGGCTTTCTGCGTGGCGATCTTGGCGGCTGCGGCAGCCTGCTGGGCGGCGCGCTCGGTGCGGATGCGGACGAATTCGTCGTAGCCGCCGGGGGTGACGCTGATCTTGCCGCGGTCGAGATGGGCGATGCTGTCCACGCAGCGATCCAGCAGGCCGCGGTCGTGGCTGACGACGATGGCGGCCCCCGGGAATTTCTGCAGCCAGGTCTCGAGCCAGAGGGTGGCCTCGAGGTCGAGGTGGTTGGTGGGCTCGTCCAGCAGCAGGAGGTCGGGCGCGCTGAACAGGGCGGTGGCCAGGGCCACGCGCATGCGCCAGCCGCCGGAGAAGGAGCTGACCGGGCGGGCCTGGGCCGCCATGTCGAAGCCGAGGCCGGCGAGGATGGTGGCGGCGCGGGCCGGGGCGCTGTCGGCGTCGATGGCCTGCAGGCGGTCGTGGATTTCGGCCAGGCGCTCGGGCGGGGCGGTTTCGGCCTCGGCCAGCAGGGACAGGCGTTCCGGGTCGCCTTCCAGCACGATGTCCACCAGGGATTTCGGGCCTTCGGGGGTTTCCTGCTTCACCTGGCCGAGCCTGGAGCGCTGGGCGAGGCGGATGTCGCCCTCGTCGATGGCCAGCTCGCCGGAGATGGCGCGCAGCAGGGTGGACTTGCCGGCGCCGTTGCGGCCGACCAGCCCGACATGGCGGCCGGGGTCGATGGTGAGGTCGGCGCCGTCCAGCAGGGTGCGGCCCCCGAGCCGGATGACGACGCCGCGTGCGATCAGGAGGCTCATGACGCGTGCATGTAGCTTCCCGGTTGCGCAGGGGGAAGGGGTTGCCGCGTGGAGGTGGCTGCTCTAAAGCCCCGCGCGACAACGATTCCTCTTGAAGGGTTCTTCCCCATGGCCACCGAGCGCACCTTCTCCATCCTCAAGCCCGATGCCACGCGGCGCAACCTGACGGGCGCGATCAACGCCAAGATCGAGGCCGCGGGCCTGCGGATCGTGGCGCAGAAGCGCATCCACATGACCACGCAGCAGGCCGAGACGTTCTATGGCGTGCACCGCGAGCGCGGGTTCTTCCGCGACCTGGTGACGTTCATGACCTCCGGCCCCGTGGTGGTGCAGGTGCTGGAAGGCGAGAACGCGATCGCGAAGTACCGCGAGGTGATGGGCGCCACCAACCCGGCCAACGCGGCGCCGGGGACGATCCGCAAGGAATTCGCCGAAAGCATCGAGGCGAACTCGGCACATGGCTCCGACAGCGCGGAGAACGCGGCGATCGAGATCGCTTACTTCTTCGCCGGCTGCGAGATCGTGGGCTGAGGTAGAAGGGCAAGGCCAGGGGCTCTGCCCCTGGACCCCGCTGGGGCCTCAGGCCCCAGACCCCATCCGTTTGTTGCCCACGGCAAAGGGGGCGCCCCTCTGGACGAGACGTCCTG
>CANHCJ010000449.1 GCA_947458025.1 Rhodospirillales bacterium | reverse complement strand
TTGCCGCGAGAGCGCGGGAAGTAGGGGGCCAAGCGGGCCATCTGCGCCCGCGACAACAAAACCACGTCGGACATCGCTCACCTCCGACGCATCGAGAATCACATGCTCCCGAGCCGATGCAAGTCGCTTATGGGTCCTGAGCCTAGCTCTTTGTTTTAGCGAGCAACTTAAGCCCATCAGACGATGCCGTCTGATGGGCTGTTGCTCTAGCCTCCGAGCCGCCTCCGAATTCCCGCCACCATCGCCATCGTCACCCCGATCGCCGGCACGTCGAGCGCGCTGGCCTGAGAGGAGAACTTGGCGATCACCACCTGCCGCGCCCGGTCGATGAACAGGTTCTGCCCGTTCACGCCCAGCCCGAACAGCATCGGCTTTTCCTCGCGCGTCACGTACCACTTGTCGCGGTAATGCATCGCGGCACCCGGGAACAGGTGGGCGAAATCCCCCCGGTCCCACGCCCCGGCATCGCCGTTGCGCGTGATGTCCTCGATCCACGCCGCGGGGATCACCTGCCGCCCCTCGCGCGCCCCGCCCTGGGCGATCAGCTGCCCCAGCCGCGCCAGGTCCCGCGCGGTGGCGCACACCCCGCCGGCGCAGCGCGGCGCGCCGAAGCGGTCCACGGTGATGTAGGCATCGCGCTGCGCCCCCATCGGCGCCCACAGCAGCTGCGAGGCCAAATCGGCATAGCGCGTGCCCGAAGCCCGCTCCAGCGCCCAGCCCAGCAGGTCGGTGTTCGGCGACACGTAGTGGAACCGCCCGCCATGCGGCCCGTCGCCCTCGCGCAGCGTGGGAAAGAACGACCGCAGATCGGAAGGCGCCTCCCCCGGCGCCAGCGGGTTCCAGCCCTGCGCCTTGCGGTATTCGATGATCGCGCCGCCGGTCGCCTCGTAGTTCTCGTCGAACAGGATGCCCGCGCGCATGTCCAGCAGCTGGCCCAGCGTGGCGCCGTCATAGGCGCTGCCCGCCACCTCGGGGATCAGCGAGGTCACCGGTGCCGCCGTATCGAACTGCCCCTGCCCGGCCAGGATCGCCGCCACCACCCCCAGCACGGACTTGCTGACCGACATCAGGATATGCGGCGTGTTCTGAGCCATGCCGTTGGCATAGTGCTCGAACACGATCCGCCCCTGGTGCAGCACCACCATCGCATCGGTCGCGGTGCTGGCGAGCGCCTCGGCCAGCCCGAGCCCCGAGAGGTCCGCCCCGTCGAGCGTCAGCTTCCACACATCCTCCGGCTCGTGCGCGATCTCGGCCGAGGGCACGATCTCGCGCACATGGTGCAGCGCCCAGCGGTTGTGCGGCGGCGAGCGCCAGTTCCCCAGCGTCACCTGGTCCGCGGGCGCGGGCGGAAAGCCCTGCATGATGGTCATGAGTCTGTCCTTGTCGAAGGTAAGGCAACCGCCAAGGCGCCAGGGACGCCAAGAGTTCGCCAAGGCATCCTTGGCGCCTTCCTGGCGCCCTTGGCGTCTTGGCGGTTCAACTTGCTTCAGTCTCACGCACGCAGCACGAAGCCGGGATACCCCCCCGACGCCACCTCGGCGCAATGCGCCCGGTAGCGCGCCATGCCGCCGGCATAGGGCATGAACACCCGCGGCTTGCCGGGCACGTTGGCGCCGAGGTACCAGCTATGCGTCGCCTTGGGCAGCAGCGTGGCATGCGCCACCTCGTTCACGTGCCGCCCCCATTCCTCCGCCGCGTCGTCGGTGGTCTCCACCGTGTGCAGCCCGTTCGCACGCATGTGGGCGATGCAGTCCGCGATCCACTCGGCATGCTGCTCGATCGCCACCGGCATGTTGCACAGCACGCTGGGGCTGCCCGGCCCGGTCATGGTGAACAGGTTCGGGAACCCGGCCACCTGCAGCCCCAGATAGGTCTTCGGCCCCGCCGCCCACACATCGCCCAGCGCCAGCCCGTCCCGCCCGCGAATGTCCATGCGCAGCAGCGGCCCGGTCATGGCATCGAAGCCGGTGGCGAAAACGATGATGTCCAGGTCGAACGTCCGCCCGCTCTCCAGCTTCAGCCCCGTCGGCGTGATCTCCGCCACGGGGTCACTGCGCACATCCACCAGCGCCACGTTGTCGCGGTTGAACGTCTCGAAATACGCGCTGTCGATCGGCGGGCGCTTGGCCGCGAAGGGGTGGTCGATATCGGCCAGCAGCTCCGCCGTGGCCGGGTCCTGCACCACCTCGCGGATCTTGCGCTTGATGAACTCGGCCGCCTGCGCATTGGCGCGCTCATCGATCAGCACGTCATGGAACGCGGCGCGGAACTGCAGCCCGCCCTTCGCCCAGCCCTCCTCGAAGATGCGCTGCCGCTCGGCGTCGTCCACGTCGAACACCTTGCGCGAATTGATCACGAAGGGATGCCCGTTCGGCGTGGAGTGCATCACCGCGCGGATCTCGTCGGCATGCGTCTTCACATACTGCTTGAAGTCCGGCGAGAGCGGCGCGTTGCGCGCGGGGATGGAGTAGTTGGCGGTGCGCTGGAACACCGTCAGGTGTTTCGCCTGCTCGGCGATCACCGGCACCGCCTGGATGCCGGTGCTGCCGGTGCCGATCTGCCCCACGCGCTTGCCGGTGAAATCCACCCCCTCATGCGGCCACAGCCCGGTGTGGTACCACTGGCCCCCGAACCCCTCCAGCCCCGGAATCTTCGGCACATTGGCCGAGGAAAGGCAGCCCACGGCGGTGATCAGATACGTCACCCGATAGGTCTCGCCCGCCTCGGTGCGCACCACCCACTTGTTCGCCGCCGCGTCGTATTCGGCGCCGACCACCTTGGTGTTGAACGAAATGCTCCGCCGCAGGTCGAACCGGTCGGCCACGTGGTTCAGATAGCGCAGGATCTCCGCCTGCTCCGGGTAGCGCTCGCTCCACTCCCATTCCTGCAGCAGCTCCTTGGAGAAGCCGTAGCAGTAGGAATGGCTCTCGGAATCGCAGCGCGCGCCCGGGTAGCGGTTCCAGTACCAGGTGCCGCCGACCCCGTCGGCCATCTCCAGCACCTCGGCCCGCAGCCCCAGCCGGTCGCGCAGGCAGATCAGCATGTACATGCCGCTGAATCCGGCGCCGATCACCAGCGCATCAAGCTCTTTCGCCATTCGTCCCGTCCCTCAACCTTCAACCGGCGCCAGATCCACCGCCACCGTCACGGTGTGGCTCCCGCCGCCCAGGATGATGCCCCGAACCGGGCTGATGTCGCCATAGTCCCGCCCCCAGCCCAGCACCACATGCTCGTCGCGCACCACCAGGTCGTTGGTGGGGTCCAGGTCCACCCAGCCCAGCCCCGGCCCCAGCCAGCAGCCCACCCAGGCATGGCTCTGGTCCGCCCCCTGCCGCGGCGCCTGCCCCGGCGGCGGCCGCGTGCGCAGATAGCCGGAGACATACCGCGCCGGCAGCCCCAGCGCCCGCAGCCCGGCGATCATCAGGTGCGTGAAGTCCTGGCACACCCCCGCCCGCTGGGCGAGCACGCGCGACACCGGCGTGCTGATCGTCGTCACGCCCGGCTTGAAGGTGAACTCCCGCCTGATGCGCGAAGTGAGCTCCAGCAGCCCCGCCAGCACCGGCCGCCCGGGCGGGAAGCTGCGCGCGGCATAGGCCCCCGCCCCCTCGTCGGCCGGCGCCAGCGCGCTGCCGAAG
>CANHCJ010000448.1 GCA_947458025.1 Rhodospirillales bacterium | reverse complement strand
CGGCCCGGGCGCGTTCAGGTAGTGCAGGGCCTGCCAGAACGCCAGCGCGCCGGCGCCGCCCAGCAGCAGCACCAGCGCCAGTGCCGCCAGCAGGGCCCGCCGCAGGCGCATGCCCGGGGAATGCGCCGGCCGGCGGTGGGGCTCAGGCGGCGCGCTTGAAGATGATGCTGGCGTTGGTGCCGCCGAAGCCGAAGCTGTTCGACAGCGCCATGTCGATCCGGCGCTGCTGCGCCTGCTTGGCCACCCGGTCGATCACGCTTTCGCGGCTCGGCTCGTCGAGGTTCAGCGTCGGCGGCGCCACGTTGTCGCGCACGGCCAGGATCGAGAAGATCGCCTCGATGGCGCCGGCCGCGCCCAGCAGGTGGCCGGTGGCGGACTTGGTGGAGGACATCGCCAGGCCCTTGGCCGAATCGCCGAAGAACCGCTCGACCGCTTCCAGCTCCAGGTCGTCGCCCAGCGGCGTGGAGGTGCCGTGCGCGTTCACGTACTGGATCTGATCCGGCGTCACGCCGCCGTTGCGCAGCGCGGCCTTCATGGCGCGGAAGGCGCCGTCATGCCCTTCGGCCGGCGCGGTGATGTGGTGCGCGTCGCCCGACATGCCGTAGCCGCCGACCTCGGCATAGATTTTCGCGCCGCGCTTCTTGGCGTGCTCGTATTCCTCCAGCACCACGATGCCGGCACCCTCGCCCATCACGAAGCCGTCGCGGTCCTTGTCCCACGGGCGGGAGGCGCGGGCCGGGGTTTCGTTGAACCCGGTGGAGAGCGCGCGCGCGGCGCAGAACCCGGCGATGCCCAGCTGGTTCACCGCCGCCTCGGCCCCGCCGGCCACCATCACGTCGGCATCGCCGAGCATGATCAGCCGCGCGGCGTCGCCGATCGCGTGCACGCCGGTGGCGCAGGCCGTCACCGCCGAGTGGTTCGGGCCCTTGAAGCCGTACTTGATCGACAGATGGCCGCTGGCCAGGTTGATCAGCGCGGAGGGGATGAAGAACGGCGAAAGCCGCCGCGCCTTGCCCTGGATCACCAGCGCGGATGCCTCGAAGATGGTCTCCAGCCCGCCGATGCCGGAGCCGATCATCACGCCGGTGGCGCAGCGCCCCTCCTCGTCCTCGGGCATCCAGCCGGAATCCTCCACCGCCTGCGTGGCGGCGACCAGGCCGAAGTGGATGAAGCGATCCATCTTCTTCTGGTCCTTGACGGGGATCCACTCGCCGAGGTCGAGCTTGCCCTCGGCCTTGCTGCCCTGCGGCACCGTGCCGGCGATCTTCGCCGGCAGGTCGGCCACGTCGAAGCTCTGGATGGCGGTGATGCCGGATTCGCCGGCCAGCAGCCGCGACCAGACATGCTCGACGCCCAGACCCAGCGGGCAGGCAATGCCCATGCCCGTCACCACAACGCGCCGCATCGCTGTCATCCTTGCCTTGGGTCGAACAGGAGGGTTGCCGGGAACGTCGCCGATCCCAGGCGGCTCAGGCCGCCTTCTGCTTCTCGATGTAGTCGATCGCGTCCTTCACGGTGGCGATCTTCTCGGCGGCGTCCTCGGGGATCTCGACGCTGAAGGCCTCCTCGAACGCCATCACCAGCTCGACCGTGTCCAGGCTGTCGGCGCCCAGGTCGTCGATGAAGGACGCCTCCGGGGTCACCTTCGCCTCTTCCACGCCGAGATGCTCGACGACGATCTTCTTCACCTTCTCAGCGATCTCGCTCATCGGAAATGTCCACTCCTGGCTGCTGCCGGTTCGCCGGCCCGTTGGGTATCGTGGGTGTTCGTCTGCATCCGGCCCTCCCCGGCCCCGGGCTGGTGAAGCCTCCGGCCGGCGGGTCGCCGCGCGGTGCCGCTGGAACCCCGAACAAGGTCAGCGGCGCTTAGCATGGTTCCTGCGGTGTCGCCAACACGCCCCGGCAAGGCACCAGCCCCCCCGGGAAAGCGGCATCAGATCATCGCCATCCCGCCATTCACGTGAAGCGTCGCGCCGGTCACCCAGCCCGCCTCGCTGCTGGCCAGGTACACCACGGCGGCCGCGATGTCCCCGGGCTGGCCCATGCGGCCCAGCGGGATTGCCTCCTGCAGCTTGGCCTTCTGGGCCTCGTTCAGCGCATCCGTCATCGGCGTGGCGATGAAGCCGGGGGCGACCACGTTCACCGTCACGCCGCGGCTGGCCACTTCCTGCGCCAGCGCCTTGCTCATGCCCACCATCCCCGCCTTGGCCGCGGCGTAGTTCGCCTGGCCCGGGTTGCCGGTGGCGCCGACGATGGAGGAGATGGAGATGATCCGCCCCGCGCGCCGCTTCAGCATGCCGCGCAGCGCCGCGCGCGAAAGCCGGAACGGGGCGGTGAGGTCCACGTCCAGCACCGCCTGCCAGTCCTCGTCCTTCATGCGCAGCGCCAGCATGTCGCGGGTGAAGCCGGCATTGTTCACCAGGATGTCGAGCGGCGCGATCTTCTCCACCTCGGCCACCAGCGCATCGGGGGCGGCGGGGTCCTTGAGGTCCGCGGGGCAGGCATGCGCCCGCTCCCCCAGCTCGCCCGCCAGCGCCTCCAGCGCCTCGCGCCGCGTGCCGGAAAGCGCCACGGTGGCGCCCTGGGCATGCAGCGCGCGGGAGATCGCAGCCCCGATGCCGCCCGAAGCCCCGGTCACCAGGGCCATCCTGCCGTCGAGCCGGAACATGGCGTTGCCTCCTACAGGACCTTGAGCAGCGCTTCGATCTCGGCCGGCGTGCCGGCATTGGCGCCGCTGGCCTCCGGCGCGATGCGCTTCACCAGGCCGGACAACACCTTGCCCGCGCCCAACTCCACGAAGCTGTCCACGCCCAGCGCCGCCATGGCCAGCATGCACTCGCGCCAGCGCACGGTGGCCGTCACCTGCTTCACCAGCAGGTCGATGATCTCGTTGGGGTCGGAGGTCTTGGCCGCCGTGACGTTCGCCACCACCGGCACCACGGGGGCCACGGGCGGGGAGGCGCGCAGCGCCTCGGCCATCACCTCGGCGGCCGGGGCCATCATGGCGCAATGGAACGGGGCGGAGACCGGCAGCTTCATCGCCCGGCGCACGCCCTTGGCCTGGGCCACCACGCAGGCCCGTTCCACCGCTGCCGTCGCGCCAGAGACCACCACCTGCCCGCCGCCATTGTCGTTGCCGGGCTCCAGCACCTCGCCCTGGGCCGCCTCGGCGCAGATCTCCAGCGCCAGCGGCATCTCGCAGCCCAGCAGCGCGGCCATGCTGCCGGCCCCCGGCGGCACCGCCTTCTGCATCGCCTGGCCGCGCAGCTTCAGCAGCCGCGCCGCCTGGGCCACCCCGAAGGCGCCCGCACCGGCCAGCGCGCTGTATTCGCCCAGCGAATGCCCGGCCACCACCACCGCGCGGTCCGCCAGCTTGAACCCGCCTTCGGCTTCCAGCACCCGCAGCACCGCCAGCGAATGCGCCATCAGCGCCGGCTGGGCGTTCTCGGTCAGCGTCAGCGTCTCGGCCGGGCCTTCGAACATCAGGGTGGAGAGCTTCTGCCCCAGCGTGTCGTCCACTTCCTGGAACACCTCGCGCGCGGCGGCGAACGCGGCGGCGAGGTCGCGGCCCATGCCCGGGGCCTGGCTGCCCTGGCCGGGGAAGATGAAGGCGTGCACCGGCATTGTCGTTTCCCGTGTTT
>CANHCJ010000447.1 GCA_947458025.1 Rhodospirillales bacterium | reverse complement strand
CTCGATGCGCGCCGCCGGCCAGCCCAGCCCGGCCAGCAGCCCGCGCGCACGCTCGGCGGCGAGGCGCGAGGCCTGGGGGCGCAGCGGGGAGGATTTCTCCACGTGCACGCAATCATGCAGCACCACGGCGGCGGCCAGCAGCTCGGCGTCGCCTCCCTCCTCCGCCTGGATCGCGCGGGCATTGGCCCAGACGCGGGCGAGATGGCCGATATCGTGCGAGCCGTCGTTGCCGGTATCGAGCAGCGGCAGCAGGCGCTCGGCCAGGGCGTCGTGCGGGGTGAAGCTCATCCGGTCTTCTGGCGCAGCTCGATCAGGGCGGTGAGGAAGGCGTCGCGCCGCCTGGCCATCTCCGGGATCGGCTTGGCCCCGGTGGCCTCGCGCACGCCCGCCACCAGCTGCGCCTGCAGTTCCGGCGTCATCACGGGGTTGCCCAGGTCGGCCCACCAGCTGGTCACGGCCGGCATCAAATGGTGCATGAACGCATCCATGCCGCCCTCCCCGCCGGCCATGTGGAAGGTGGTGTGCGGGCCCATCAGCGCCCAGCGCAGGCCCGGCCCCTCGGAGATCGCGGCATCCACATCGGCCACGGAGGCCACGCCCTCGGCCACCAGGTGCACCGCCTCGCGCCACAGCGCCGCCTGCAGGCGGTTGGCGAGGTGGCCCGGCACCTCCTTCCTGATCTCGATCGGGTATTTGCCGATGGCGCGGTAGAAGCCCATCGCGGTGTCGATCGCCGCGCGGGTGCAGTGCGGGCCCACCACCTCCACCAGCGGCACCAGATGCGGCGGGTTGAACGGGTGGCCGATCAGGATGCGCTCCGGATGGGCGCAGCCCTCGCACAGGCGGCTGGCGAGCAGGCCGGAGCTGGAGGAGGCGATCACCACCTCCGCCCCCAGCACGGCGGCGATGCGCGGCAGCAATTGCTGCTTCACCTCGTAGCGCTCCGGCGCGTTCTCCTGCACGAACTGCGCGCCCTGCACCGCCTCCACCGGGTCGGTGTGGAAGCTCCAGTTCTCCGGGCTGGCATCGTGCTTGGCGCCCAGGCGCTGCAGCACCGGCCAGGCGGCGGCGATGGTGCGGCGGACGAGGTCGGGCGCGCCCGGCGAGGGGTCGTACACCCGCACCCGCAGCCCGCGGCTGAGGAAGGCGGCGGTCCAGCTTGCGCCGATGGTGCCGGCGCCGATCACCGCCACCTGCCTGATGTCCTCGCCTGCCATCGCACCCTCCCTGGTTCCGGCCGCCAGAGTGCCCCGCGGCGGCGGCGCGGAGAAGCCCCGCGGCCGCCTACCAGGACATCGCCTGCACCTGCTTGGCCAGCGAGCGAGTGGCGCGGTTGGCCGCGGTCCATTCGGTGACCGGCATGTAGCGCGGGGCGAGGAACTGGTAGGTGCGGGTGATGAGGTCCCAGGAGACCTCCTCGGCCAGGTCGGTTCCGGCCCAGGCATCCAGGATCGGCTGCCAGGCGCGCTGCTCGCGGTAGAGCTGGTCGCGGATCGAGCGGATGAAGGCCTGCTGGCTTTCCATGTTGCGCAGCGCGCTCATCACCTCGCCGGTCTGGGCGGCCAGCTCGTCGAAGCGCTCCTGGAAGGCCTGCCGCGCGGTGAGGGCGAGACGGTTGACGCGGCTGGCGGTTTCCTGGCGCTGGCTGTCGCCGCGATAGGCGGCCACAAGCCGCTCCAGCCGCAGGGTGATGCCCTGCACCGGCCGCAGCAGCCGGTCGCGCAGCGCCTCGATATAGGCCAGTTCGCTGGCGAGATCCTGCACCAGCGCCACCACGGCGTTGCTGTCGGGCAGGTCCAGCTCCTCGGCAGCGCGCACGAAGGCCAGCTGCACCTGCTGGCGCAGCGCCGGCTCCGATTCCAGGCGCAGCAGCGGGTCGCCCTTGGCCGGGTCGGCCGCCTCCGGGTCGATCCAGGAGAGCAGCTGCAGACGGATGATGTTCATCGCCAGGCGCTTGTGCTCGGCCGAAGGCTCCCAGCTGGCGCGGCCGGTGAGCACCTCGCTCGGCAGCCGGTCGCCGAGGCTGAGGCCGCAGACATAGCCGAGGCTTTCGGCGATCAGCCCCAGCATGCGCCCGTCCGGGCTGCTGTCGTCGATGCCGAACTCGCGCTGCAGGGCGCGCAGCGGCACCACCGCCTCGCGCTCGCCCAGCGTGACGACCATCACCGGCGTGCCGTCGGCGCGGGCACGGCGGAAGCTGACCGGGCCGAGCATGGTGAAAACCTGGTGGCTCAGCAGGCAGCGTTCCGGCAAGGGCTCGTCTTCTACAGTCATGGCAGCGCCTCACGATCCGCCGCCAATCTCGCGAAACCGGGTTAACGTCCCACAAATTACGCATGGCCCCGGAAAATGCGATTTTTATCTGCGGGGCCGCGACATCAACCGCAGAGAAAGAAATGTCTCTCAAGATGGGACGACACGAATCGTGTGAGATGACCTTATGCCCCAGATCCACCCCAGCGACTCCGCCGCCGGGATCCTCCGCCCCAGGCGGGCCCCGCACACGCTGTCGCTGCACGACGCGCAGGCCGAGCGTGCCCATCTGCGCCGCCTGCGCCGCGACCTCAGCGCCGCGGCGGAGCAGCAGGGCTTCGTGCTGCACTACCAGCCGCGCGTGGCGCTGCGCAGCGGCGCCATCACCGGGGCGGAGGCGCTGATCCGCTGGCCGCACCGCAAGCGCGGGCTGATGGCGCCCGGCTCATTCATTCCGATCGCCGAGCAGGCCGGGCTGATCAGCGACATCGGCGCCTGGGTGCTGCGCGCCGCCACCCTCTCGGCCATCGGCTGGGCGCGCGGGCTGCGCGTGGCGGTGAACGTCTCCGCCCGGCAGCTGCACGACCGCGAGCTGCTGCGCCAGATCGGCGACTCGCTGGAAGGCTCGGGCCTGCCGCCGGAACGGCTGGAGATCGAGCTGTCGGAGGCGATCCTGCTGGATGACGACCTCGACACGCTGCTGGCGCTCTCGGCCATCCGCGACCTCGGCGTGGGCATCACGCTCGACGATTTCGGCTCCGGCGTGGCCAGCCTTTCGATGCTGAAGCGCCTGCCGCTGGAGTTGATCAAGCTCGACCGCTCCCTGGTGCGCACCCTGCCGGACGATGGCGAGGACGTGGCGATCGTGCAGGCGATCATCGACACCAGCCACGCCCTGGGCCTGGGCGTGGTGGCCGAAGGCGTGGAAACCGAGGCGCAGCGCAGCCTGCTCGCCGCGCTGGGCTGCGACGAGGCGCAGGGCTACCTGTTCAGCCAGCCCCTGCCGGAGGAGCAGTTCCGGGCCCACGCCCACCTGTAGCCTTGCAGGGTCCGGCCCGCATCGCCATTAGAGGCGGGTGAGCAGCCCCCTCGAAGCCTTCATGCTGGACCATCTGCGCGCCCGCCTCCCCGGCTCGGCCGACCCGGTGGAGGTGGCGCGCGCCTTCCATGCCGCCACCCATCCCGGCGAGACCGACCCGGAGGCGTGGCACCGCCACCTCTCCGCCGTGCGCCGCGCCGCGCTGCGCCTGGCCGCGGAGGGGCAGGTGCAGGTCCTGCGCAAGGGCAAGCCGGTGGCGCCGGAAGCGGCGCGCGGCGTGATCCGGCTGCGCCTTGCGGGAGAACAGACGTGATGCGCCTCGCCGCCCTGCTGATCGCCCTGCTGCTCCCCGCCTGCCG
>CANHCJ010000446.1 GCA_947458025.1 Rhodospirillales bacterium | reverse complement strand
GTCTCGTCGAACAGCCGCGACCACGCCGAGCGCCCCGTCACCTCCTTCTCGTGCAGCAGCTTCTCCAGCGCATCATCCAGCTGGTGCGGCCGGAACACCCGCAAATCGCGCAGCCACGGCCGCCACCGCCCCGCCGCCGGGTCCGCCAGCTTGCCCTCCAGCACCGCCTCGTCCACCCGGTTCAGCTCCAGCGTGAAGAAGATCAGGTGGCTGGAAATCGCCGTCACCCGCTCCGTCATCGACTGGTAGAACTTCCCCACCGCCGGATCGGTCGAATCCCCCGCGAACAGCAGCTGGGCATAGCTCATCACCCGCCCCAGCACCTCCTCGATCCGCTCGTATTCCCCGATCGCCGCGCCCAGCGCCGCCCCGCCCAGCCCCGCCAGCCGCCCGGCATGCCGCGCCTCGAACGCGCGCGCCTCGGCCAGGGCACGCTCCAGATCCGCCTCCAGCACGGGCGAATCGGGCGCGGGATACAGGTCGCGAAGATCCCAGGTGGGAAGCTCGCCGGCGGTTCCATCGGGCATGCGGGGCGTCATCCTGCAAAAACAGCGTCACCTGCATGTAGGCGCTGCACCCCGAACGGCAAAGCCCACCCGAAATTCCGCCGCCACCCTTGGCGCACGCGCCACGCGCAATATATCCCTATGTCGCATAGGCACGCGCCCACCCAAGTGGCACGGCCCGAGGGGAGAACCACGAACCGTGACGCCGTTCCGCGAGCCCACCTATCCCGACTGGCCGAACCTCGCCGCCATGATGTTCGCCCGCGCCCGCCAGGCCCCCTCGCGCCCCATGCTGCGCCACCACAAGGAAGGCGCCTGGCACTCCATCACCTGGTCCGAGTTCGCCCGCCGCGCCGCCTCCGTCGCCCGCAACCTGCGCGCCAACGGCGTCGCCGCCGGCGACCGCGTCCTCATCGTCGCCGAGAACCGCGCCGAATACCCCATCGCGGAAACCGCCCTGCTCGCCATCCGCGCCGTCCCCGTCCCCACCTACACCACCTACACGGTGGAGGATTACGCCCACGTCCTGCGCGACTGCGGCGCCCGCGCCGTCATCGTCTCCAACCAGGACCTCGCCAACCGCATCGTCGCCGCCTACGCCGCCAGCACCCACCCCCAGGGCATGGAGCCGCTGGAACTCCTGGTCATGCTGGACGACCCCGCCCCCGGCCTCACCCACCCGCAAACCAAAACCGTCCGCTTCGCCGACCTCGAAACCGACCCCACCCCGCCCGACGACATCGAGGCCGAGGCCGCCCAGATCCCCGGCACCGCGCTCGCCTGCCTCATCTACACCTCCGGCACCGGCGGCGCCCCCAAGGGCGTCATGCTCCCCCACCGCGCCATCCTCTCCAACTGCCGCGGCGCGTACAAGCTGCTCCAGACCGTCGGCCTGCAGGACGACGTCTACCTCTCCTACCTCCCCCTCTCGCACTCCTACGAGCACACCGCCGGCCAGTTCTTCATGCTCTCCATCGGCGCGGAGGTCGCCTACGGCCGCGGCATGGAATCGCTCGCCGCCGACATGGCCGCCATCCAGCCCACCATCATGACCATGGTGCCCCGCGTGCTGGAGGTCATCCGCGCCCGCGTCCTGCAGGGCGTGCGCACCGCCCCCCCGATGAAGGCCCGCCTCTTCAACCTCGCCCTCTCCCTCGGCATGAAGCGCATCGAGGGCCAGCGCCTCCTCCCCCACGAATGGCTGCTGGACAAGGTGCTGGACAAGCTCGTCCGCGCCAAGGTCGCCGAACGCTTCGGCGGCCGCCTCCGCCTGGCCATCTCCGGCGGCGCCCGGCTGGATCCCGAGGTCGGCAAGTTCTTCCTCGCCCTCGGCCTCCGGCTCGTCCAGGGCTACGGCCAGACCGAGGCCGGCCCCGTGATCTCCGCCAACCTCCCCCTGCGCATCCGCACCGAAACCGTCGGCCCCCCGCTCGAAGGCGTGGACCTGCGCATCGCGGATGACGGCGAAATCTGCGTCCGCGGCGACCTGGTCATGGACGGCTACTGGGGCCGCCCGGAGGAAACCGCCGCGGCCATCCGCGACGGCTGGCTCCACACCGGCGACATCGGCGTGGTGGAGCCCGATGGCTACCTGCGCATCACCGACCGCAAGAAGGACATCATCGTCCTGGCCGGCGGCGACAACATCAGCCCCGCCCGCGTCGAAGGCATGCTCGCCACCCAGCCCGCCATCGCCCAGTCCGTCGTCTATGGCGACGGCAAGTCAGCCCTCTCCGCCCTCATCGTCCCCGCCGACGGCTACGACGACATCGCCGTCGCCGCCGCCGTGGACCTGGTGAACAAACGCCTCACCGTCACCGAACGCATCAAGCGCCACGCCACCGTCGCCCCCTTCACCATCGACAACGGCATGCTCACCGCCACCCAGAAGGTGAAACGCCACGTGGTCCGCAAAACCCACGCCGAAATCCTGGAAAAACTCGGCGCCTAGAAAACCCCCGCCTTCCCTCGACCCCGCTGGGGCCTCAGACCCCATCCCTTCGCGCTTCCCTCCCCCCGTTCTTGGACGGGGGGAGCCGGAGGGGGGTCGCTCCAACCAGCCGCAACCCCCAACCCCAGACCCCGCTTGAGACCTCGCTCCGGCGAGTCAGAGGCGGCCGCTTGGCCGCCGCCCGGCGGTGATATGCGAGCACCGGAGCGGAGCGGCCTGGTGGCCGTGAGCACCGGAGCGCAGCAGATCGCCGTCGGATGACCGCCGGAGGTGAGGTATCAAGTGGGGTCAAGCCGCGCGCCACACCACCGGAAAGACCTCACTATCCATCGCCGCCCCATGCGCCGGCGCATTCTCCGGCGCCGGCGGGCTCTCAATCCCCGTCCGCCGCGTGAACACCGCATCATCCCCGGTCCACCGCGCCGAGACCGCCCGCCGCCGCACCGCCCCGCTCCGGTTCCCCGGCGCCCCATGCAGCGTCAGCCCATGGAACGCCACGCAATCCCCCGGCTCCAGGTCCCACCCCAGCAGCTGATACGCCCCCCGGTTCCCCTCCACATCCGGCACCGGCAGAAACCGCGGATCGTCCGAAGGATGATCCCCACTGTCCACGAACCGCTTCGGCTTGAACCACTCCCCCTTCCGATGCGACCCCGCCACATACTCCACCCCGTTCTCCCGCTTCACCGGATCAAGCGGAATCCACAGCGAGCAAACCTGCCACCCCTCCACCGTCCAGTACGGCTGGTCGTTGTGCCAAGGCGTCGGCTCCTCCGTGCCAGGCTCCTTCACCAGCACATGCTCATGGAACAGGTTCACCTTCCCACTCTGCATCAAAGCCCCCGCAACCGCCGCCGCCGGCGAATGCCGCAGGAACGCCTCGTACTCGGAAATCCGCTGCCAGGAGCAGTAATCGCCAAAGAACATCCCCGGCTTCCCCTCCGGCGTGTACCGCTTCCCGTACTTCCCCGGCTCCCGCAAATTCCGCTCCACCCCCGCCGCCAGCAGCTCCACCCAATGCGGCGCAAACACCCCCCGAATCACCACCGCCCCATCCCGGTCGTAATCCGCAACAATCTTCGCATCCAAAACCGCGCTCATCCCATCCCCCTGATTTCGTTCTCCAATCCTAAGCCACCCCAACCACCCCAACAACTCCCGCCGAACCACGCCAGCTGCCAAAACGCACCCGCC
>CANHCJ010000445.1 GCA_947458025.1 Rhodospirillales bacterium | reverse complement strand
CCAGGCTCGCCAGCCATGCCGCCGCGCGCATCATGCCGCCGCCACCGGCTGGGCCGCCCGCTGCATGTGCGCATGCATCGCCGCCGCCGCGTCCCGCCCGTCGCGGATCGCCCACACCACCAGCGAGGCGCCGCGCACGATATCCCCGGCCGCGAACACGCCTGGCAGGCTGGTCTCGAAGCTGTGCCGGTCCACCGTCAGCGTCCCCCATCGCGAAACCTTCAGCGCCGCCTCCCCGAACGCCCCCGGCAGGTCCTCGGGGTCGAACCCCAGCGCCTTGATCACCAGATCGGCCGGGACCGTGAAATGGCTCCCCGCCACCGGCTCCACCGCCTGCCGGCCAGAGGCATCCGGCAGCCCCAGATGCATCCGCACCGCCCGCACCCCGCTCACCGAACCATCGCCCAGGAACGCCTCGGGTGCTGCCAGCCACTGGAACTGCACGCCCTCCTCCTCCGCGTTGCCCACCTCGCGCAGGGAGCCGGGCATGTTCGCCCGGTCGCGCCGATACAGGCACGTCACGCTCGCCGCCCCCTGCCGCACCGCGGTGCGCACGCAATCCATCGCGGTGTCGCCCCCGCCCACCACCACCACGCGCTTGCCGCGCGCATCCAGCGTCCCGTCGGCGAACGCCGCCACCGCATCGCCCAGCCCGTGCCGGTTCGCCGCCGTCAGGTAATCGAGCGCCGGCACGATCCCGCCCAACCCCGCGCCGGGCCCGCCGATGTCGCGCGGCTTGTACACCCCGGTGGCGATCAGCACCGCCGCATGCCGCTCCCGCAGCTCCTGCAACGACACGTCCCGGCCCACGGCGCAGTCCAGCTGGAACCGCACCCCGCCCTCCTCCAGCAGCCGCCAGCGCCGCAGCACCACGTCCTTCTCCAGCTTGAAGCCGGGGATCCCATAGATCAGCAGCCCGCCGACGCGGTCGTAGCGGTCGTACACCTGCACCTGATACCCCAGCTTGCGCAGCTGCTCCGCCGCCGCCAGCCCCGCCGGCCCCGCGCCCACAATCCCTACGCTCTCCGCCCGCTCCCGCCGCGGCCGCACCGGCTTCACCCAGCCCTGCTCGAACGCGGTATCGGTGATGAACCGCTCCACCGCGCCGATCGTCACGCTCTCGAAGCCCTTCTCGATCACGCAATTCCCCTCGCACAGCCGGTCCTGCGGGCAGATCCGGCCGCAGATCTCGGGGAAGTTGTTGGTGGCGGCGCTCAGCTCGTACGCCTCCTCCAGCCGCTGCTCGGCGGCCAGCTTCAGCCAATCGGGGATGTTGTTCGAAAGCGGGCAGTGCACCTGGCAGAACGGCACCCCGCACTGGCTGCACCGGCTCGCCTGCGTCGCGGCCTGGGCCGCGCCGTACTCGGCATAGATCTCCTCGAAATCCTGCCGCCGCAGCGCCGCCGCGCGCTTCTCGGGCGTCTGCTGGGGAATCGCAACGAACTGCAGCATGCGGTCGGGCATCGTCCAGCTCCCGAAGGATCCTCGACCCCGGTGCTACACGATCTCCCCCGCGCTGGCGAGTCCAATTACGTCAGCAATGATGCCCTTTCATCTCCGCCGAGGCGACCCGCCATACCATCGCGCCCAGAAACACTCGAAAAAAAGAACCGAACCGGCCCTACCCGGCCCGCACGCTCACCGGCCCCGCCGCATACCGCGCCAGATACTCCGGAACCACCTGCTCCACCGCCAGCGGCGCAATCCCCAGCGCCTCCAGCCCGTCCGCCCCCGGCGCCACCACATTGTCGCGCCGCAGCAAAATCAGCTGGTCGCGCGTCAGCAATTTGCCCGGCAGGCACTCCAGCAGCCGCGCCTGCAGCTGCGCCACCGGCGCCGGCACATCCACCAGCATCCGCCGCCGCCCGGTCTGCGCCAGGATCCACGCCAGCAGCTGGCGCATCGTCCACACCTTCGGCCCGCCCAGCTCGAAGGTCCGCCCCGCCACATCCGCGCGGGTCAGCCCTGCGATCACCGCATCGGCCACGTCCCCCACATGCACCGGCTGGAACTTCGTCCCGCCCTCGAACACCGGCATCGCCGGCAGCATCTGCGCCAGCCGCGCGAAGCGGTTGAAGAACTGGTCCTCCGCCCCGAACACCACCGAAGGCCGCAGAATCACCGCGTCCGGAAACGCCGCCCGCACCGCCGCCTCGCCCGCCGCCTTGCTGCTGGCATAAAGGCTCGGGCTCGCCGCATCCGCCCCCAGCGCCGAGACATGCACCAGCCGCGCCACCCCCGCCGCCGCAGAGGCCTGCGCCACCGCAGCCGCGCCCAGGTGATGCACCCGGTCGAAATCCCCCGCCCGCCCCTCGGCCAGGATCCCCACCAGGTTGACCACGCAGGTCGCGCCCTCCACCGCCCGCGCCACCGCCGCCGCATCGCCAAGCGGCGCGAAGATCGGCACCACCTGCCCCACCACCCCCAGCGGCCGCAGCTTCGTCACCGCCTCGGTGTCGCGCACCGCCACGCGCACCGCATGCCCGGCATCCACCAGCCGCTTCACCACATGCCGCCCGATGAACCCGGTGCCGCCGAACACCGTGGCGATCTCCTGACCGTCCCTGCCACCCACAACCATGATACGCTCCCGAAAACGCGACCCTTGATATGGGCCCGCGCCCGCCGCCTCAAGCGCCATCACGCCCGGCCGCTTTTTCACCACCCCTGCAAGCCGCCAGTTGACGAAGGCGCGAGCCGGGGCTACATCGCCCGCCCACCCCCCGCACCACCCCGCGGAAGGGTGCCGAAATGCCCAGGTGGTGGAATTGGTAGACGCGCTGGCTTCAGGTGCCAGTGACCGCAAGGTCGTGAAGGTTCGAGTCCTTTCCTGGGCACCAATCGGATAAAGGCGGCTCACCCCGCCGGGGAAACCCCCTGATGGCGGGAACCATACAGTTCATGGCCAACGCCACCATCCACCTCCACAAGCACGACCTCCCCGAAGGCCTCACCCTCGGCCCCGTCCTGGCCGTGGACACCGAAGCCATGGGCCTCGATTCCCGCCGCGACCGCCTCTGCCTGGTGCAGATGTCCGCCGGCGACGGCATCGTCCACCTCGTCCAGGTCATCCCCCCGGAACGCGGCGGCCGCGGCGCAGACTGCCCCAACCTCAAGCGCGTCCTGTCCGACCCGAACGTCGTGAAGCTCATGCACTTCGCCCGCTTCGACGTCGCCCTGCTCCAGCACGCGCTCGGCATCCGCGTCGCCCCCGTCCGCTGCACCAAGATCGCCGCCAAGCTCGTGCGCACCTACACCGACCGCCACGGCCTGAAGGACCTCTGCCGCGACCTCCTCGGCATCGAACTCTCCAAGCAGCAGCAAACCTCCGACTGGGGCGCGGCCGACCTCACCCCCGAACAACTCGCCTACGCCGCGTCAGACGTGCTCCACCTGCACGCCCTCTGGACCAGGCTCGAAGGCCTCCTGATCCGCGAAAACCGCCTCGCCCTCGCCCAGGAATGCTTCGACTTCCTCCCCGCCCGCGGCCAACTCGACATCCTCGGCTGGGACGCCCCCGACATCTTCGCCCATTAGGGAAGGCCGGGGGTTTCACCCCCGGACCCCGACCAGGGCTCCGCCCTGGACCCGCCAGGGACCTGAGGTCCCTGGACCCACATCATTTTTGCGCGCGGACAGGGGGTGCCTTGCCGGAT
>CANHCJ010000444.1 GCA_947458025.1 Rhodospirillales bacterium | reverse complement strand
GCTTGTTCCCGCCCCGCTTCGCCCCCGGGATCAGAGGTCCGATCAGTGCCCATTCCTCGTCGGTCTGGTCGCTCGGATAGCGCAGGCCACGACGCCCGTAGCGGGCGCGATTTGCATTCGTCCACATGGCGGAAGCATCGACGTTGCCTCCGCGTCGGCCAAAATCACAACCGATTCAACTGGCTAATCTTGTTCCCGGATGGACACTTACGACCACAACATTCCTAAGCACTTTCGACGTTAAGCCGAATGAATATAATGAGTGGCGCGTCCGAGGTGCCAAAGCCGCCGGCATTTTTGTGGCGTCGCATCTTGGTGTACACGCAAAGATACATCAGCCATTGATCGTAGATGGCGTCAAAATCGGTGAAGTGATCGCGCCAACGTTGTTCGGAATCCGAGAAGTGGGTGAAGCATTTCCAAATATGCCTATTGTAACTATGTCCCAGCACGGACCAAGGACAATATCCTAGTTAACGTTGTCGGTAGAGCTTTGCGGTTGCGGCATTGCCGCTCCCGTCGCGGCAATCTCCACCGCCGCCATCTGCGCCGCGTCCTGCGCGGATCCCGACTTGGCGACGCGCCGCGGATCGCTGTCGAGCGAGATACCGGCGTCATCGAGTAGCGCGTTGGCTGTACGGATCATCTCCACCGCCTGGCGGAAGTCGTAGCCGAACGAGCCCACCGCTTCGGGTTGCGGCACGAAACCAGCGCGCACCTGGGCGATCAGGGCCGTGGTGTCCTTCAGCGGATCGATCATTTCGTGTGCCGGAGGGACATGCGCCACGTCGGCCGGGACCTCCGCTCCCCACAGGCCCAGCAGCGCGCCCTGCTGGTGGAAACGGTCAGCGATGGGGCGCACGAGCATCGGGATCAGCATGCCGTACTGGACCTGTTCGCACAGCCGGCGGAACTCGATCTTGCCGGCGCGCAGGCTGGAGTAGTTCGCCTGGGTCAAATCGCCGGAGACCTGGTCGTAGGTCAGGCCAGCACCGACCGACGCTGCTTCCAGTGCGCGGCGGGCAAAGGCAGTGTGGCTGCCGCCGCCGGAGGGGTTCACCACCTCCACCGAGCCGCTGCCGCGGCGATACAGGATCATGCCCGGCTCGAAGGCTTCCACCGTGCGGCCCTGCGCATCCCGCAGTAGGCCGGCCGCGGGACCGGTGAGCACCTCATCGCCCTCCTCGGTGACGACGGCGGCGAGGCAGGCTTCGATCTTTGCCTTCATCAGCAGGGCCGCCTCGTAGTCGCCGAGGTCGCGCAGGCGGAGCAGGATCGGCGCCAGCCAGGAGACGTCGCGCAACTGGCCGGGCCGGCGCTTGCGGTAGATGTGCAGCACCTCGGCGGCCGGCACCGGGACGCTGGATTGGTTGCTGCCCGGCAGATACCACGCGGCGCCCGGGTGTTGCGGGAACAGCCAGTAGGCTGCAGGGGCGCCGGTAGCGCCGAGCGTGATGCCCTGCACGGTGATGGCGCCGCCGATCGTGCCAGTGCGGCTGGCGTCGAGATGGTCGCTTTCCAGCACCTGCAACCGCAGGCCGATGGGGTTGGCGGGGGTCGGTTCGGTGATCAGCAGCCGCACCAGGCATTCGCCGCTTTCCACCACCGAGCGCATGACCAGGGCCTGCAACCCATAGAGATCGAGCCTCCCCTCGGCGTCGCAGGCGGTGCTCTCCGCCCAGCGGCGCCAGGCATCGGCGTGCTTCTTGTCGGGCCACCGGGTGGTGATGCCGGCGCCGACGGCATTACCCGTCCACAGGTCGATGATGCGCGCCGCGTACGGGTCATTACGTACGGCATCGCGGGCGCGCCGGGTGATGGTGCTCGATGCGCTGGCCACCTCGCTGTTGGCGCTGCCGCCAGAGGCCGCCCAGGTCGAGGCGCGCGCATCCTGGGCCGCGGCATAGCCACGAAGGGCGCGCCAAGCGTCGCGGAGGCGGGATCGGTTCATCGGTGCTCCTGACGTCCTACTTCGCCACCAGCCGCTTCACGACCTCGAGCGCCGTGCCCTCGCCAAGCAACAGCAGGAAGACGATGGCGATCAGCACGAGCTCGATCCGCTTGAGGCGTGCCTCGGCCTGCTTCCACCGCTCCGCGCACACTGCCTCGTGGACGGCGAGCTTCTGCGCGACGTCGTCCTCGGACATCGGTCGGTCTCCAATCGGTCAGCCGGCGTCGCGGGTGAAGCGTGCCAGGGTGATGCAGGGGCGGCGCTGGGCCGGGTTCTCGGCGGCGTAGCCAGCGGCCAGCGCCTGGGCGATCTCAGCGAGCGAGCGGTATTCGACGGTGCGACCCTCGAAGGTCACGCGAGTGGTGCCGGCGGTGTAGGCGTCGGCCAAACCGCGCCAGCGATTGCCGGCCGGCAGGGCGATCGCCCAGGCAAGTGCGTCGGGGTTCATCTTTGGTCTCCGTCAGCGCAACCACCCGCCACGCGGTCCCAACCAGGACCGAGGCCGCATCGCCGTGACGGTGGCCGCCGCTTCCAATGCTGGCCCTGCCGAGGCCAGCGGCCGTCGGCCGGGCGGGTCGTTCGCGGTTGCCTCTGGCTGCGGCGGCAGGAACGGCGCGTCCGCCGCATCTTCCCGAAGCCGCTGCCAGTAGCGGTCGCCGTAGCGGTCAGCACCGAGCAGCCACAGCGCCGCGCGCGCCAGCACCGCGCAGTCCAGCGCCTCGTTGCGTTCCCGCAGCTTGGCCCATTCCTGCCGGGTAAAGCCGCGACGGTCCTTCACCGTGCGCAACTGCTCAGCGACCAACTGTTTCACCCACTCGACTTCGATCCCTTGGGGCAGATGGACCCAGCCGACCGGAAACTCTGCCGCCTCGCCGCGGCCGAGCCAGAGCCGGCGATACAGGTCCGCCTTCCATGTGGAAACCGACACCGTCCACAGCTTCAGCCCGCGGCGCAGCTTCTGGCCATTGACCAGGGCATCCACCAGCGTCGGTCCCTGCACCGGCTGTGCTCGGTTCCAGCCCTCCACGCCCTTGGTGGGCGCAATGCGCGGATCCCGGAGGTGCCGCAGGTGGCCATAGACTGACGCCGTATCCCGGCCACCGGTGTCCACGCAGACCTTGGCGATGCGCATCGCGCCGGCAGTGCCGGTCCCGCGCAGCCAGTCCCTGGCCAGGAGCTTCGCCAATTCCTCCCACGGTGCCCGCTCGCGCGGACTGCCGGGGATCACCACGTGGTCGACCAACCAGGAGGTGAACCCCTCGGCCCAACTCCAGACATCGACCTCGCTCCGGTCGTCCTGCACGTCCACGCCCGCGGTCAGAACCAGTGCGCCGGCCGGCACGGTGCCGATGGCGAAATCCTCGCGCCGCTCCACCAGGCGCTCCCAGTCCGGCGCCTCGCCGTGCTCCTGCCAGACTTCTCCGAGCACGGTGTTCCGGAAGGTCTTGAGGTCCTCGGGCTTGCCCTGGGCCGCCTCCCAATCGCGGGCAATCTGCTCCCAGGACAGCCACCCCACCGGCGAGTAGAGCGCCGAGATGTGAAAGCCGACCGTGTTCGGATCCTGCGAGGTGGCGGTGGCGCGCCATTCCCCGCCGGCCAGCATCGCCGTCTTGTGGTGCTCGCCGATCGGCGCATCGCAGCTGTCGCAATGGTAAGACACCGAGGTCGGGTTGCCCTTCTCCCAGATCAGCCGCTCGAAGCGAAGC
>CANHCJ010000443.1 GCA_947458025.1 Rhodospirillales bacterium | reverse complement strand
TGGATAAGTGGCTTGCCTGCGCCAGGCTTCGAATGGCCGCTCCGGCAAGCCACTTATCCACACTCTAACAAACATAGTGGCTGACACAGGCCTACCCGAAACCCTTAGCTAGGCCAGCCCCAAAACTTTTCCCCCTTGGCGGATCGTCCTGGCGCAGGCGCAAGCGGGGAAAGTCTTTTTTGCTTCTTTTTTCTTCAGAAAAAAGAAGACCCTTCCTTGCGCCCCACGTAAGGCAGCCATGCAACGGTTGTGCCGCCGCGTCGGTTTCGCCATGGTGCGCGCCGCCGACGAAGGGAATGCCTGCATGAGTGCCACAGATCGCCGCCCCGACGCATGTTGCGCCGCGCGGCCGTTCGCGCGCCGCGGCTGACACCCCGGGCCCCAGGGCCCTCGCTTTCCCTTCCGATGCAAAGGCGGGCCATCGGCCCGGACGTTCCCATGGTTGCCTATCTCATCCGGCGCGGGTTCCCCTGGCGGGACCTGCGCGAGACCATCATCCTCGCCATTCCGCTGATCGGCGCCCAGGTGGCGCTGTTTGCCCAGCATACGGTGGACGTGCTGCTCGCCGGCCATCTCGGCGCGCGCGTGCTGGGCATCGTGGCCATCGGCACCAATGCGTGGGGTGTCGCGCTGATGGGCATCGTGGGCCTGATGATGGCGCTTCCCCCGGGGGTGGCGCAGCTGGATGGCGCCGGGCGGCGCGGGGAGATCATTCCGCTGTTCCGCCAGGCGTTGTGGCTGGCGCTGCTGGTGGGCGTGGCGGCGAGCGGGCTGGCCTGGATCGTGGCGCCCTTCGTGGTGGGGCTGCTGGGCATCGACCCCGGGGTGACCGCGGAGACGGTGGATTTCCTGCGCGTGCTGAGCTTCACCGCGCCGGGCGTGGCGCTGTTTTGCGCCTGCCGGGGGCTGACCGACGGCATCTCCCGCCCGCGGGTGAGCCTGTTCTTCGGGCTGCTGGGCCTGGCGATCCTGGCGCCGCTGGGCTGGGTGTTGATGTACGGCAAGTTCGGCCTGCCGGCGATGGGCGCCATGGGCTGTGCCTGGGCGAACGTGGCGGCGATGTGGACCTCGGCGCTGTGCTACCTCGCCTATGTGCGGCTGAGCCGGGTGGCGGAGGGGCTGGGCTGGGAGCGCGGCGGCTTCGCCCCGCGCGGCGCGGCGTTGCTGGCGCTGGTGCGGGTGGGCGCGCCGATGTCGGTGTGCGTGATGCTGGAGGCCGGCGTGTTCGCCGCCGCCGCGCTGGTGGTGGCCAGCTTCGGCGAGGTGGCGGCCGGCAGCCACCAGATCGCGCTGAACGTGGCGGCGCTGAGCTTCATGATCCCGCTGGGGCTTTCCATGGCCGTCACGGTGCGGGTGGGCAACGCGGTGGGGCGCGGCGATTCCGAGGGCATGCGCCGGGCGGGCCTGGTGGGCATCGGCGCCGCGCTGGTGACGCAGAGCGTGCCGGCGACGCTGATGTGGCTGCTGCCGCTGCAGATCGCGGCGCTCTACACCGGCGACCCCGCGCTGATTGCCGGCGCCGGGGCGCTGCTGGCGCTGGCCGCGCTGTTCCAACTGTCGGATGGCGTGCAGGTGGCCGCGATGGGCGCGTTGCGCGGACTGAAGGACACGCGGGTGCCGATGTTCATCGCCGCCTTCTCCTACTGGGGCGTGGGCATGCCGGCGGGCTGGCTGCTGTGCTTCCAGGCCGGGATGGGCATCGAGGGCATGTGGGTGGGGCTGATCCTGGGGCTGACGGTGGCCGCGGTGCTGCTGACGCTGCGCTTCCACCTGCACACGCGCGGGCGGGTGGCGGTGCCGGCGCTGGCCGGATAGGGTTCGCGCAGACCAACCCGGGGGCCGATCCGACGTGACCATTCTTGCCATCCGCCATGGCGGCGCCAACGCGCTGGCCGATTACGGGCCGCATTTCGCCGAGTTCGCCCCCCATGTGGAATTGCGGCTGTGGGACGATCCGTCGCTGGATCTCGCGGCCGTGGACTACGTGCTGATGTGGGGCAAGGACCCCGAGCGGCTGGCGAAGATGGTGAACCTCAAGGCCATCTTCAGCCCCGGCGCCGGGGTGGAGCACATCGTGAACGACCCCACCTGGCCGCAGCACGTGCCGCTGGTGCGCATGTTCACCGATGGCTTCGCGCGGCGCATGGGGGAATACGCGATCCTGGGCGCGCTGGCGCTGATGAAGGATTTGCCGCGCAACATCGCCGGCCAGCACGCGCGGCGCTGGGACCAGTTCGACCCGGAGCCGATCGCGCCGGAGGTGCGGGCGGGGGTGATGGGCATGGGCAACCTCGGCAGCGTCACCGCGAAGATGATGCAGGCCTTCGGCTTCCCGATGGCCGGCTGGTCGGCCAGCCGCAAGGACATCCCGGGCATCGAGAGCTTCGCGGGGATGGAGGAGCTGCCGGCGTTCCTGGCGCGGACCGACATGCTGGTGATGGTGCTGCCCGACACGGCGGCGACCAAGGGGATCATGAACGCCGCGCGCTTCGCGATGATGCCGAAGGGGGCGGGGGTGGTGAATGCCGGGCGCGGGCCGCAGCTGGTGCTGGCGGACCTGATGGCCGCGCTGGATTCCGGCCACCTGCACGGCGCGTTCCTGGACGTGTTCGACCCGGAGCCGCCGCCGGCCGATCATCCCGTTTGGGGGCATCAGCGCATCATCATGACCCCGCACAACGCCGCCTTCGACACGCGGCGGGAGCGGGCGCGCTACGTGGCCGGGGCCATCCTGGCGCATGGGCGGGGGGAGGGTTTGCCGAACCTGTACCAGCCGGGGCGGGGGTACTGACCCTTCCTCGCGGCGGGTAGGAAGGAAGAAAGCGAAGCGGTCACAGAGAACACAGAGGGGGCACAGAGAGCACAGAGAAGGGGTTTGATCTCTTCTCCTCAGTGGTCTCTGTGGTCCTCCGTGCTCTCTGTGACCGCTTCGCTTCCTTCCTCCCCGAGGCTCAATGCGCCTTGCGGTGCAGCCGGTCGATCACGGCCAGCAGCACCGCGGAGACCACGAACACCATGTGGATGCCGCCCATGGTCACCAGCTTCTGCACGTCGCTGTCCATCATGAAGGCGCGCAGCAGGTGGATCGCCGAGATCATCACGATCGACAGCGAGACCTTCAGCTTCACGTTGGCGCTGTCCATCTTGCCGAGCCATTCCGGCTTGGCGGTTTCGTGCGCCACGTCGATGCGCGAGATGAAGCTCTCGTAGGAGCTGATCGCCACCATCACCAGCAGGTTGGCCACAAGGCAGAGATCGAGGATGGCCAGCAGGATCAGCACCAGCTCCGATTCCGGGATGGTGAGGATGTTGCCGAACAGGTGGGCGAGCTCCCGCCCGACCATCACGTAGATCGCCACGACCGAGGCGATCAGCGCGACATAGAGCGGCAGCAGCAGCCAGCGCGTGCCCAGCAGCAGGGATTCGATCATGCGGTCCATGGCCGCAATGATAGCGAAGCGCCCGCGGGTTGACGACAGCCCGCCCCGGCCGCACATCGCCGGCCAGTGGAGGAACGACCGATGAGCTATGCCGATATCCTGATCAGCGGCGGGCGCGTGTGGCGCGGGCTGCGCGAGGGCTTCGCCGAGGCGCTGGCGATCCATAACGGCCGCGTGGTGGCCGTGGGCGCGCGCGCGGCGGTGGAGGCGCTGGCCGGGCCC
>CANHCJ010000442.1 GCA_947458025.1 Rhodospirillales bacterium | reverse complement strand
TGGGGCAGCACCGGGGTGTGGGACCAGCGCTCGCGGGTTTCGACCTTTCACCAGGAGGTGCGCGGCGGCGCCGCTGCTGCAGCTGCTGGCGCGGCTGCGCAATACCGCCAACCAGCCGGACCCGGCCGATCTGCGCGAGCGGGCGACGCGGGAGCTGCGCGGCTTCGAGGCGGCGGCGCGCGAGGCCGGCGTGCCGATGGAGCAGCTGCGGCCGGCGCATTACGCGATCTGCGCCAGCCTGGACGACGTGGTGCTGAACACGCCCTGGGGCAGCACCGGGGTGTGGGACCAGCGCTCGCTGGTTTCGACCTTTCACCAGGAGGTGCGCTCCGGCGAGCGGTTCTTTGACCTGCTGGGGCAGATGAAGGGCAACCCCGGCAGTTTCCTGCCGGTGCTGGAGCTGATGTACCTGTGCCTCTCGCTGGGGTTCATGGGGCGCTACCGGCATTCGCCGCGGGGCCCCGGGGAGCTGGAGAAGCTGCGCGAGGATCTCTACGCGATCATCGCGCGGCAGCGGCCGGCGGCGGCGGGGGAGCTTTCGCCGCACTGGGCGGGGGCCGTGGCGCCGTATCGGCCGAAGCGGGCGGCGCTGCCGGTGTGGGTGGTGGGGGTGGCGGGGCTGGCGGTGGTGGCGGGGCTGTTCGCCTGGTTCTCCACCAGCCTGAATGCGGCTTCCGACGACGTGCTGGAGCGGATGATGGCGGCGGCGCCGCAGAAGATGCCGGCGATCGTGCGCACCGCGCTGGTGGTGCCGCCGCCGCCCCCGCCGCCGCCGCCGCCGGAACCCGGCGTGCTGGACAAGCTGCGCGCCTTCCTGAAGCCGGAGATCGATGCCGGGCTGGTGGTGGTGCTGGGCGACGAGACCACGCCCATCGTGCGCATTCGCAACAAGGGCGTGGCGCCGGGGGCGCCGACGATGTTCGGCTCCGGCAGCGCCACGGTGCAGCCCGCCTTCGTGCGCATCCTGGAGCGGATCGGCGAGGCGCTGAAGGCGGAGCGGGGCAGCGTGCAGGTGCTGGGGCATTCCGACAACCAGCCGATCCGCACGGTGCAGTTTCCTTCGAACTTCCAGCTTTCGGCGGCGCGGGCGGAGGCGGCGCGGGTGATCATCCTGCGCACGCTGGGCGAGGCCGGGCGGATCAAGGCCGAGGGGCGGGCGGATTCGGAGCCGGTGGCGAGCAATGCCACGGCCGAGGGGCGCGACGAGAACCGACGCATCGAAGTCGTGCTGCGGCGGAACGGGTAGGGGCGGGGCGATGGGTGCGGTGATCGCGTTCCTGGGTTCGGCCTGGTTCCTGACCGGGATCGGCGCGCTGCTGCTGGCGGTGCTGGCGTGGGTGTTCGGGCCGCTGGTGCCGGGGCTGGAGGAGTGGGTGCCGCGGCTGGCGATCGTGCTGACGATCGTGGCCGTGTGGGGCGGGGTGAATTTCTGGCTCTGGCGCCGGCGCGCGAAGGCGGATGCGGCGCTGGTGGAGGGGGCGGCTGCGGGGCCGGTGGTGGATGCCTCGGCCGAGGAGGTGGCGGCGCTGCGGGCGAAGCTGACCGGGGCGCTGGACCTGCTGCGGCGGGCGCGGGGGACGCGCGGGTACCTGTATGAGCAGCCGTGGTACGTGATCATCGGGCCGCCGGGGGCGGGCAAGACCACGGCGCTGATGAATGCCGGGCTTTCGTTTCCGCTGGCCGCCGAGATGGGCCAGGGCGCGGTGGCGGGCGTGGGCGGCACGCGCATGTGCGAGTGGTGGTTCACCGACAGCGCCGTGCTGATCGACACCGCCGGACGCTACACCACGCAGGATTCCGATGCCGGGGTGGACCGCGCGGGGTGGGAGGGATTCCTCGACCTGCTGAAGCGCACCCGGCCGCGACAGCCGCTGAACGGGGTGATCGTGGCGATCTCCGTGGCCGATATCGCCACCGCCCCGGCGGGCGAGCGGGGCGCGCATGCGCGGGCGATCCGCAAGCGGATCAAGGAGCTGACCGACCGGCTGGGCGTGCGGGTGCCGGTGTATGCGGTGGTGACCAAGACCGACCTGCTGGCCGGGTTCACGGAGTTCTTCGACGACCTCGATCGCGAGAAGCGCGGGCAGGTGTGGGGCCATACCTTTGATGTGGCGCAGCGCGAGGGCGAGGGGCTGGCCGGGTTCGGGGCCGCGTTCCGCGCGCTGGTGGAGCGGCTGGATGCGCGGCTGATCGACCGGCTGCAGGCCGAGCGCAGCCCGGAGCGGCGCGCGGCCCTGGCCGGGTTCCCGGCACAGGTGGCGAGCCTGGAGGCGCCGCTGCTGGGGTTCCTGCAGGAGGCGTTCGGCGGATCGAAGCTGGACCCGGCGCCGTTCCTGCGCGGGGTGTACCTCGCCTCCGGCACGCAGGAGGGCACGCCGATCGACCGGCTGACGGGTGCGCTCTCCCGCGCCTTCGGGCTGGACCAGCGGCGTGCACCGAGCCTGCGGCCGGAGCAGGGGCGCAGCTATTTCCTCGGGCGGCTGCTGAAGGACGTGGTGTTCGGCGAGGCGATGCTGGTTTCGGAGAAGCCCGGGGCGGCGCGGCGGCGCTGGCTGATCCGGGGCGGGGCCTTCGCGGCGGTGGCGGTGCTGACGCTGGGGCTGGCCGGGCTGGTGCTGCGGGCGCGCGGCGAGGCGGAGGCGCAGATCGCGGCGAGCGCGCGGGCGATCGCGGCCTATGAGGCGACGGCCAAGCCGCTGGCCTTCGACCCCGTGAACGATGCGGATCATCCCGCCTTCCTGGCGCTGCTGGAGCAGGCGCGCGGGCTGCCCTTCGGCTATGGCCAGGCCGGGGCGGGCCCGGGCTGGATTTTCGGGCTGGGGCAGGAGGAGAAGCTCTCGCTGGCGGCGAACACGGTGTATCGCCATGCGCTGGAGCGGGTGCTGCTGCCGCGGGTGCTGTGGCGGCTGGAATCGCAGATCCGCGGCGCGATCAACCGGCCGGACTTCGTGTACGAGGCGGCGCGGGTGTACCTGATGCTCGGTGGGTTCGGGCCGCTGGACCGGGCGCTGGTGAAGGAATGGCTGGCGCTGGACTGGGCGCAGGCCTGGCCGGGGCCGGGGGCGGCGCCGTTCCGCGAGGCGATGGCGCGGCATGCCGAGGCGCTGCTGGAGAACCCGCTGCCGCGCGTGCCGCTGGATGGCGCGCTGGTGGAGGAGGCGCGGCGCACCTTCAGCCGGGTGACGCTGGCCGAGCGGGTGTATTCGCGCATCCGGCCGCTGGCCACGGCCGCCGGGATTTCGCCGTGGCGGCCGGCGGATGCGGCCGGGGCCTCTGGCGCGCGGGTGTTCGTGCGCGGGTCCGGCCAGCCGATGACCGCGGGGGTGCCGGGGTTCTACACGGTGGAGGGGTTCCACAAGGTGCTGCTGCCCTCGCTGCCCAACGCGGCGCGGGAGGTGGCGAGCGAGAGCTGGGTGCTGGGCACGCGCCAGGAGATCGACCCGCGCAGCCCGCAGATGCTGACGCTCGAGCGCGACGTGGTGAGGCTCTACACCGACGAATACGCCAAGGTGTGGGACGCGCTGCTGGCCGACATCAACGTGGTGCCGATGCGCAGCATGAACCAGGCGGTGCAGGACCTGTACCTGCTCTCCTCGCCGCAATCGCCGATGCGCGACCTGCTGGCCGGGATCGCGCGGCAGCTGACGCTTTCGGTGCCGCCGCCG
>CANHCJ010000441.1 GCA_947458025.1 Rhodospirillales bacterium | reverse complement strand
CGAGGCGCAGGCCGTGCAGCGGGATGGGCGGGTGCGGCGCCTCCTGGGCCATGGCGGCGTGGAGCAGGGCGCAGTCGGCGGCGGTGGGGGCGAGGGGGCCGATGACGTCCAGGCTCTCGGCGAAGGGGATGGCGCCCTGGAGCGGGACCTTGCCGTGGGTGGGCTTGAAGCCGGCGAGGCCGCAGAAGGCGGCGGGCAGGCGGATGGAGCCGCCGGTGTCGCCGCCCAGGGCGGCCATGGCCATGCCGGACGCGACGGCGACCGCGCTGCCATTGGAGGAGCCGCCGGGGTCGGCGTTCGGGGCCCACGGGTTGATGGCGGGCGGCTGGGGCGAGGTGTCGCTGGGGCCTCCCACGGACATCTCCCAGCAGGTGGCCTTGCCGAGGATGATCGCGCCGGCCTGGCGGAGGCGGGCGACGGCAGGGGCGTCCTGCGCGGCCGGGGGGGCGTTCGCGTAAAGGCGGGCATTGGCGGTGGTGGGCAGGCCGGCGCTGTCGAACGCGTCCTTCACCGCGATGGGGATGCCGGCGAGTGGGAGCTGCTCGCCGCGGGCCAGGCGGGCGCGCAGGGCTTCGGCCTGGGCCGGCACCGTGGGGTCCGGAGCGGCCATGGCGTGCAGGGCGGGGTTGGCGCGGGCGATGCGGGCGAGGTGGGCCTGGGCGTGCGCCAGCGGATCGAGGCGGCCGGTGGCGATGGCGGCGGCGGTTTCCGCGAGGGTCATTTCGGGGCCGCCTGAGCGACGGCCTGGATGGTGCGGGCGAGCATTTCCTGCTGGGCGGCGAGAAAGGCGATGTCGGCATCCGGCAGGGTGATGCCGGCGGCGGCGAGCGTTGCGCGCACGTGTTGTTCGGCCGGGGTGATGGCGGGGGGCGACTCCATGCGGGGATGTTGCCCGGCGCCGCCCCATCCGCCTAGCCTTCGTCCAAATGGGGGAACGGGACATGGCCGAGGTTCAGCAGGACTACATCGTTGTCGGCGCCGGCTCGGCCGGGGCGGCGCTGGCGGCGCGGCTTTCGGAGGATCCGAACACGCGGGTGCTGCTGGTGGAGGCGGGCAAGGCGAGCCATCCGGTTTCGCGGTTCCCGATCAGCTTCGGGCTGCTGATCGACAACCCGGCGGCCAACTGGCGCTATTTCTCCGACCCCGAGCCGAACACCAACAACCGGGCGATCCCGGTGCCGCGCGGCAAGCTGCTTGGCGGCTCCTCCAGCATCAACGGGCTGGTCTATGTGCGCGGGCAGCCGCTGGACTTCGACACCTGGGCGCAGATGGGCTGCCGGGGATGGTCGTATCGCGACGTGGCGCCGGTGTTCCAGCGGATGGAAAGCTACGTGAAGGGCGGCGACGAGGTGCGCGGCGGGCAGGGGCCGCTGCGGGTGGGCGAAGTGCCGGACGAGAACCCGATCTTCAATGCGCTGTTCGACGCGGCGGCGCATCTGGGGATTCCGCGCAACCCCGACTACAACGGGCCGGACCAGGAAGGGATGGTGAAGACGCAGACCACCATCCACAACGGGCGGCGGATGAGCACGGCCCACTGCTACCTGGACCCCGCGCGCGGGCGGCCGAATTTGCGGATCGTGACCGAGGCGCACACCACGAAGGTGCTGCTGGAAGGCACGCGCTGCGTGGGGATCGAATACGAGCAGGGCGGCACGCGGACGCGCGCGCTGGCGGGGCGGGAGGTGATCCTGTGCGCCGGCGCGGTGGCGACGCCGCAGCTGCTGGAGCTCTCGGGCATCGGGCAGCCGGAACTGCTGTCATCCCTGGGGATCGAGGTGAAGCATGCGCTGCCGGGGGTGGGGGAGAATTTCCGCGACCACCTGAACGCGCGCATCGTGTGGCGGGTGAAGGTGCCTGGCCTGTCCTACAACACCCGCGCGCGGGGGCTGGGGCTGCTGAAGGAGGCGCTGATCTATGCGACCTCTCGCCGCGGGTTCTACAGCCTGCCCTCGGCGCCGATGCTGGCGTTCCTCAAGACGCGGCCGGAGCTGGAGACGCCGGACGTGCAGATGCACCTGGTGCCCTACGCCGTGAAGAACCCGAAGAAGCGGCAACTGCACGAGTGGCCGGGGATGACGATCTCGGTCTATCAGCTCCGCCCCGAGAGCCTGGGCAGCATCCATATCCGCTCCGCCAACCCGCATGACCAGCCGGCGATCCGGTTCAACTTCCTGCACGATCCCATCGACCAGCGCACGATGGTGGACGGGTTCCGCCTGGTGCGCACGATCGCCAACGCGGCGCCGATGGAGCCGTATCGCGGGGAGGAGGTGTCGCCGGGGGTCGATGTGGCGAGCGACGACCAGATCCTGGACTGGATCCGGCGCAACTCCGAGACCGCCTACCACCCGATCGGCACCTGCCGGATGGGGCCGCAAGCCAACTGCGTGGTGGACGACGAATTGCGGGTGCATGGGCTCTCGGGGCTGCGCATCGCCGATGCCTCGATCTTCCCGACCATGCCAAGCGGCAATACCAACGCCCCCAGCATCATGGTGGGCGAGAAATGCGCCGACCTGATCCGGCACGGGGCCATGGCGCAGGCGGCGTGAAGCGCCGGGGGCTTTCGCCCCCGGACCCCCAAGCAGGGGCTTTGCCCCTGCACCCCACTGGGGCCGGCGGCCCCAGACCCCGGACCTTTTCCGCCTTCGGCGGGGAGGGGCCATCGAGGCGGTGGAGAGACCCGGGCGGCCCCTCCCCGCCGAAGGCGGAACAACAGATGCAGGGTCCAGGGACCGCCCGGTCCCTGGCGGGTCCAGGGCAGAGCCCTGGCCTTGCGGTGCAGGGCGAAAGCCCCCGGCGCTACATCGGCACCAGCACCGTGGCCACGGCCTGGGCGGCGATGCCTTCCATGCGGCCGGTGAAGCCGAGTTTTTCGGTGGTGGTGGCTTTCACGCTGACGCGGCTGGCGTCGATGCCGAGGAGGGTGGCGAGGCGCGTCATCATGGCCGCGGCGTGGGGGGCGATCTTGGGGCGTTCGCAGATGAGGGTGACGTCCACGTTGGCGATGGTGCCGCCCTTGTGGCGCACGAGGGCGCCGGCGTGGCGCAGGAAGATGGCGCTGTCCATGTCCTTGTAGGTCATGTCGCTGGGGGGGAAGTGGCGGCCGATGTCGCCTTCGGCCAGGGCGCCGTAGATGGCGTCGCAGAGGGCGTGGATACCCACGTCGGCGTCGGAGTGGCCGGCGAGGCCCAGGCTGTGCGGGACTTCGATGCCGCAGAGGATCAGCTTGCGGTGCTCGGCCAGGACGTGGACGTCGAAGCCGGTGCCGACGCGCGGGAGGAGCGTGGGGGTCAGGATGCGCTCCATGCGGGCGAGGTCCTCGGGCCAGGTGATCTTGATGTTGTCCTCGTGGCCGGGAACCAGGGCGACGGCGTGGCCGGCGGCTTCAAGGAGGGAGGAATCGTCGGTGGCACCCTCGGGGGCGGTGCGGTGCAGGGCGAGGAGGAGGGGGTAGCGGAAGGCCTGCGGGGTTTGGGCGCGGTAGAGGCCGGTGCGGTCGACGGTGGCGGCGATGAGGCCGCCGGCGCCGCGCTTGAGGGTGTCGGCGACCGCGGCCGCGGGGATGGCGCCTGGGTGGGTGGCGAGCGCGGCGGCGAGCGCGTCCAGGGTTCCCGGCGGGATGAAGGGGCGGGCGGCGTCGTGGACCAGGACGATGTCGGGCGCGTCGGCGGCGAGGGCTTCGAGG
>CANHCJ010000440.1 GCA_947458025.1 Rhodospirillales bacterium | reverse complement strand
TGCTGGCCACCAAGCTGGATGCGGCGCGGCGCATCGGCAGCGTGCTGGCCGCCGCCGAGGCCGGCTGCGCCCTGGCCGAGGCCGGCATCGGCGCCGGCGCCGCCGACGGCATGGTGCCCTTCACCCCCGACCTTCTGGCCCGCCGCCTGATGCAGGCGCCGGCCGCCGCCCACCCCGCTCCGGAAGCTGTCGCATGACCACCACCCCGACCCTTCTGCCAGACCGGCCCGCCGCGGTGCAGCGGGGGCGCATCGTCGCCGTCGCCTCCGGCAAGGGCGGCGTGGGCAAGACCTGGTTCGCCATCACCCTGGCCCATGCCCTGGCCCGGCGCGGCCGCCGCGTGCTGCTGTTCGACGGCGATCTGGGCCTGGCCAACGTGGACATCCAGCTCGGCCTGATGCCGGCGTACGACCTGGCCAGCGTGCTGGCCGGGCGGCGCAGCCTGGCGCAGGCGGTGCAGCGGCACGAGGGCGGGTTCGACATCCTGGCCGGCCGCTCCGGCTCTGGCGCGCTGTCGGCGCTGGACGAGGCGGGGCTGGAGGCGGTGCTGGCGGCGCTGCGCGAGGCCGCTTCCAGCTACGACCACGTGGTGCTGGATCTCGGCGCCGGGATCGAGCGCACCACGCGGCGCATGGCCGCCTTCGCCGACCTGCTGCTGGTGCTGGCCACCGAGGAGCCGACGAGCCTGACCGATGCCTATGCCGTGCTGAAGCTGCACCACGCCGACCGGCTGGCAGGAGAGGGGGATGTGGGGGAGGCGCGGATCGTGGTGAACCAGGCCGGCAACGCCACCTCCGGCGAGCGCACCTATGCCACGCTGGCGCGCGCCTGCGCCGCCTTCCTGGGCCACACGCCGAAGCTGGCCGGCATCCTGCGTCGCGACGACCGCGTGCGCGACGCGATCCGGCGCCAGACGCTGCTGCTGCAGCGCCACCCCAACGCCACCGCCGCGGGCGACGTGGAGCGGCTGGCGGAGGGGCTGCCGGGCTGATCCGCCGCGAC
Organism: Rhodospirillales bacterium; assembly: GCA_947458025.1. Classification (GTDB taxonomy): domain Bacteria; phylum Pseudomonadota; class Alphaproteobacteria; order Acetobacterales; family Acetobacteraceae; genus CAMDGX01. The sequence continues at coordinate 2,710 of CANHCJ010000440.1, read as the reverse complement.
ACGCGGATGCGAGGCATTCTCATCATTGCGGAGTCGTGTTGATCGTTCCGGCCGCGGCCGGCATCATTGCCGGGCGACAAAAAGGGCGGCGGATGCGGAATTTCAGCGAGTTGAGCGAGCGCGACGTGCTGGCGCTGGCGATCAGCAACGAGGAGGAGGACGGGCGCATCTACCTGGACTTCGCCGAGCGGCTGCGGGCGGACTATCCGGCGAGTGCGGCGGTGTTCACGGCGATGGCGGCCGAGGAAAGCGAGCACCGGCGGCGCCTGTTCGACATCTACCGCGAGCGGTTCGGCGAGCACATCCCGCTGATCCGCCGGCAGGACATCCGCGGCGCGATCTCGCCCAAGCCGATCTGGCAGCTGCCGGAGCTGAACCTGGACCAGGTGCGCCAGCAGGCCGAGATGATGGAGGCCGAGGCGGCGCGGTTCTATCGCCTGGCCGCCCAGCGCACCACCGATGCCTCCGTGCGCCGGCTGCTGATCGACCTGGCCGAGGCGGAGGCGGCGCACGAGCACACCGCCGAGACGCTGGCGGCCACCAAGCTCACGGACAATGCCCGCGCCGAGGAGGACGAGACGGCGCGGCGGCTGTTCGTGCTGCGCTATGTGCAGCCGGGGCTGGTGGGGCTGATGGACGGCTCCGTCTCCACGCTCGCGCCCCTGTTCGCCGCCGCCTTCGCCACGCACAACGCGTGGGAGACGTTCCTGGTGGGCATGGCCGCCTCGGTGGGGGCGGGGATCTCCATGGGCATGGCGGAGGGGCTTTCGGACAACGGCAGCCTCACCGGGCGCGGCACGCCGTGGATGCGCGGCTGGATCTGCGGGCTGATGACGACGCTTGGGGGTGTCTTCCACACCTTGCCGTACCTGATCCCGGATTTCTGGACGGCGACGGTGCTGGCCTTCGTGGTGGTGGCGCTGGAGCTGGCGGCGATCACCTGGATCCGCTGGAAATACATGGACAGCCCGCCGGTTTCGGCGGCGATGCAGGTGTGCGTGGGCGGCGCGCTGGTGTTCGCCTCCGGCGTGCTGATCGGCAGCGGCTAGGCGGTCCGTGTCACAAGAGTGTTGATTTTGACATAATTCGGGACCAGCCTGTTCCGGCAGGCAATGGAACCTGCATCAATTGGAGAGCGAGGAATGTCCCGAATTTTCCTGATGGCCGCGGCCCTGGTGCTGGGCCTGGCCGCCGTGCCGACGAAGGTGACGCTGGTGGGCGACGTGACCGTGCCCGGCATTTCGCTGGGCGGCGAGGCGATGGCGCAGCGCGCCTCCGACCCGCGCTACCAGCCCGGCAACTCCGCCTGCCGCGACGGCGCCGGGCGCCGCTGCTGAGCGGGCCGCGACGGGCCTGACGATGCCGGCGGGGCCTGTCCCCGCCGGTTTGCGTTTGGGGGGAGGGTCAGGCGGCGGGCATGCGGGTGCGCAGCGCATCGGGTACGGCGCGCAGCACGGCGTGGCGGGCGCCGCGCCAGAAGGCCGAGAGCAGCAGCAGGCCGGAGCCGACCACCAGGGCGGTCAGCGCGAAGCCGGCATCCACCGCCCCGGCGGCACGCACCAGCGTGAAGATGGCATACAGCACGTAGGCCAGCGAGGAGACGAGCAGGGCACGCCGGTCCACCACCAGCGCCACGGCGGCGAGCGCCACATACAGCCCGATCGCAAGGGCGGCGTGGGCGATGCCCGCCTGGCCGTCGAGCAGGCCGAGCAGGGCGAACACCGGGTGGACGATGAGCGGGGCCGCGGCGAGATGGAGCCAGAAGGCGACATCCGCCCGGCGGGTGGTGCGGGCGCGGTCGCTCATGTCCCAGCGCATGGCCAGGGCGAACATGGCAAGCCCGGCGGCGAAGAGCAGCACCAGCCAGCGCTCGCCCAGGGCGGGAACCAGCGCGACCAGGGCGGCGAGCACAGCGGCGATGGCGGCGCCGGCGCCGGCGGCCACCGTGATCGGCACGCGGAAGCGGCGCCAGTGCAGCCAGATGCCGAGCACGGCGATGGCGGCGGCGCCGGAGATGGCCAGGCCCTCGTCGTCCTTCCCCGGGGCGGCGAGGTCCAGCACGGCCTTGGCCAGCACGAGGCCGCAGAAGAACAGGCTGCCGGCGAAGGCGCAGAGCAGCAGGATGCTGGGCAGCGCCATGCGGCGGCGGCGGGTGAAGAACTCCGCCAGGCCCCAGCTGGCCGCCACCAGCGCCGCCGCGCCGGCCAGCGGCGTGGCCATCGCGGCCAGCCAGGCCAGCGCCACCAGCAGCAGCACCATGGCGATGGCCACGAAGATGTCGTTGAAGCCGGTGATCAGGCGGAACTGTTCCTCGTCCGCCGGCGGGGCGGCGCGGTGGCGGGCGACGAAATCGCGCAAGGCGGTGGCCGCCTGCGGGCTGATCGCCCCCTCGGCCACTGCCGCGTCCAGCTCGGCGTCGCTGTACATCCGGTCCGCTCCCCCAATGGTACGGGAGAGTAGTGCCGCCTTGCCGGGGGCGGAAGGGGACTGAACGAAGCGTGTGCGCAACCCGAATGGGTCGGCCGGCGTTCCGAGAATGACGGGGTGGCGCGCGCGAAGGCGGGCGGCTCCGGCTTTTTGGGAAAGGAACGAGCATGAGCCGGAACACGAGAGCTGCGTGGGGCGCCGCCGCGCTGGGGCTGGCCCTGGCGGTGGCGGGCTGCGGCCAGACCACGTCGGAGCGCACCTCGGGCGGTGCCGCGGCGGGGGC
>CANHCJ010000439.1 GCA_947458025.1 Rhodospirillales bacterium | reverse complement strand
GCCGGGCGGCGCGAAGCGGCCGAGGCGGGGTCGGCAACGGCCTCACGCATGGCTGCGCCGGCGCACGCGCGGATCCAGCGCCAGGATCATGAGGTCGGCGGCCAGGTTGCACAGCACCACCGCCGCCGCGCCGAACAGTGCGATGGCCTGCACGCTGGGGATGTCGCGCGTGGAGATCGCCTGCACCAGCTCCTGCCCTATGCCCGGGTAGCCGAAGATGAACTCGATCACGATGCCGCCCGAGATCAGCGAAGAGACGAACTGCGCCGTGGCCGAGAGCATCGGCACCAGCGCGGAGGGCAGGGCATGGCGCAGCACCACCTGCCATTCCGGCGCGCCGGAAAGCCGGGCGCGCTCGCAATAGTCGCTGTCCAACGCCTCGATCAGCGCCGCGCGCAGCAGGCGGTACTGGTAGGCGATGCCGCCCAGGATCAGGGTGGCGATGGGCAGGGCGATCACCCCCAGCAGGTCGACCGCCGCCGCCGTGGTGGGCAGCATGATCACCGCCGGCGCCAGCGGCAGCAGCACGGCGAACAGGATGATCAGCAGGTTGCCGGTGACGAATTCCGGCATGGAATAGGCGAACAGCGTGCCGCCCGTCAGCGTGGCATCCAGCCGCCCGCGCGGGCGCAGCACGCTGCCGACGGCCAGCGCCACCGCCGCCAGCGGCGCGGCCAGCGCCGTCAGCCCGGCCAGCAGCAGCGAGTTGCGCAGCGGGTGGTCGATCCGCTCCAGCACATCCTCCTTGGTGACGGTGGTGCGGCCGAAATCCAGCGCCACGATGCGGCCGAGGAACTCGCCGAACTGCACCAAATGCGGCCGGTCGATCCCCAGCTCGGCGCGCCGCCGCGCCAGTTCCTCCGGCGAAATGGTCTGCAGGATGTCCATCGGCAGCACCGCCGTCAGCGCATCGCCCGGCAGCACCGCCGTGCCCCAGTAGACCACGGCGGAGACCAGCAGCAGCACCAGCAGGCTGGCCGCCAGCCGGCGCAGCGCCAGCGTGGTGGCGCCCAACTCAGGTCACCCAGATCTCCTCGAACCGGCTGCCCCAGTTCTGCGGATGCGCCTTCAGCCCGTGCACGTTGGTCTTGAACGCCGCCATGTTGCGCCGCCCGCCCAGCATGATCGCCGGCACCTCGCGGTGCAGCAGGCGCTGCATCTCGCGGTAGATCTCGGCGCGCTTGGCATCGTCCTTCGTGCCGATCGCCTGCACATAGAGCGCGTCGTACTGCTGGGAGGCCGGGCCGCTCCAGCCACCGGCCTCGCTGGGGTTCGCCGCCGTCATGCGCTGCAGCGAGATCGCGGCATTGCGCGGCCCCACCAGGCTGCGGGCGGGGCGGCCCACCGGGGCGTTCACCGCCAGGCGATACTGGTTGTAGCCGTCCTGCGGCCGCTCCTCGAAGCGCAGCGTGATCCCGGCGGCGCGCAGCGATTCGGTCACGATCGGGAAGATCCGCGGCTCCTCCGGGAAGCTCGACGTGAACACGACCACCGGCAGCTCGATGCCGTTGGGGTGGCCGGCCTCGGCCAGCAGCGCGCGGGCGCGCGCCACGTCGCGCTCCACCGGCCGCGGCACGAAGACCGGGTCGTTGCCGGAGATGTGGCTGTCATTGCCGGTCCAGCCGTCGCGCTCGCCATACACGATGCGGTTGATCGCCTTGCGGTCGATGGCCAGGGCGAGGGCCTGGCGCACGCGCACGTCGTTCCACGCCATGTCGAGGTTCTTCGGCAGCACCAGCAGGAACTGGTCGCCCGCGGCCGCGATGTGCACGTCGCCGCCGGCTGCCCTGAACTGCGCCACCTGGCCGGGATCGATGTTGAACACCGCGTTCAGCTGCCCGGCCCGGAAGCCGTTGATCGCCGCCTGGCCGGTGGCGATCACGCCCTGCAGCTCATCCAGGTACGGCTTGCCCGGCATCCAGTACTGCTCGTGCCGCACCATGCGCGCCAGGCGCTTGTTGTCCACCTCCACCAGCTTGAACGGCCCGGTGCCGATGCCGTCGAAGCCGATCTGGTCCGGCGCGGCGGCCGGCATCATCACGTTGCGGTAGTCGGCCATGGTGTAGGGGAACTCGGCGTTCGGCGCCTTCAGGTGGAAGCGCACCTTGTTCGGCCCGGCCTTCTCCACGCTGGCCACCTGGCGGCTGACGAAGCCAGGCACCGCGGCATGGAACGCGCAGGAGGCCACCACGTCGTCGATCGTCATCGGCCGGAAGTTGTGGAACACCACCCCCTCGCGGATGGTGAACTCCCAGGTCCGCACCGCCTCGTCGGACTCCCACGCGGTGGCGATCTCGGGGTGCAGGCGCAGCTCCTCGTCCACCCAGCACAGGCAGTTCCACACCGAGCGGGTGAGCAGGTCGATCCAGTAGAAGGCGTGCTGGCCGCGGGTGGATTCGCCCAGCGCCCAGTTCGGATAGGTCTGGCCATACACCACCTTGCCGCCGCGCTTCGGCGCGGGCGCCTGGGCGAAGGCGGCGTCGGTCAGCGAGAACGCGGCGAAGCCGGCGCCGGCCAGCTCCAGGGCGCGGCGGCGGGTGGTGCGCAGAATGGCCATGATGGGCTCCCAGGCATCGGGCATGCGTCACGTCGCCGCCTCCCGATGCCGGGGCGCGACGCCGCGATTGTTGCGCATGCCCGATGACCGCCGCGTGACGGGGCCAAGGCGCCTCGATGAAACCTGCCCGGCGTCCCGCCGTTCGGGCGCCGTGCCTCAGCGCGTCATCATCACCGGCAGGTCGGCGTGCTCCAGCACGTGCCGGGTGACGCCGCCGAGGATCAGCTGGCGCAGGCGCGAGTGCGAATAGGCGCCCATGCTCAGCAGGTCGCACTGGAAGTCCTTGGCCGCGCGCAGCAGCCCGGCGCCCACCTCGCGGTCGATCGGGCGGAACACGGCGATGTCGGCCGTCACGCCATGCAGCGCGAGATAGCCGAGCAGGTCGGCCGCCGCCGGCCCGCGGCGGTGGTATTCGTCGGCCGCCAGCACGCGCACCGCCTCGGCCTTCTGCATCCAGGGCAGCGCGGCCTGCACGGAGGCGGCGGATTCCGCCGTGCCGTTCCACGCCACGCAGACGCGGGTGCCGATGCGGGCGGGGGCAACCAGCGGGGCGATCATCACCGGGCGCGCGCTGTCGAACAGCACCGCGTGCAGCGCGTCGGAGGACGAGACATCCTCGCCCGCCTCGGGGTGCGGCACCACGGTCAGGTCGGACAGGCGGGCCTGCTGGGCAACAAGATCCTCCTCGCGGCCCACCACGGTGGCGAAGCTCGCGCTCATTTCATTGAGCCGCGCCTCGCCCACCGGCACGTGGTTCTCGGAGACGTAACGGTCGAACATCGCACGCACCGCGCGGGCGCGTTCGTTGCTCTCCTTCTCGGTGGCGGACATCATCTCCTCGATCATCGCGCCCGACAGGCCTTCGCCGGCCAGCGGGGCCACGTCGCGGCTGTCCACGCGCACGTGCAGCGCGGTGACATGGGCGTTCCAGATGCGCGCGATGCGCACGGCGGTGTCGAGTGCCGCCTCCCCGGCGGCGGTACCGGTCAGCGGCAGCAGCAGCTTGCGGATGGCCATCGCACGGTCTCCCTTCTCCAGCCCGCTATATGTGGGCTGTTCAGGATCGTATCGCAAGCGTGGCGCGGATCGTCGCGGCGGCGGCCTCGGTGCCGGTGCCGTCCACCGCCAGCCAGGCCCCGGCGGCGGCCCCGGCCGCG
>CANHCJ010000438.1 GCA_947458025.1 Rhodospirillales bacterium | reverse complement strand
CGCCGCTCCCCCGCCGGCACCGCCGCCGCCGCCTCGCCGGGCTCCGGCGCCTTGGCCGCCGGCAGCGCCTCCACCAGGTCCAGCCGCACGGCCTCCAGCTCCGCCGTCACCTTCGGCCGCGCGCCCGAAAGATCCAGCGCCCCCGTCCCCGCCAGGTCCGACCCGCCCAGCTTCAGCTTCAACTCCGCCGCCCGCAGCGCCCCGCCCAAATCCCCCTGCACCCGCGCGGCCAGCCCCATCCGCAGCGCCGGCAGATCCACCCCCAGCAGCTCCTCCAGCGCCGACAGCGGCTCCGCCTCGGCGGTGATGCTGAGGTCCAGCCCCCGCCCCGCCCGCGCCTCCGCCACCCCGCCGGCCAGCTTCACCAGCGCGCCGGGCAGCGTCACGCTCATGTTCGCCACCACCGCCCCGCCCGCGGCCGCCACCCCGCCCGGCAGGTCCAGCCCCCCGCTGACCCCCACCACCTGCTCGCGATGCACCACCGCGCCCGAAACCGCCATCCGCTCCCCGCCGCGCGCCACCAGCTTCAGCTCGCGCAGCAGCACCGACCGCACCTCCCCGCCCTCGCGCGCATCGCGCCAGGCCACCGCCACGTTGGTCAGCTCCATCACATCCACCAGCGGCAGCACCCCCGCCCCGCCCCGCGCCACCGGCGCCGGCGAAGGCGCGGCCTCGGTGGGCGACGCCGCCTCCGCCTCGCCGCCCAGCACCCAGTTGCCCCGCCCCTCGGCATCGCGCTCCAGCAGCAGGTCGGCATCCCGCGCCACCAGCCGCGTCACATGCAGCCGCCGCTCCAGCAGCAGCGGCCAGAACTCCAGCTCCGCCTCCAGCCGCCCGATCCGCACCATGTGCGGCCGGCTCCCCCCCGGCGCGTTCGCCAGCGACACGTCGCGCAGGGAAAGCGAAGGGTGCGGCAGCAGCCGTAGCGAAACATCCCCCTCGAAGGCCAGCGCCCGCCCGGTCGCGCGCTGCACCTGGGCGGCCACCGGCGCGGCGAAGCGCCCGAAATCCAGCGTCAGCACCGCCACCGCCAGCCCCGCCACGGCCAGCAGCACCACGCCCAGCACGCCCAGCAGCACCAACCTCAGTCGCATCGGCCTCTCCACCCCGGGCCCTGGGCCGCGGCCCCCCAGCCTACTCCCGCCGCCCCCCCCGAACAACGCGCCACCCCGCCGCGCACCGAAGGTTGCGCGCCCCGCCGCACCGGCTACAGTCCCCGCAACAACCGATAATCGCCGCCAGAGGAGCGTCCCCGATGGACAGCATGCCCAACCGCTTCGCCGCCCATGCCGCCACGGGCGCCCCCGCCCCCACGCCGCGCTTCACCGGCTTTGCCGAATTCTACTTCATCGGCGGCAACAACGACCCCACCCAGATCCCCACCGACATGCTGGCAAAGGCGGCCGCCGACGTCATCAAGCGCGACGGCCACCTGATCGCCGTCTACAACATGGGCCTCGGCCCGCTCGGCTACCCGCCGCTGCGCAAGTTCGTCGCCGACAAGATGTCCTCCCACCGCGGCATCACCGCCGACCCCGAGAACATCCTCATCACCACCGGCTCCAACCAGGGCATCGACCTCGTCGTCGCCGCCATGCTGAACCCCGGCGACGTCGTGGTGCTGGAGGAGCACTGCTACGCCTCCTCCATCACCCGCTTCAAGAAGGCCGGCGCCACCATCCTCCCGGTGAAGCTCGACGACGACGGCATCGTCATGGACGACCTGGCCCGCATCCTCGCCGCGCAGAAGGCGGCCGGAAAGCCGGTCAAGATGATCTACACCATCCCCACCATCCAGAACCCCACCGGCTCCATCATGCCGATGGACCGCCGCCACCGCATGGTCGAACTCGCCCGCGAGCACGACGTCATCATCTTCGAGGACGAGTGCTACGCCGACCTCATCTGGGCCGGCGGCGGCCCCGGCGCGATCTACGCGCTGGCCCCGGAACGCACCGTCCACATCGGCAGCTTCAGCAAAACGCTGGCCCCCGCGCTCCGCCTCGGCTACGCCACCGGCGACTGGGAAATCATCGGCCGCATGGCCGCGCTCAAGAGCGACGGCGGCACCGGCGCGCTCGACCAGATGGTCACCTGCGAGTTCTTCAGCAAGTATTTCGACCAGCACGTCGGCGCCCTGACCAAGGTGCTGAAGGACAAGCTGGACACCATGATCGAGGCGGTGGAGGCCGAATTCGGCACCCACATGCAGCTCTTCAAGCCCAAGGGCGGCATCTTCCTCTGGATGAAGCTCCCCGACAGCGTCGACGTCCGCAAACTCATCGCCCCCGCCGCCAAGGCCGGCATCGTCTTCAACCCCGGCCCCGAATGGTCCCTGCTGGGCGACGGCGCCAAAAGCCACCTGCGCCTCTGCTTCGCCCTGAACAGCAAGGAAAACATCCGCGAAGGCGTCGCCAAGTTCGCCAAGGTCTGCTTCGAGGAAACCGGCATCCCCCCCCGCAGCCGCAACGTCAGCAACGCGGCAGGGTAAGGAAGCAAGGCCTTCTTTTTCTGAAGAAAAAGAAGCAAAAAGACTTCATCCATCGAGCCGGAGAGTCACAGACTCTCCGGCATCCAGTTTCGTCCTGATGCCGCGCAGCGGAGCGTATTGCCGCAACGCCATGCCGAGGACGGAGACTCGTAACCTTGTGGATCTGGAACTGGTCCCCTCCGGCGCAGCACAGCGAGATGAGGGGTAGCAAAAAATCCCAAATCCGAGACAGCGTCACGCTGGCGGAATGCCTCACCCCCTGAGTCATGTAATATATGGTGGCTGACGCGAAACTAGTTCGGCCAGTATGTTCGCGCTCATGAAGGACCGACTCACCAGCAAGACTGACGTGAACGCTACAAGCTCCAGTGGAGCGGAAGGGCTGGGCTCACGCACTGAGTTGCCGCCCGCGAGTGCCAGCGCGCGTGAGAGCGCTATAAATCCTCGTTCTCGCTCCTTCTGGGCTCGCCTGTTCACGAGTTCTGTGACTTGGCGCCGCGAAAAGGTGACGTGGCGCGTAAAGATGATGGGCGCTGACTTCGAGCGGACACGCTGGCGCTGGCGGGAGTAGCGCATGGCTAGCCGGAACCAGGACGAATGTGACGAGGAACGCGCGATTGCCGCACTCAACCGGCAGAGGATGATAGAAGTATATGCCGAGTGCATGCTGACGTGGACGATCGTCGAGGATCAGCTGGCGCTTCTGCTCGACACCCTGCTGCACAACGAGCACGGCAGCTTTGGCTCGCGTCTGTTCTTCGCGGTGCAGACCGCGCAGGCTCGCGAGGCAATGCTGAAGGCCGCGGTCACCGAGTTCATTAGGCGCCTGCCGCACAGGGAGCGTCTAGCAGCGATCTGGTTCGGAGCAAAAAAGAAGCCTGGACTGTTCGCTCTGATCGAGACTTGCCGTAGTCATCGCAACAACTTGGCGCACCGTACAGTTCAAACTGCTGGGACGGACGTGCGCTTGGCCGGTTCCATGCTGTGGGCGCATGTGGATCGCAAAGGCATAGAGCCTTCGCGCAGCTTCAAACAGCACGATCTGGAGAGATGGCTGAAGGAGATCTTGAGGTGCTCGCGCCTGCTATCTAGAGCGGTAGCCGATCAGTCTGGATCATAGCCTGCTGCGGCGAAGTAGTTGGCGCACTCGTTGGGTGTGAAGGTGTCGATGATCCGCCCGATGGCGGACCAGAGGCCTTCGACGGTGCGCTCGCCGGCCTTTCGGAGCTTGGCCTTG
>CANHCJ010000437.1 GCA_947458025.1 Rhodospirillales bacterium | reverse complement strand
GCTGCTGTGCCGGGCGCGCGATTCGCTGGCGGCGACCGGGGCGGATGCGGCCACGGCGGCGCTGTGCGACGAGCTGGATGCCGCGCTGGGCGCCACGCTGGCGGCCTGGCCGAAGGGGCTGCCGGTGGGGCACATCCATGCCGACCTGTTCCCGGACAACGTGTTCTTCCTGGATGGCCGGCTTTCGGGCCTGATCGACTTCTACTTCGCGGCCACCGACCTGCTGGCCTATGACGTGGCGGTGTGCCTGAACGCCTGGTGCTTCGAGCCGGACTACATGTTCAACGTGACCAAGGCGCGGGCGCTGCTGGGGGCGTATGACGCGGTGCGGCCGCTGTCGCCGGCGGAGCGGGCGGCGCTGCCGCTGCTGTGCCGGGGGGCGACGATCCGCTTTTCGCTGACCCGGCTGTTCGACTGGATCAACACCCCGCCGGGCGCGCTGGTGACCCGCAAGGACCCCATGGAATACATCCGGCGGCTGCGCTTCTTCCTGACGGCGCGGGACGAGCATGCCCTCGGGCTCTGAGGCGGCTTCGGGCGAGGGCCCGGCCGTGGAGATCTGGACCGATGGCGGCTGCAAGCCGAACCCGGGGCCGGGCGGCTGGGGGGCGGTGCTGCGCTTCGGCGCGGTGGAGCGCGAGCTTTCCGGCGGCGAGGCGGCGACGACCAACAACCGGATGGAGCTGACCGCGGCGGCGGCGGCGCTGGAGGCGCTGAAGCGGCCGTGCCGGGTGGTGCTGCACACCGACAGCGAATACCTGCGCAACGGGATCACGCGCTGGCACCAGGGCTGGGTGCGGCGCAACTGGCGCAACGCGGCCGGGGACCCGGTGGCCAACATGGATTTGTGGCGGCGCGTGCTGGACGCGGCGGCGCCGCACGAGATCGAGTGGAAATGGGTGCGCGGGCATGCCGGCGACGCGATGAACGAGCGCGCCGACCGGCTGGCCACCGAGGCGCGCCGGGCATTGGGCGCCGGGTAAACCTTCGGCAATCAATTGCCTGCAATTCACGTGAACTTTGCCGCCGCGCGTATTGCGCGCCGGCGGAATTCGCCCGATGTAAAGGGCTGGCGGAGGTTCATCGGGATGGGTTTCGTGCAGGGTCTGCGTTGGGTGGCGTTCGTGGCGGCCACGGCCCTGGCATCGGCCGTGGTGCCCGCCGTGGCGCAGGCCCAGGCGCCTTCGGTGGCTGCGCCCGACACGGTGACGGAGCCGGGGGCGGCGCGGCAGGGCAATTTCCGCGTGTCGCTGGGCATGGGCGTGGCGCTGCGGCCGGATTACGCCGGCTCCCGCAGCACGACGCTGATGGCCGCCCCGGTGGTGGACCTGCGCTGGCGCGACACGGTGTTCCTGAGCACGACGGGCGGCCTGCCTTCGCTGGGTGCGAACCTGATCAACGAGGGCGGCTGGCGCGTGGGGCCGGTGGTGCGGCTGCGCTTCCCGCGCCAGGAAAAGGCCAATGCCGTGCTGCGCGGCATGGGCGACGTGGACTGGACGCCGGAAGTGGGCGGGTTCGTGGAATACCGCGCCGGGTATTTCCGCCTGGGCGGCGAGGTGCGGCGCGGCGTGGGCGACCATGACGGCGTGGTGGCGGAGCTGCGCGCCGATGCGGTGATGCGCCCGGCGGACGGGCTGATGCTTTCGTTCGGGCCGCGGCTGAACCTGGGCGACGAGAGCTTCACCCGGCGCTACTTCGGCGTGGATGCGCGGCAGGCGGCGCGCACCGGCTATCCGCTGCACCGGCCCTCCGGCGGGGTGACCAGCGTGGGGGCGGCGGTGTTCGCCAGCTACGCGCTGACCAGCCGGCTGAGCCTGACCGGGATCGTGGAGTTCAACCGCCTGCAAGGGGGCGCCGCCGACTCGCCGCTGGTGCGGGGTGGGCGGGGCGATCCGAACCAGGTGTTCACGGCGTTGTCGCTGAGCTATTCGTTCGGATGGTAGGGAAGAAAGCGGTTCTTTTTTGAAAAAAAGAACCAAAAAACTTTTCCCTGCTGGCGCGGGCGCAAGGTCGGAAAGTCTTTTTGCTTCTTTTTCTTCAGAAAAAGAAGATTCTTGCTTCCTTAGAACAGCCGTTCGTAGATCGTCACCACATCCCCCGGCCGCAGCACGGTGAGCGGATCCGCGCGGCCTTCCACCGGCTTGCCGCCGACGAGGCGCACCACGGCGGCCTGGTCCTGCACGGCGCGGTAGGTGAAGCCGCCGGCGACCGCGGCGACGCTCAGCACCGTCATGCCGGGCTGGAAGGGGTATTGGCCCGGCCGGTTGACCTCGCCCAGCACGAAGACCGGGCGGTATTCCACCACCTCCACCGAGACGCTGGCGTCGCGGATCAGGCCGCGGCGGCCGAGTTCGGCGATGATGGCGCGGCCCAGCTCGTCGGTGGTGAGGCCCTGGGCGCGGACCGGGCCGAGCAGGGGCAGGGCGATGTTGCCGGCATCGTTGACGCGGAAGATTTCCGAGAGGGATTCCTCGCCGTAGGTGAGCAGGCGCACCTGGTCGCTGACGCCGAGGCGGTAGGCGGCGTCGCCGGTATCCGGCAGCGGCGGCAGGTTCTTCACCCGGCTGCAGGCGGAGAGCGCCAGCAGCGCGGCCAGGCACAGTCCGAGTTTCCTTGCGCGCCACGCCATGCCTGCCCCGCTCATGCCACCGTTCTCTCTCTACCTTACATCGCTACGCGCAGGCGCAGCAGGGCGAGGCCTTCCTGCACCGTGTTGCCGTCGCCGCGGCGGCGGGTGGTCCAGTCCCAGCTGGCGGTGGCGCGCAGGCGGCGGTCGATCAGCCAGGTGGCGCCGAGGCCGAGGCCGAGCAGGGTCTCGTGCCCGCCGCGCTGCTGCGGGTCGGCGCGCTGGAGGTCGAGCGAGGCGGCCAGGAGCAGGTTGCGCTGCAGCTCGTGGTCCACCACCACGCGCCCGCCGGTGAAGGCGTAGGTGAGGGCGGAGAGCTCCGCGGCGTCCTCGATCCGGCGCGAGAGGGTGGCGGTGACGGTGGTGAGGCCGGAGGGGCTCCAGATCACCGAGGCCTCGGCCATCGGGCCGGTGATGGCGCGCAGCGTGGGGTCGGCGAAGGCGCGGTGCTGCACGCCGGCCAGGGCGCGGACGCGCCAGACCGCGTCGGTGGCGTAGTCGATGCCGGCGAGGAGGGCGATGGCGGTGGCGTCGCGGCTGGGCTGGCCGGGCTCGCGGCGGGCGTGGCTGAAGCCGACGGCGCGGAGATCGACCACGAGGTCGCGCAGCGGGGCGAGCTGCCAGCGGGCGGTGAGGGCGCCTTCGGTGGTGGTGCGGTCGCGGAAGCGCTGCGCCACGCGGCGGCCGGCGACGAAGACGTCGTCGTAGCGCGTGTCGCCGAGCGAGAGGCCGGGGGCGAGGGAGAGCCGGCCGCTGCGCCAGGTGTAGGTGGCGCGCGCGTTGTTGACGCGGAAGCGGCCGGGGCGGTCGATGGGCAGGCCGTTGAGCGCGCGCGAGGTCTGGAACAGGTCGAGATGGGCGATGCCGAGGGTGAGCTGGTCGCGGCCGATCTCCATCGTGCCGCCGAGGGCGGCGGTCCAGGCGGTGGCGGATTGGCGGGCGGCGGCGAGCACGCGCTGGTCGTCGAAGCTGAGGAAGCCGCCGATGGCGTGGCGGCCCCAGTCGGTGCCGGCGAGCAGGCTGCCGGAGGTCTGGGCGATGGCGCTGGCGCGGCCGCCGGGCTGGCCGGTGGCGTTGGTGGTGGCGCCGAGGGCGGTGGAGAGG
>CANHCJ010000436.1 GCA_947458025.1 Rhodospirillales bacterium | reverse complement strand
CTGCTGGCGCTTGCGGCCCTGCCGGCGCAGGCGCAGACGCTGATCCCGGCGCAGGGGCCGGGGCATCCGGCGCTGGTGACGCGGCTGGCGCATGTGGTGACCGGCGATGCCACGGTGGACGGGATTGCGCGGGCGGGGCTGGCCGGGCTTTCGGACTACGTGAACCGGCGCACCAACGCGGCGCTGGGCGAGCCGGCGGCGGTGACGCTGGGGGAGACGGAGCTTTCGTTCTACCCGCTGTTGTACTGGCCGATCGTGCCGGGCAGCGCGCCGCTTTCGGGCGCGCAGGTGACGGCGCTGAACGAGTTCATGGCGCATGGCGGGATCATCCTGATCGACACGCGCAACGGTGGCAGCGGCGAGGGGTTCAACGCGGGCGGGGAGCAGGCGCTGGAGCTGCTGGCACGCAATTTGGCGGTGCCACCGCTGGCCGCGCTGACGCCGCAGCACGTGCTGGCGCGCAGCTTCTACCTGCTGCAGGACTTTCCCGGGCGGTTCACCGGCGACACCATATGGGTGCAGCGGGCGCAGGACCGGACCAATGACAGCGTGTCGCCGGTGATCATCGGCGGGCATGACTGGGCGGCGGCCTGGGCGATCGATGCGCAGGGGCGCAACCCCTATGCCACCATCCCGGGCGGGGCGCGGCAGCGGACGCTGGCGTATCGGTTCGGCGTGAACCTGGTGATGTATGCGCTGACCGGGAACTACAAAGGGGACCAGGTGCATATCCCGGCCATTCTGGAGAGGTTGGGGCAATGAAAGAAAGGACTCTTCTTTTTCTGAAGAAAAAGAAGCAAAAAGACTTTTCCGACTGGCCTCGTTCTCCAGGTGGAGATCGCGGCGCCATGGATAAAGTTTTTTTGCTTCTTTTTGTTCACAAAAAGAAGGCTTCTTCCTGATGCGCATGGAACAGGCGATCGCGGCGATCCGCTTCGAACCAGCCCTGCCGCTGTGGCTGCTGGCCGCGCTGGCGGTGCTGTGCCTGGCCGCGCTGGTGCTGGCGGCCTGGCTGCGCGCGCGCGGCACGCCGTGGCGCTTCCTGGCCTTTGCCGTGCTGCTGCTGTGGCTTTCCGGCCCGCGGGTGGTGGAGGAGACGCGTGAGGGGCTGCCGGACATTGCGCTGATGGTGGTGGATGAAAGCGCCTCCATGCAGGTGGGCAACCGGGCGGCGCTGGCCGAGCGGGCGCGGGCGCGCATCGAGGCGCAGGCGCGCGACCTGCCGGGGCTGGAGCTGCGCACCGTGACCGTGCCGGAGGCCGGCAGCGAGGGCACGCGGCTGTTCGCCGGAATCGAGCGCGGGCTGGCGGATATTCCGCGCTCGCGGCTGGCGGGCATCATCGCCATCACCGACGGGCAGGCGCACGACATTCCGGCCGGGCCGGTGGCGGAGGCGCCGCTGCACGTGCTGCTGGCCGCGCGTGGCGAGGAGGTGGATCGCCGGGTGCGGATCGTGGAGGCGCCTGGCTATGGCATCGTCGGCAAGAGCGTGACGCTGAAGGTGGCGGTGGAGGACCTGGGCCTGGCCAATCGCGGGCTGGCCGCCGGGCGCGCGGCGCGGCTGACCATACGGCGCGATGGCGAGCCGCCGCGCACCGAGGAGACGCCGCCGGGGGTGGAGCGCGAGGTGGAGATCCCGATCACCCGCGGCGGGCCGACGGTGGTGGAGCTTTCGGTGGACCCGCTGCCGGGCGAGGTCTCCCACGCCAACAACCGCGCGGTGGTGACGATCAACGGCGTGCGCGACCGGCTGCGGGTGCTGCTGGTCTCCGGCGAGCCGCATCCGGGCGAGCGGACGTGGCGGCGGCTGCTGAAATCGGACCCGGCGGTGGACCTGGTGCACTTCACCATCCTGCGCCCGCCCGAGAAGGACGACATGACGCCGCTGAACGAGCTGGCGCTGATCGCCTTTCCGGTGCGCGAGCTGTTCCAGGTGAAGATCAAGGAATTCGACCTGATCATCATGGACCGGTTCGCCAACCGCTCCACGCTGCCGCCGGTGTATCTGCGCAACATCGCCGATTATGTGCGCCAGGGCGGGGCGCTGCTGATGAGCTCCGGGCCGGAATTCGCCTCGCCGGGCTCGCTGGCGGCCAGCCCGCTGGCGGCGGTGCTGCCGGCGCGGCCGGCGCCGGGGGGGAACGCGCTGGTGGAGGAGGCGTTCCGGCCGGAGGTGACGGCGCTGGGTGCGCGGCACCCGGTGACGGAGAACCTGCCGGGCTGGAAGGCCGGCGCGCCGCCGACCTGGGGGCGCTGGTACCGGCGCATCGAGCCGGCCAACCTGCGCGGCGACGTGATCCTGGCCGCGCCGACGCCCGGTGCGGCGGAGGCCGCCCCGCTGCTGACGCTGGAGCATGTGGGCGAGGGGCGCACGGCGCTGCTGCTGTCGGACCATATCTGGTTGTGGTCGCGCGGGCATGACGGGGGCGGGCCGCAGGGCGAGCTGCTGCGGCGGATCGCGCACTGGCTGATGAAGGAGCCGGAGCTTGAGGAGACCGCGCTGCTGGCGCGCATCGAGCGCGGGCAGCTGACGGTGGAGCGCCGCACCACGGAGGACGCGCCGCCGCCGCCGCTGACGGTGACGGACCCGGAGGGTGTGGCCAGCCGCCTGGCGCCGGAGCCGGTGCGCCCCGGGCGTTCCGTGGGTACCATGCCGGCCGCGGCGCCGGGGGTGTGGAGCGTGAGCGACGGGGTGCGCACCGCCTATGCCGCCTCGTTCACCGCCAACCCGGTGGAGGTGGCCGACATGCGCGCCACCGCCACGCTGCTGGCGGCGCAGGTGAAGGCGACCGGCGGGAGCACGCATTGGCTGGACGGGATCGCGCAGGGTGCGCCGGCGCTGCGCCGGACGGAGCCGAACCGCGAGGCGAGCGGCACCGGCTGGATCGGGCTGCAGCGCCGCCACGACCATGTGGTGACCGGCATCGCCGCAAGCCCGCTGCTGCCTTCGTGGCTGGCGCTGCCGCTGATCCTCGGCTTGGCGTTGATGGCCTGGCGCCGGGAAGGCGCCTGAATGAAGGCAATGACGGGAAGGCGCATGATGGGAGGGCGGTGCCTTCGAAACTCCTGAGCATGCTCCGCGCGGCCTGCCCGCGCTGCTGGCCCTGGTGGGGTTCGTGGGGCTGTGCCTGCTGGTGGGTGCCTCCGGCAGCACGCTGACGGCCGACAGCGTGCGCGGCTGGTACCTGACGCTGAACCGCCCGCCCGGGGTGCCGCCGAACTGGGCGTTTCCGGTGGTGTGGACCACGCTGTACGTGATGATGGGCACCGCGGCCTGGCTGGTGTGGCGCGCGCCCGGGGTGGCCCCGGCGCAGCGCGGGGGGGCGCTGCGGCTGTGGGGCTGGCAGCTGCTGGCCAATGCGCTGTGGACCCCGGCCTTCTTCGGGCTGCAGCGGCCGTTGCTGGGCCTTGCCGTGCTGGCCGTGCTGCTGCCGCTGATCGGGCTGGCGATCCGGGCCTTCCTGCCGTTGGACCGCCGCGCGGCGCTGCTGATGCTGCCGTATTTGCTTTGGAGCCTCTATGCGACGTATCTCAACCTCGGGTTCTGGTGGCTGAACCCCTGACAGGAACCAGCATGGCGCACATCGACACCCCCACCCGCCTCGCCCTTGCCGCAGCTTGCCTGCTCGCCCTCGGCGCGGTGCCGGCCGCGGCGCAGGGCCTGCTGGGCGGCAACAGCCCGGTGACCACGGCGCCGGAGGACAGCTCGCGCTGGCGCCAGCTGCCCAAGCCCGCCGCCCT
>CANHCJ010000435.1 GCA_947458025.1 Rhodospirillales bacterium | reverse complement strand
TCTGCCGCCCGCGCCCGCGCGGGGCCTGCACCACCAGCGCCCCCAGCCGCGCCGCCACCTCCGGCGTGCCGTCGGTGCTGCCGCCATCCACCACCACGATCTCCCCGGGCAGCCGCGCCAGCGCGCCGATGCAGGCGGGCAGCACGGCGGCGGCGTTCAGGGCGGGGATCACGACCGAAAGGGACATGGGAAAAGATACGCCGAAATCGAAACCTGTTCGCTATTCGTTCTTGACCCTGGGCGCCATCGACGGCACTCTGGGCCCAGAACGGATGGGGAACACGAACATGCGTGGAAACCACAAGGCTGACGAGCTGGCGCGCGAGATCGACCCGGAGGAGATCGCCGCCCTGGACCGCGCCGGGGAGCCGGAGCTGCCGTCGGGCATGCGCGCCCGCGCGGCCAAGGTGGCCGCCCTGATGATCCCGCCGCCGCCGATGCGCGTTGGTGCCAAGGTGATGCCTGCTCCCGCCATGGAGGAAGAGTCCTCCACTCCGCCACTGGCGCGCAAGGGGCGCGGTGCGGTCACCAACCCGCCCAGCCGGTTCGATGCGCAGACCGGCGGCGCGTTCGACGACGGCTGGGGCACGCTGGCGGCCGATTTCGCCGACCTGCCGCCGCTGCCCACCACCCTGCTGCGCGACACCACGCGCAGCGCGATCGCCTACAACCAGTCACCCGACATCGGCTTCGACCGCGCGATCAACCCGTATCGCGGCTGCGAGCATGGCTGCGTCTACTGCTTCGCCCGGCCGACGCACGCCTATCTCGGCTACTCCCCCGGCCTCGATTTCGAAACGAAGCTCGTCTACAAGCCGGAGGTCGCGGAGCTGCTGGAGAAGGAGCTGCGCAAGCCCGGCTATGTGCCGCGCCCGATCGCGCTGGGCAGCAACACCGACCCCTACCAGCCGGTGGAACGCACGCTGAAGCTCACCCGCAGCATCCTTGGGGTGATGGACCGCTTCAACCATCCGGTGACCATCGTGACCAAGTCGGCGCTGGTGCTGCGCGACCTCGACCTGCTGGTGCCGCTGGCGCAGCGCAACCTGGTGCGGGTGTGCCTCTCGATCACCACGCTGGACAACGCGCTGGCCCGCAAGATGGAACCGCGGGCGGCCGCCCCGCAGCGCCGCCTGCAGGCGATCCAGGAACTGACCCGCGCCGGCGTGCCCGCCTCCGTGATGGCCGCGCCGATGATCCCGGGGCTGAACGATGCCGAGCTGGAGAAGATCCTGGAAGCCTCCGCCCAGGCCGGGGCGCGCACGGCGGGCTACATCCTGCTGCGCCTGCCGCATGAGCTGAAGCAGATGTTCGAGGACTGGCTGACCACCCACTTCCCCGACCGTGCCACCCGCGTGCTGGAACTGATCCGCCAGACCCGCGCCGGGGCGCTGAACGACGTGAAATACGGCCAGCGCTTCACCGGCACCGGGGTGTATGCCGACATGCTCGCCAGCCGCTTCACCCGCGCCGCCCGGCAATGGGGGATGGAGAAGGTCGAGCCGCTGGACTGCACCGCCTTCGCCGCGCCGGCGGCGGCCCGGGCGGGGTTCGCGGAGTCGCAGCTTTCGCTGTTCTGAGCACCCCCGCGCGCGGCAGGCATGCCGAGCGGCGGTTGTAAGCGGCGGCTGGCTCGGCGTATCTGCTGCGGTGAATCGGGGCGCCGGAGAAACAGACGCGATGACCACGCAGATGCGGCGCAACCTGCTGCTGCTCGCGGCCTGCCAGGCGATGGGGCAGGCGGTGAACACCATGATGTTCGCCGCCACGGCGCTGTCGGTGGCAACCTTCCTGCCGCAGCACCGCGAGCTGGCCACCCTGCCGGTGACGATGCAGCACCTGGGCGTGATGCTCTCGGTGTTCCCGACCGCCCTGCTGATGCAGCGCTATGGGCGGCGGCTCGGCTTCCGGGTGGGGTCCACCACGGGGATGATCGGCGCGGGCATCTGCGCCTGGGGGCTGGTGCAGGGCAGCATCCTGATCATGTGCGTGGGCGGGCTGATCCAGGGCTATGCGGTGGCCAGCCTGCAGATGTACCGCTTCGCCGCGGTGGAGCTGGTGCCCGGGGCGATGCGGGCCAAGGCGATCTCCTGGGTGACGGCCGGCGGGATCGTGGCGGGGATCATCGGGCCGTCGCTGACCAACCTGACCTACGACACGATGGCGCCGGTGTATCTCGGCACCTACGCCACGATGGTGGTGATGCACGTGGTGGTGTTCGCCATCATGTCGCTGATCCGCTTCCCGGCGACGCAGCCGGGCGAGGCGGCGACGCCGCAGGGCGAGCAGCGGCCGCTGTGGCAGATCGCGATCCAGCCGCACTACGCGGTTTCGGTGATCACGGCGATGATCGCCTTCGGCACGATGTCGTTCCTGATGAGCGCCTCGCCGCTGGCGATCGTGGCGTGCGGGTTGCCGCAGAGCGAGGCGCACCTGGTGATCTTCATGCATGTGATGGGCATGTTCGTGCCCTCGCTGTTCACCGGCAGCCTGATCCAGCGCTACGGCACGATGCCGATCATGACCATCGGCGGGGGGATCCTGATCCTGGGGATCATCCCGGCGCTGATGGGGGTGACGGAGTGGCACTTCCGCATCTCGCTGACGCTGATCGGGCTGGGGTGGAACTTCATGTTCGTGGGCGCCACCACGCTGGTGACGACGACCTACCGGCCGAGCGAGCGAGGCAAGGCGCAGGCGTTGAACGACTTCCTGATCTTCGGCGTGACGGCGATCTCCAGCTTCCTCGCGGGCTACCTGGAGGAGAAGCTGGGCTGGGCGGCGATCAACTGGATCGGGCTTGTGATGGTGGTGATCGCGCTGGCGGCGGTGGGATGGCTGACCGCCAACAGCCGGAAGACGGCGGCGGCGTGAGGGCCTAGTCCTCGTAGCAGCCGGCTTCGCGGGCGCGCTGGCGGACGAGGGCGAGGACGGATTCGCAGATGGGCATGGGGTGGCCGGTGACGGCGCCCAGTTCCACCACGGCGCCCAGGAGGGCGTCGATCTCCATCGGGCGGCCGCGTTCGAGATCCTGCAGCATCGAGGTTTTGTGCTCGCCGACTTCGGCAGCACCCTCGATGCGCTTGTCCACGCTGATGGCGAAGCGGACGCCGAGGGATTCGGCGACGGCCTGGGCTTCCACCATCATGGCCCGGCAGAGGGCGCGCAGATCGGGGCGGCCGGTGATGGTGGCCAGGGTGGCGCCGGTGAGGGCCGAGACCGGGTTGAAGCAGAGATTGCCCCAGAGCTTGATCCAGATCTCGTCGCGGATGCGGGGGCGGATGGGGGCCTTGAGGCCGGAGGCGATGAGGAGCTTGGAGAGGGCCTCGACGCGTTCGGAGCGGGTGCCGTCGGGCTCGCCGAGGGAGAAGCGGTCGCCGTAGCCGTGGGTGATGACGCCTGGCTCGGTGACCTCGGCGGCGGGGTAGACGACGCAGCCGATGGCCTGGGCGGGGGGGAGGATGGACCAGAGTTTGCCGCCGGGGTCGACGGATTCGACGGGGCGGTTGCGGTTGGGGCCTTCGAGGCCGTGGAAATACCAGTAGGGGACGCCGTTGATGGCGGTGATGAGGGCGGTGTGGGGGCCCATCATCCTGGCGATGTCCGGCGCGGCGGCGGGGAGGGAATGGGCCTTGAGGGTGACGATGACGTAGTCCTGCGGGCCGAGCTCGGCGGCGTTCTGGGTGGCGCGGGGGTGGACGGTGGTGCGGGTTTCGCCTTCGACGAGGGTGAGGCCGTTCTGCTG